>JASHQT010000582.1 GCA_030039005.1 Bryobacteraceae bacterium
TTGATATCGCCCAGCAGGAAATCCGCTAGTGCGTTAATCGGGTCGCCCGAGCTGTTTTTTGCGTTCGTGATCGAGCCGTCGAAGGTGAAGCTTCCGTTCACATCGGCCGTGGGGTTGAAGTCGTCAAACTGATCCTTGCGAAGCTGGAATCCGAATTGGACGAGGTGATTGCCGAGCGCCTTGCTGTTGTTTACGGAAGTTTGATAATTGTTGTCAATCTGGGTGCGCTCGGTGTTGCTGTTGGTGCCGAGTTGCGAGAAACCCGAGATATTGAACTCGGGCGCGGCATTGCCGTGTGACGTTGCTATGCCTAGCGTGTTCTCGACATTGATTCCGGCTGGGCGGAGCGATCTCGGCGTTGTTCCGGAAGTAGCCGAAGCTCGCCTGCGTAATGAACGTCGGGCTCCAGATTTTTGTGAGGCCGGTGCTCGATTCGTAGCCGGTGGTTTCCGTGCTCCCCACCGCGTTTTCGAGCGGGCTTCCCGGATAGACGGGTTGGATCGGCGTGTAGTTGTTGTAGTGGATGAACGTGCCATAGAGCCGCAGGCTGTCGGTGGCGGCTTCATCCAGGCGCGCGACGCCGGTGTTGGCGGTGGGATGGCTCGAGCCGATCGAAACATAATTGTCGGCGACGATATTGTCGGTCTTATTCAGGATGCCGGTGGAATTGGGCGCCGGGACCAGCGAGAGAATTTTCAGCGCCGCCTGATCGATCAGACTCCCTGGAATTGCGTTCCCCGGAAACGGAGCTTTGGTGGATGGGTCGTAAACGGGCGTCGGAGACGCAGAGAAGTTCCCCGCGGCATAAGCACCGTAGGGAACCGTGGAAGTCAAATTATACGGCGCGGCTTGGATCAATCCCTCGTAATTCACGAAGAAGAAGGTCTTGTTTCTTCCGTCATAGACCTTGGGGATCCGGAGTGGCCCGCTGAGCTTGCCGCCGAACAGATTGTAGCGATCTTCCGGGCGCGGTTTTCCGAGCAGGTTGTTGAAAAAATTATTCGCATCCAGGTCTTCGTTGCGAAAGTAGCCGTATGCGGACCCCAGCAGGAGATTCGTACCGGAGTTGGTGATCAGCGTAATCATTGCGCCCGAGGTTCGGCCGTACTCGGCGGAATACGAAGCTGCCAGCACGTTGAATTCGCGAATGGAGTCGGCCGGCGGCAAGGTTTGCGGCGCGCCGGTTGAGCCGCTGACCACGGAAACGCCGTCGATCAGGAAATCGTTGTTCAGGGTGCGGCTGCCATTGATGGAGAGTTGCGACGAATTCAGCCCTGCCTGGCTGGTGATATCGCCGCCCGCCGACACGCCGGGAGTGAGGGCCAGAAGGTTCAGCGTATTGCGGCTGGGGAGCGGCAGATCCTGGAGCTCGGACGGCGTAATGGCGGTCGCAACCGATGAACTGTCGGGCTCCAATTGACCTTGCGTCCGCCCTTGTACGATGATCGCGTCGGCTGCCCGGCCCGCCTCGAGGACAAATAGAATGTCGACGCGTTGGTCGACGGCAAGTTCGACATCGGAAACCTGCTGCCGCTTGAATCCTGCCGCCGTGACATCGATGTTGTATCGTCCAGCCGCGAGATCGGGTGCGCGATAAACGCCTGCCAGGTTGGGCTTACCGAACCAGGCGACCACCCCGGTCTCGGCGTTCGTGATCGTCACCCCGGCCGCGGCCGCGGCTTTCGGCGGTGTGACGGCGCCGGAAATGACACCCGTAATGCCCTGCCCCCAAGCCAGACAACCGGCCAAGGCAAGCAGCATGCTGGCGCGGACCGGATCAGTCATCGGCGATCGTCGGCTGGCGCGAAATGTGTTTCGCGGCTTGCGTCCGCACCGGGGCGGCGCGCGCGGAACATACCGGTGGGTTGATCCTGAAACGCGACGCGGCCTGGAATCGTCAGTTCCACCTCCGTGCCCCCGGACACCCGGCTAAAAACATGCAGCTTGCCTCCGATGCGGTTTGCCCGCTCCCGCATTCCAGAAAGGCCCCAATGCCCGTGGCGCCCGTTTTGCAAAATGCCGGGCTCGATGCCGCAACCGTCATCGCGGACCACCAGGCGAAACTGCCGCGAGTCGTACTTTAATTCCACTTCGATGTGGCCCGCGCGCGCGTGGCGAAATGCATTGGTCAGCGCCTCGCGGCCAATCCGATACACTTCGTCGCGCAGCAGCGGATGGAACAGCCGCCGCTGGCCTTCCGAGACTACGCGAGACAAAACCGGATTGTCGTTTTTGATCTGTGCGCCGAGGTCCTGCTCGGCTCTGGCGAACGCCTGCTCCAGGTCGAGCGACAGGCAGTCGGAAAGGCGCAGTCCGCGGAGCGCGTTGCGGCCTTCCTCGATCACCTGACCCATCAGCTCCAGCGCCCGGGTGAGCAGCGGCTTGGCTTGGGAATCCGCCGGTAGGCGATCCGCGGCCACATGCACCTGCATGGAGGCGCTAAGGAAGCCTTGCAGCAGAGTGTCATGCAATTCTTGTGCGATACGCGTGCGTTCCGCCAGGCGCTCGTCGAAGCGGGCGTTGATGCGGGCCGCGATCTGCCTCACGCGTAGCCGGTAGGCCGCCGTAACAAGGAGCGTTCCGACGGCCACGCACAACAGAAAGAACCAACCGGTTTGGAACCAGGCGGGGGACACGCTGAGGTCGAGAGCGGCGCCTGCTTGGTTCCAGACCCCGTCGTTATTGCACGCGACGACCTGGAATCGATAGGAGCCGGGGCGAAGCTTCGTGTAGTATGCTTCGCGGCGTGTGCCGACACTTTGCCAAGTGCGATCGACGCCATCCAACTTGTACCGAAAGAGCACCCGCTCCGGAATGGCCAGGCTCAGGGCCGTGTAATCGATCTCCAGGTTCTCCGTATAGGCGGGGAGCGTGAGCGCATGCGAACCCGCGTAGGTCTTGCCGTTCGAAACCACCGCCGAGATAATCACGGGCGGCGGGACGCGGTTGCGATTTTGCTCGAATGTCGCGGGCTCGAGCCAGGCGATCCCCTTGGTGGTGGCGAACCAAAGTCTTCCGCCGGGAGCTTCGACTAGCGACGGTTCCGGCAGTATTTCCCCCGAGAGACCCGGAAGACCGTCCAATTCGTCGAGGCGTTCTCCGGAAACTTGCCGTCTGGGATCTTGCAGCCACCTCGTAAGCTCAGCGGCGGCAACGTGGGTTACTCCGGAGAATCCATTCAGCCAAAGATCGCCGCTTTCCGTTTCGACAATGCCGGACAAGCGGCCCGGTAGGTTCGGATCGTTCCAGCGCATCAGATAAAAGCGCCCTTGCCGGAACAGTTGGACGCCGCCGGCCCCCGCCAGCCAGACGCGATCGCCGCGCACCGCCATCGTATTTTCCGAAACACCGCGCTGTCCGTCGGGAAATTCCCAGCGCTGAAACGTTCGCCCGTCCCACTCGACGACCTTGTTCGAAAATGCAAACCAGACGTTGCCGCGAGCGTCGTCCACCATCGCGCCCACCACGCCCGGCTTCTTCCCCAAGGTCTGCGTCTCGTCGTTCCACGCGCCGCGCGATAGTCGATAGGCTCGGCCGCTCAGCGTCGTGATCCAAGGTTCGTTGTTGCGATCCGAAGCGCTGAACACCACGGGATCCAGGCTCTCCCCGGGATAGTGCAGGCCCGAGAATCCGCCGCCCGAGGATCGCCAAAGATGGAAGTCGCCGGCTCCAGCCACCCAGATGGCGCCATTGTGATCGCGTCGAACGCTCTGCACCTGCCGGATATCGGAAAAGCTGGTGATGGCACCGTCCGCTGCAATATGGGTGAGGGGCAGGCTGCTGTTCCCGGTCCACACGGAATCTTCGTCGCCCGCGGCGACGCTAAACTCGTGCTCCTGGGCAGGAGGAAGCCGGACGGTGGTGAGCGCGGTGCGGCGCAGCGCGTCGAGACCGGAATTGGTGGCGACCCAAACGCCCTCGCGCTCGATCAGAATCGTCCAGACAGCATCGGAACTCAAACCCTGCTCGGGCGTGAAGGTTTCGCCGGGAGCTGCCAGAGTCGCCACCGGCCTGGGCCATCGATCGACGTGATCAAATCTTCGAATGCCCTGCGGGGTCACCGCCCAAAGCGATCCGTCCGGGCCGAAGCTGAAGTCGCCGAACCGCGTCCCTCCTTTGTATTGCGCGCTTTTGTACTGCTCTCGCGGCTGGGGAGCCGCGCTCAGCTTGAATGCCACCCGGCGGAGCCCTTGATCGTCCGAAAGCCAGATGGCGCCGTCCGGCGCTTCATGCAGGTATGCGTAATCGGTCGAGGGGCCTTCACCGGCTTGAGTGGCTTGGAATCTGGAAGCGCCGCGCGGCAAAAACAGAAGAGCGCTGGTTCGTGTTTTGACCCACAGCGTACCGTCGCTGTCCAGCAGGAGCCCGGCGGGGAAACCGCCGGGATATCCTTCTTCGGCTCCCACCCGCTCGCAGACATCGCCCCGCAGACGGAACAGACCGGCGGTGGCCTGCACCCACAGCGAGCCGTCGCGATCCTCGATAAGCTTTCCGCGTTTGCGCGCCGGAGTACAGCGCCGATCGGGAAAGTTCTTCAGGCGCCCGTCCTTCCAGAACAGAAGTCCAGCGCCCTCTGTTGTGAGCCACAGACCGCCGTCAGAAGCCAGGAAAACAGAGTCGATCTCGCTGGCGCGCACCGCCCCGCGCGTCACCTCCTCCACGGACTGAAAGCGGACGCCGTCGAACCGCACCACGCCGCGTGAGGTGGTAAGCCAGAGATAGCCTTCCGGCGACTGTTTGATATCGAAGACCGCGCCTAGGCCATTCCACTCGGTGTGATGGAAGTCCGCTCCGTTGGGAAATTCAGGCCGCGCGACGGCCGCGTGTGTTTGGAGAATGAGAACTGGAGCCAGTGCAACGCCCGCTAGCCATCGAAACTTGCCAAACCATGTGCCCATTATGCGACCGCCAAGGGTTCGGGGCACTGCCGGGACGGAATGTTTTTCGGCAGCCATCCCGCGGACTCGCGCGAGCCGATCGGGTACGAAATATCGCGCCGCGACAGTTTAATGTTAGCCCGACGAAGAAGTGTCCCCATCCCTCGGCCGCACGGTTTTTCCGTACTTCTTTCGAGGTATATGGCCATCCGAGGTATGTGGGCGTCCTCTTCGCCTAAACAGGCCGCGATCCCGATCGAGAACCGGGCGGAATGATGATTTCCCGGCGACCGAACTTGCGGGCATCCAGCGAAAACGCACCCGGTCCGAGCCCAACGATCGCCAACGGGACGGCGAGTCTGAACAGCAGCCCGATGGAGGACTCCGCCGCCTTGCCGGAGCACTCCGGAAGCCAGGAAATCCGGATCGCCAGCCCCTGCACCAGGACGAGTGCGCCGGCGAACGGCGTCAGGAACCCCAGGATCAGCAGAGCGGCGGCCACTATGCCAAACAGACCGAGGGCCCACGAGACAGGCTGGGGATCCGGAACCTGGAGATAGCAGACCCCCCGAAGTCCAACCGCCAACCCCAAGACGAGCCGCAGAATTAACAGCGCAATTCCTGGAAACCCGGACGGAAATGCAAAAAATAAGCGTCCCAGTGTTCTCCCCGTGCCTCTCCGGCCGCCAGATCGGCAGCCTACACCCAGCTTAGGGAGTTCGGCGGCCGCGCGAATCCCGAAGTCCCGTAATCGCGGCGTAACACTTTCGGGGAAGCGATGGATCAAAGGCGGATAATTCCCCGCCGCACGCCGATGGAAATGGCCTGTGTCCGGTCCTTGGCGCCGAGCTTCTCCATGATGTGTTTAACGTGAACCTTGACGGTTTCCTCCGAGATCGCCAGCAGCCCCGCGATGTCCCGGTTTCTGTTGCCGGACGCGACATGCTTCAGTACGTCGATCTCGCGGGCAGTCAGGCTTTCGTCGCTCAGATGCTCGGCGAGCTGAGCAGCGATCTCCGGGGGAATACGCCTCTTGCCGGCGTGGACCTGCCGAATTACCTGCAGGAGTTCGCTGGGAGGCATGCTCTTGAGCAAATATCCGCGCGCTCCGGCTTCCAATGCGCGCTGGATTTCGACGTCCCCTTCGAACGTCGTAAGCATGACGACGCGTGCTTCAGGGAATTCGGAGCGGATGGCGATCATGGCTTCAATCCCGCTCAGGTCCGGAAGCCGCAGGTCCATTAGGGTGACGTCGGGCTGATGCAGGCGGAAGTGCTGAATCGCCTCACTGCCGCTCGCGGCTTGCGATACCAGCGTCATGTCCGGCTGGCTATTGATGATGGTGGCGATCCCTTCGCGCAAGAGGGGATGATCGTCGACGCTGAGGATTCGAATCGTTGGCTGGTTCATGTTTCGACGCTCGATTCTGCCGGGTCCCGCGACGCGCGCGTGAGCGCTCCAGCTACATGTAATACCTTAACTCCTCCGCGAGGCGGCAGCATACCCAACGTACGGGATGGCAGCATAACTCGATCGAGGTACCGGGCACCCACTGATCTGCGGCTCACACGATGGTGGTATTCCCCGCTGCCTGTTTCTAGGGTTTTCCGAAAAAATTCTTTGGGGCACAATCCAATCAGCGATCGATTTTGAAGCGGACGGATGAGAGCAATTCTTGAGAAGGAGATGATGTGATGTCGAACTCCAGGCAATCCCAATTGATCGGTGAGAGCGCCCCATTCCTGGCCGCTCTCGAACAGGTGGAAATGGTAGCGCCCGCCGACTGCGCGGTTTTGATTCAGGGCGAGACAGGAACCGGAAAAGAACTCATCGCCCAGGAGATTCATTCGCGCAGCCGGCGCGCGAACGGCCCCTTCATCCGCATGAACTGCGCGGCGATTCCCGCCGGGCTTCTGGAAAGCGAATTATTCGGGCACGAGCGCGGGGCCTTCACCGGCGCTCTGACGCAGAGGATCGGCCGGCTGCAGGCCGCCCATCGGGGCACGCTGTTTCTAGACGAGATCGGGGAACTGCCGCTCGAGCTTCAACCCAAACTTCTGCGCGCACTTCAGGAGCAGGAGTTCGAGCGCCTGGGAAGTACGCAGACCATTCACGTGGATGTGCGCATCGTCGCCGCGACCAATCAGAATCTCGAGGAGATGGTCGAGGAGCGCACCTTTCGCGCGGACCTCTACTACCGCCTGAACGTGTTTCCCATCCAGTTGCCGCCCTTGCGCGAGCGCGTGGACGACATTCCCGTCCTGGTCCGGCATTTTATGCGCGAATTCGCCGTGCGGATGAACAAAGGGGTTGAGAATGTCCCGGAACACGTGATGGACGCCCTATGCCACTACCCGTGGCCGGGAAACATTCGCGAACTGCAGAACGTCATTCAGCGAGCCGTGCTTCTAACGGAAGGGCGCGACCTGGAACTTCGGCTGCCGGATCTAGTCCCGCCGGAGGGCCTGTCGGTCATTCCCGCCGCGAACCGGACGCTGGCCGAGATGGAACGCGTCCACATCACCGAGACCTTGGAACGCGTGAACTGGGTAGTGGGCGGCCGTGAAGGGGCTGCGGCAAAACTAGGGCTGCCGAGAACAACTCTTATCGCGCGTATGCGGAAACTGGGGATTTCGCGCGGCGCGTTGCAATTGCGGAGGTCGGCCGTGGACTCCCACGGCGGCATGGCGGATGTGAACCACAACCGGCGCGATGCCTTCGCATACGCCGGCGCGATGTAGCTCACCCGTAGGCTTTCCCATGTCGTGTTACGACAGGCAGTCGGCTGTTCGACACGCCGGACGCAGGTGTCGTTGCTGAATCAATCACTTAGCGCTGGCAATCCGGATGCATCCAGCGCTCCAGGTAGACAAACCCATAGAACAGGAATCCGATGCCCAATCAACAAGAATTCGCCGATTTGCTTCAAACCAACTTGCTGGCGCTGAACCGCTTCGTTCTGGGGATGGTCGGCAACCACTTCGATGCCGCGGACATCGTGCAGGAAACAGCAGCCAAGGCGTTTATCCACTTCGCCGATTTCCGGGCTCAGGCCAAGTTCAAGACCTGGCTCATGAGCATCGCACTCAATGAAGTGCGCGGCCGGAGGCGGCGCGAAGCCCGCTCGCGCTTGTCGTATTTTGAAGTCGAGCACTTGGAGCAATTAGCGACCGCCACCGCGGGCGATTCGCCTTACCGCCAGTATCAGGAGCGGGAGGCCAGCCGGATACTCAAGGACGCAATGTCGTCCCTGCATCCTTCCAATCAGGATGTCTTGCGCCTGCGCGCCTTCGACGAACGCGATATTGTGGACACCGCGCGGCAGCTTTCCATCTCCGTACCGGCCGCGAAGGCGCGCTATTTTCGAGCCGTCCGGCATCTCTCGCGCGAGTTGGTGCGGCGGACGCGAAGGCCGCTGCGGGCGCCGGTACCATCGGCGCGGAAGAAAGCGCTCCGGCCTGCGGAAAATTAGACAGGCCGGCGCGATCAGCAAATCACCGGCGGTCGCAGGAAATCGCCGCCATGTGGCGCTTCACTCGCAACAACGGGATCACCGAAGGCTTCCACAACAAAATGGAGCTGATTCATCGGCAGGCCTTTGGCTTCCGTAACTTCGAAAACTACAAACTCCGGGTGAAGGTGTTATGTTCTTAGAGTCAGTTTGGAATCGGGGTTTGTCCCCGTTGAAAACATGGCAGCGCGGTGGCAGCGGACGCACCGAAGATCGTCATCCACAGAACAATTCTCTTCCCCTGCGGATTTCTTGGAGATTGGACTCGTCCTGATCGGACGCCATGGCGTTTGCATCTCGCGGGGGATGCCGGGATGTCAAAGAGGCGCATGTTGAGGTCGTTTGAGTAAAACGGGCGTGGTCGGCTGCAATTTCGCCTTCGCATCGCCGGGACGGCAAGTCTGCTTTCCTGGACGCCATCGCGGATCGAGGTGAG
>JASHQT010000583.1 GCA_030039005.1 Bryobacteraceae bacterium
ACACAGAGCCGCCCGCTGTGGCCCGTGCAATCTTGCCCATAACCAGGCGAGCGGTGCGGCAAATCCCGGCACCAGATAAAGGCCGAACAGCAGCGCCAGACAGCCGTAGATGGAAGCCGCTTCCCACGCCCCCACCGGATATCGATCTAGAGCGATCGCGCCGGCATAAACAAATAACGCCAGCAGGGCTAAGTAAATGGCGATGAATCCAAGCCACCCGCGCATGCGCTGCCATCGTACCAGCCCCTCCTGGAACCCGGCGTGCACTTTCCGGTCCCATCGGGAGGCGCCGATTGAGGAAACGATTCAGGTATGACCGGTTCGATATCTTGGTCGCAACCTGCGCCGGGCTACTACTGGCGGCCGGTTTTGTGGGAATGTCGCGTGGAGCGCCGCAGCCCGCACCGCAGGGATCATCCAGCTCGACCCGCATTGCCATCCGCGATCTCAGCCGTGCGCGGGCCGCCTTCGACGCAGGCAAATACAACAAAGCAATTGATCAACTGAAGAAGTTCGCGGCGGCGAATCCCGATATCGCTGAACCCCATGTGCTGCTCGCAAGGTCCTACGCCGCTACCGGCGACTATGCCAGTGCCATCCGGGAGTTTAAGACCGCAGTGGTCATGGACCCGGAATACGCCGACCTAAACTCCGACAAGTACATCGGCAAAGGGATCAAATCGGTGCTGGCCCACGGCTGGGCGCCGTGCGAAATCACGTTAAATTCTGAGCGAAATGACGCGGCCCAGACCGCGGTGAAGGACGACGCGGCGTATCTGCAGCGGATGCTCGCGGGGGGGTGCAACTAGGTTTATGGAAACGCAGACTATTCCCGTCCCGCTGGAAACGGATAGCCAGGTGGAGGAAGCGCGGGGTTGGCTGCATCGCAATCTGGATCTGCTGCTGGTCGCCGCAACCGGGCTGGCGATCGGCGGATTCGGCGTGTGGCTGTCGTTCCTCGGAAATCCAAGGAACGCCGGGATTTGCATCTCCTGCTACATGGAAAACCTAGCCGGCGCGCTCAACCTGCACGGCAATCCGCGCATGGAATATGTCCGGCCTGAGCTGATCGGCTTCATCCTGGGTGCGGCTTTGGTCGCGTTCCTGGGGCGCGAATTCCGGTCCGAAGGCGGATCGTCGCCGGTATTACGCTTTTTGGGGGGTGGGATCCTCATGGTGGGGTGCGGCGTATTTATGGGCTGTCCCATCCGCATGGCGCTGCGGCTGGGCGCGGGCGACTTCACCGCAGCCAGTGGATTGGTGGGACTCGTGGCCGGGGTGTGGCTGGGCTTCGAATTTCTGAAGCGCGGATTTTATTTGGGCGAAGCCGCGCCCATGCCACTGATCAACGGCTTGATGCTGCCGCTGATCGCGATCGGGACTTTGATCGCGATGCTGGTGAAATCGCCGCTGCTGGCATCGAGCGTGAGCGGCCCGGGCGCGGAGCGCGCGCCATTTGCAATCGCACTCGGAGTGGGCTTGGCGGTCGGTGCGCTGGCGCAGCGCTCGCGTTTCTGCATTACGGGCAACATCGGGAATTTCCTGGCCGCGCGCGATTGGAAGATTGCTTCGGGTGTTTTTGCGATGTTCGGATCGGCCGTGATCGTGAGCCTGCTGCTCGGATCGTTTCATCCAGGCATCGAAGCTCAGCCGGGATCGAACCTCGCGTACAGCTGGAGTTTTCTGGGAATGGGACTGGTGGGCGTGACTTCGGTGATGATCGGCGGGTGCCCGTTCCGGCAAGTGGTGCTGGCAAGCCAAGGCAGCGCGGATGCCGCGGCGTGCGTGGCGGGGATGCTCGCCGGCGCGGCGCTAGTCCAGACCTGGGGAATCGGGAGCACGAACGTGGGTCCGACGCCTGCGGGCAAAATCGCAGCGCTCGCGAGCCTGGCGTTCGTGCTCATCGTGGGCCTGGTTTTGCGCGTGCGCGAGCAGGGACAGCCGGCTGATCTTAACTAATATGATCTATTTAGATAACGCCGCCACGTCGCATCCCAAACCGCCGCGAGTGTACGAGCGCGTCGATGCGGTTCTGCGGAACTGGTCGGCAAATCCTGGGCGCTCGGGCCACGCGATGGCCATCGAAGCCGCGCGCATCATCTTTGAAACGCGCGAGAGCGTCGCCCGCCTGTTCCACATTGCCAATCCCGACCGCATCGTGTTTACGCCGAACGCAACGGGCGCGCTGAACCTCGCGATCCTCGGAACACTCCAACCCGGCGACCATTGCGTCACCACCAACATGGAGCACAACTCCGTGGTTCGGCCATTGCACGCGCTCGAACAACGCGGCGTGACCGTCACACGCGCAGCCACGAATCCCGATGCGATCGCCGGCGCGATCAACCCGCGCACTCGGCTAGTTGCGGTCACCCACGCTTCGAACGTCGTGGGCGAAATCAATCCCATCGCCGAAATCATCGTGGCCGCGCACGCACGTGGCGTTCCAGTTCTCCTTGACGCGGCCCAAACCGCAGGATCGGTGCCCATCGATACCGGCGCGCTGGGCGTGGATCTGCTCGCGTGTCCCGGCCACAAAGGACTCCTGGGCCCCCAGGGGACCGGCTTCCTGTACATCGCTCCGCACATCAATCCGGAGCCCATGCTCTTCGGTGGTACGGGAAGCCGGTCGGACCTCGAAGATATGCCGGATTTCGCACCCGATCGCTATGAAGCAGGAACGCTGAACACGCCGGGGATCGCTGGCCTCGGCGCGGGCGTCGAGTTTCTGATCGAGCGCGGAGTGGATCAAATCCGCGCACACGAAGTCGCGCTGATCGATCAGTTGATGAACGGTCTGGAATCAATCGACGGCGTGACCATCCACGGCCCGCGCGATCCGCAGCGTAAGACGGGCGTGGTGCTCTTCACCATCGACGGCATCGATCCCGCCGAAATCGGCGATCGGCTGGATTCCGAATTCGGCATCGCGGTGCGCGTGGGCCTGCATTGCGCACCCGGAGCGCATCGTGCGCTCGGGACATTTCCGCTGGGCGGCGTGCGCCTGAGCCCGGGCTACTTCAATACGGCCGAAGACGTCGAGCGCGCGGTGGAGGCGGTGAGCCGCATCGCACTGCATAGAACGGTGGCCGCATGAATCCGGCGTGCATCTTCGTCTTCAAGAGCACGTATCTGACGTTTCGCGCCGAGAAGGCGCTCAAGTCGGCCGGAATCGCGTGCGCGCTAGTCACCAAGCCGCGGCACATCAGCTCGGATTGCGGGCTGGCGGTCCGCATCGCGACCGACAAGCGCGCCGATGCGGGTTCGGTGCTTGTCCAGCAGTCCATTCCTTGTCTCGGAATCTTCTGAGTGTCACCCTGAGTTCCCGGCGAGCATCGAACCCCATGGGAGAATAGTACACACATGCCGCTGCCTTCCGATGAGAAGTTGATCGCCCTCGCCAACGACCTGCTCCAGCAGTTCGACAAGATTTTTGGACTACATCCCGGCTTCCGGCCCGCGCACGCCAAGGGCATCCTGTTATCCGGCACATTCAGGCCTTCCTCCGCCGCGGCGTCGCTCACGCGCGCGCCACACATGAACCAGCCGTCGACCCCCGTGATGGTGCGTTTCTCCAATTCCACGGGCATTCCGCTGATCCCCGACAATAATCCCAACGCGCACCCGCACGGATGCGCGGTCCGCTTCTATTTGGGCGAGCGCGTTCATACCGACATCATTTCGCATGGCGTCAAGGGATTTCCCGTGCGGACGGGGCAGGAATTTCTGGAGTTTCTCAAGGCGCTGGCCGCCAGTGATCCAGCCAAAATAGCCGGATCGCAGCTCGAAGCGTTTCTCGGAAGCCATCCTAAAGCACTCGCGTTCGTGCAAATGCCCAAGCCCGCGCCCGCAAGTTTCGCCACCGAACCATATTTCGGCATCACGGCGATGCGCTTCATCAATAAAGACGGCGCCGGCCAATACGGGCGGTTTCAAATCGTGCCCGACGCTCCGGTGCAATATCTCAGCGAAGCCGACGCCGCGGCCAAGAGCGCCAATTATCTTTCCGATGAGGTGAAGGCACGCGTGGCGAAGGGGCCGATCGGGCTGCGCGTAAAGGTGCAGCTTCCCAATCCAGGCGATGCGGTGAACGACGCCACCGAGCAATGGCCCGACGACCGGAAACTGGTCGAACTCGGCGCGATCTCGCTGAACGCTCTAGTCCCCGACGACGCGCACGAGCAGCAATGGACGATCTTCGATCCCATCCCGCGCGTGGACGGCATCGAACCGTCTGATGATCCCTTACTCGATTTGCGCGCGGCTCTGTATTTGATCAGCGGGCGGCGGCGCCGGGCCGCTCCAGCGAGCGCGGCATCGGCCTAAAATAGGCCTGACGTGCTCGGCCGCATCGCCCAATTTATCGAACGCAACGGGATGCTCTCCCACGGCCAGCGCGTGGGGGTCGCGGTCTCGGGCGGGGCCGATTCGGTCTTCCTGCTGCACGCACTGCGGGAACTGGCTCCGCGCTG
>JASHQT010000584.1 GCA_030039005.1 Bryobacteraceae bacterium
TCATCTGGTCTACGAAGTGGTCGACAACTCCGTGGACGAGGCGCTGGCCGGATTCTGCGACCGCGTGGATGTCACTATCCACATCGACGATTCCATCACCGTGACCGACAATGGCCGCGGCATTCCCGTCGACATGCACAAGGAAGAAGGCGTCTCCGCGGCGGAGGTGGTGATGACCAAGCTGCACGCCGGCGGCAAGTTCGATTCCAACAGCTACAAAGTATCCGGCGGCCTGCACGGCGTCGGCGTGAGTTGCGTGAATGCGCTTTCCGAGTGGCTGCAGCTCGAGATTTGGCGCGACGGCTACACTTGGGAGCAGGAATATCACAAAGGCATCCCCGATGCGCCCTTGAAGCGGGAAGGCAAAGCGGGCAAGAAAACCGGCACTAAGGTCACCTTCAAGCCCGACGCTACCATCATGGACGCCACGGTGTTCAATTACGACACCTTGGCCCAGCGCCTGCGCGAGCTCGCGTTCCTGAACAAAGGCCTCACCATCACGCTGACCGACGAACGCGTCGACCCCGCTAAGCAGAGCGAGTTTCACTATAGCGGAGGCATCGCCGAGTTCATCAAGCATTTGAATCGCGGCAAGGCGGTTCTGCACGATAAGCCGATTTACTTTGACGGCGAGCGGGACCTTCCGAACGGCGGCACTCTGACCATGGAAGTCGCTTTGCAATACAACGACGGTTATTCGGAAAGCGTCTTCAGCTTTGCGAACAACATCAATACCGTCGACGGTGGAGCGCACTTGAGCGGTTTCCGCACCGCGCTCACGCGCACCATCAACTACTACGGCCAGCAGGCCGGCCTGTTCAAGGACGACAAAGAGAAGAACCTCACGGGCGACGACGTGCGCGAAGGCTTGACCGCCGTGGTCAGCGTGAAGCTGCCTCAGCCCCAGTTCGAGGGGCAGACCAAGGGCAAGCTGAACAGCGACATCGCCGGCGACGTAACGCGGTTGGTGAACGAGAAGCTCGGCGAATACTTCGACAAGAATCCGTCTGTGATGCGAAAAATCGTGGGCAAGGCCATCGACGCCGCGCGCGCCAGGGAAGCCGCGCGCAAGGCCCGCGATTTGACGCGCCGCAAAGGCGCCATGGATTCCGGAGGCCTGCCCGGCAAGCTGGCCGATTGCCAGGAGAAGGATCCCGAGCGTTGCGAGCTGTTCTTAGTGGAGGGCGAGTCGGCCGGCGGCACCGCGAAATCCGGCCGCGACCGCCGCTATCAGGCCATTCTGCCGCTCAAAGGCAAAATCCTCAACGTCGAAAAAGCGCGCTACGACAAGATGCTCGGCCATGAGGAAATCCGGGCCATGATTACCGCCATCGGCACGGGCATCGGCGCGGAGGATTTCGATCCGGCGCGGCTGCGCTACGGCAAAATCATCATCATGACCGACGCCGACGTGGACGGCTCGCACATCCGCACTCTGCTGCTGACGTTCTTCTTCCGCCATATGCAGGAGCTGATTAAGCGCGGCCACGTTTTTGTCGCCCAGCCGCCGCTCTACCTGATCAAGAAGGGCAAGTCGCAGAAGTACATCAAGGACGACAAGGAATTTACGCGCGAGATTCTGCGCCGCGCCACCGAGAACCTGATCGTGGAAGCCATGGACGGCACGAAACTGGAAGGCGCCGAGCTGCGCGCGTTCCTGGTCTCGCTCGATGAGCTGCAGCAAATGGTCCGCCGCGTGGAACGCCGCACGCGCGACCCTCGCGTGGTGGAGGCGCTCGCCAACATCGATCTGAAGCTCGATACCAAGGCCGATTTCCAGGAGAAAAGCAATCTGGAAGCGCTGCTGGCGGCCCTGAAGGCGGCGAAAGTGGAAGCCAAGCTCGAGCGCGAGGAAGAACACGAAGCGTGGAAAGTGATTTACCACGACCCTATGAACGCCGAGCGCGGCATCTCGGTGGACTTGGCCGTCCAGCCCGAGTACCGCCGCATGCGGGCGCTCGCGCGGCAGGTGGCCAAGTTCAACCGCCCGCCGTTCAAGACGATTAAGGAAGGTAAATCCGAAGCCGAGACGCGCGCCAACTGGCGCGAGCTGCTGGAATACGTGAAGGGCGAAGGCACGCGCGAAGTTTCCATCCAGCGCTACAAAGGCCTGGGCGAGATGAACGCCGAGCAGCTCTGGGCGACAACCATGAACGCCGAGACCCGCACGCTGCTCAAGGTGGATCTGCAAGACTTGGCCGAAACCGAAGGCATCTTCTCCACGCTGATGGGCGAGGACGTCGAGAGCCGGCGCAAATTTATCGAAGAGAACGCGCTCGACGTCCGCAATTTGGACGTTTAAAGCAGCGTTCGCACGCCCACGCGCTTGGCCGCCTTGTTCAGCGCCGAATCACGTGAGGCCAGGGGCAGCCCGCGCCGCAGGGCTAACTCCAGGTACACCGCATCGTACAGCGATAGCTCGTGCTCAGCCGCGAGTTTTGATACTTCCGTGAATGCGAGTCGAGGTCCTTCCTCATCAACCAGGGGCCGCGAGTCGCTCAAATAATGCAGCCCTTGCTGATATTCATGGATCTCGATTCGACGGCGTCGCCGAAGTACGAGCAGTGCATTGGCGACTTCGAAGGCCCACAACACGGGAACGACGAACATAGTGCCGGCCTTCAATTTTTCTGCAAGCTGGTCCGTCTCAGGACGGGACTGGGAGAGGACAACCCAAGCTATCGCAACGGACGAGTCTGCAACAAACCCCGCGGTCACCTGCGCCCTTCGTTGATCGCATCCTTGATTTCTTTGTCGGTGAGGGGCTTAAAACCTTTGCGTTTGGCCATCTCCTCACGCAGCTTGCGCATATTGTCCACCGCTCTGCGCACACGTTCGAGATCTCGCCCCTCCGGTACGATTCGAGCCACTGGTTTGTCGTGCCGCGTAATCACGATCTCTTCTCCTTGGGCAACCCGCTCCAGCAGTTCTCCAAATCGCGTCTTTGCTTCCAGTGCCGTAACCGTTCCCATCAACCTGCTCCTGCAAAAATGACTAGCTAACGACTAGTTAATCATACTGCATCGGAACGCATCAATCCCTTACAATAAGCCCATGCCCCGCTTTCCCGGCGTCGATTACCTGCTGATCGACTCCCTGTTCTCCGAACAGGAACTCCTCGTTCGCCAAACCGCCCGCCAATTCGTCGAGGACCGCGTCATCCCCATCATCCGCGATTGCTACCGCGACGCGCGCTTTCCCAAGGAGCTGATCCCCGAAATCGGCGCGCTCGGCTTCCTTGGCGCGAACCTCGAAGGCTATGGCTGCGCGGGATTGAGCAACGTCGAGTACGGCCTCATCATGCAGGAGATCGAGCGCGGCGATTCCGGCCTGCGCAGCTTCGTTTCGGTCCAGGGCGCGCTCGTCATGTATCCCATCCACACATACGGTTCGCCCCAACAAAAGGAGCACTGGCTGCCCAAGCTCCAATCGGGCCAGGCCATCGGCTGCTTCGGCCTCACCGAGCCCGGCTTCGGATCGAATCCCGCGGGCATGCAGACGCGCGCTCGCGAGGACGGCGATGGGTGGGTCCTCAACGGCGAAAAAACCTGGATCACCAACGGCTCCATGGCCGACGTCGCCGTCGTCTGGGCCCGCACGGATCAAGGCATTCGCGGATTTCTGGTCGAGCGCGGTACGCCCGGATTTACTACGTCCGAAATTCACGGCAAGCTCTCGATGCGCGCTTCGGTCACCTCCAGCCTCGCACTTTCCGATTGCCGCGTCCCCGCCTGCGCCATGCTGCCCGCGGCGCAAGGCCTCAAAGCGCCCTTGAGCTGTCTCTCGCAGGCGCGCTATGGCATCGGATGGGGCGTGATCGGCGCCGCCATGGATTGCTACGAAACCGCGCGCCAGTATTCCATCGACCGCAAGCAGTTCGATAACCGGCCTATCGCGAGCCATCAGCTCGTCCAGGAAAAGCTCGCCTGGATGATCACCGAAATCACCAAGGCGCAACTGCTCGCGATGCACGCTGGGCGCATCAAGGACCAGGGCAAAATCGAGCCCGCGCACATCTCGATGCTCAAGCGCAACAACGTAGCCATGGCGCTCGAATGCGCGCGCTTAAGCCGCGACCTGCTGGGCGCCAACGGCATCATGGACGAATTTCCCATCATGCGCCACATGTGCAATCTCGAAACGGTAAAAACGTACGAAGGCACCGATCACATTCATGCGCTGGTGATCGGCGAGCGGGTTACCGGAGTCGCGGCGTATAAGTGACCTCGCGCGCGATTTGCAGCTCCGTCTGCTTGATCAGCCGCTCCCATACCGAGTCCGGATCCGCGTGAAACACCGTCGCCGCACTGGCCGGCATAATGTGCCACGCCCCTAACTCGACTTCGTGCTCCAACTGACCTGGACCCCAGCCGGCGTATCCCACGTAGGCGTGAAACACGGCCGCCTCGGCCTTCGATGCGAGCGTCTGGGTCAGCAGATCCTTGTCGCTGATCAGATATACGTCGCCGAACACGCGGGTCGCGCCCTCGGGCTTGCTCTCAGTCTTCAGCAGCGCCATCACGGTGTTCAGCTCCACTGGGCCGCCGATGTAGATGGGATCGCTGCGCCCCTTGGCTTCTTTCAGGTCCTGGAACGCGCGCGAAATCGGGATGTCCGTCCGCTTGTTGATCGTCAGGCCCACGGCGCCTTGATCCTCATTGAAGCGCACCAGAAGAATGAC
>JASHQT010000585.1 GCA_030039005.1 Bryobacteraceae bacterium
ACCCCGGCTGATTCGGTGACGTCGGTGAACGTCAGTTTGCCGGTTTCCTTGAGATTGTTCCGGAACAGGCGATTCCCCGGTTTCCAGCCCGGCGGAAGCGGGACCAAAGGCTTGCCTTGCGGAGCGGTGGGATACCCCTGGACCAGATAAACGTCCAAGTCGCCGTCGTTGTCGTAGTCGATCAGCGCCGCGCCCGATCCCGCTATCTCGGGAAGCAGCATTTCACCCGTCGCGCCCGAATACTGCCAGAAGTCGATTCCGGCCGATTTGGCCACGTCTTGGAAGAGGTGAGCTTGGTGCGAAGGGGATGTTTTGCAGGCCAATAACCAGACCAGCAGGAGCATGGGCAAAGGCAGTAAGAACAAAATCCGGTTCAACGTCGATGCACCGTAAACGGGGATGATATCATGGCGATACTTCATGACGCGGGGAATCGCCACAGTCACACTGGCCGCGTTGATGGGCACGCTGGCAGCGTTGACAGCAATGTCGTGCTCGAAATCCGTTCCGCCCGTCCCGGCCGTTACCGTGGAGGGTCTGGATGCGGACGTACGAGCCGCCCTTGTAAAGGCGCGGGATCAAGCGGTCGCTCAGCCGAAAAGCGCCGAGGCCTCGGGCAATCTTGGCATGGTGCTGGAAGCGCATACTCTGTATCAACCCGCGGCGCTCGCCTATCAACGCGCCGTGCGGCTGGACCCGAAAGAGTTCCGCTGGCGATACTATTTGGCCCTGTGCCTGGAGAAGAACGGCCAGTTGGATGAGGCTCTGGCGTCGGTTTCCGAAGGTTTGCGGATTCGGCCGGACTACGCGCCGGCCGTTGTCGAAAAAGCCAGCCTGCTCCTGAAACTGGGACGATTTTCCGAAAGCGCTGCCGTGCTCGAACCTTTCCTTGCCCAGAACCCCCGTTCGGCACAGGCTCTGTACCTGCTCGGGCGCGTGAAGTTCGCCCAGCAGGCCTACGCCGCCGCGGACGATCTCTATCGCCGCGCTACCGAGGCGTGGCCGAGCTTCGGATCCGCCTGGTTCGGCCTGGGCGAGACCAGTAAAAGACTAGGACACCCCGCGGAAACCGAAAAAGACTATCAACTCGCGGAGACGCATAAGGACCAATACCCGCCCTCCGACGATGAACTCTATGCCCAAATGATGAAGCTCGCCACCGGCATCGAGAACCGCCTGATGCGAGCCAAGAGTCTCCTGAACCAGCGGGAGTTCGATCAGGCTTCGCGGATCTACAAGGAGGTTCTACAACAATACCCGGATAATCTGGACTGCCTTGTGAATCTTCTGTACATCGCCCAAAACCCCAGCCAGGCGACTCCGGAAGAAATAGAAGATCTTTACCAGAGGGCCCGCGCCGTGAGTCCGAAGCTGCCCGAGGTGTACATGTATCACGGCACGGCGCTGGCCGCTCAAGGCAAATTCGATGCGGCGGTGGGCGAACTGGATAAGGCCATCCAGCTCAAGCCCAATAATGCCGAAGCCCACGCCTGGCTCGCCGACGTGCGCGAACGCCAGCACCGTCTTGACGATGCCGTCGAGCAATATCGCATCGCCATCGAGCAGCAGCCCGATTTTCGCATCGCGCGGCTGGAACTGGCGAAGGACCTGCTTTATGCGGGCCGCAGCCGGGAAGCCATCCCCGTACTACTGCCGGCCCTTCAGGTGGACGACCAGAACACCCCCGTTGCCATGATGTTTCTGGTCCAGGCCTATGTGAACCTGGGAGACCGGGCTACCGCGCGAAAATATCTCGAGCAAGCCCACCAGTACGTGCTGCGCAACGGACCAGCGAATCTGCTGCCGCAAATCGAAAGCAACTTGAGGAGCCTCGGCTCCGGTTGATTCTCGGTTACCAAAACCCGGAGAAGCCGATCACGTCGCGCCGAGCGCACTAACTAAATGTGCCGCTGCGATCTTCTTTTTGCTTTTTCGGCTGATTCCTCATCTCCGGTTCGATGTCGTGACCCACGCTACCTGAGTTATGCAAAATTGGGTCAGTTCAGTCCCAAACAAAGTCGATGAAACGTCAAGACCGCATCAAAATTAAGCTCCCCCGCTTTATTAAGCGAATACTCGTATATGATATGCCAAGCACCTAGTCTTGTTTGTTGCTCGAAGGGTTAATGTCAGAAGTCCATCCTTGAACCTTGTAGTGGGGGAGGCTTATCGATGCGATTTAGAATCGCCTGCTTGTTTTTCCTCTGTACGCTAGTGGTCTTCGCTCAGGGCGACCGCGGCACAATTACTGGAACGGTGACCGATCCGACAGGCGCCGTCATTCCGAATGCCAGCATTCAGGTCACCAACAGTGCGACGGCGGCCCTTTACACGATCGGCACTTCCACCACCGGCAACTACACGCTGGCCAATGTGCCGGTGGGCACTTACACGCTGGTGGTGGATGCTCCTGGCTTTAAGAAATTCGAGCGGCCTGGTCTCATTGTGCAGGTGTCCGAGACAATCCGCGTCGACGCCACGCTCGAGGTGGGTTCGTCGAATGAAACCATTACGGTCAGCACGGAGGCCCCGCTTCTGAAAACAGAAAGCGGCGAAATCAGCCATCAGGTGGACTATTCAGACGCAGACACCCTGCCGCTGTTTTCGACCAACGGCACGGGCGGATCCACCGGAGTTGGCAACATTCGCGATCCGCTGAGCGTTCTCAACCTGCTTCCGGGCGCGACGCAGATTACGGACAACACCCTCGTCATCAATGGTCTGCCCTCCAGTTCACAGACGATCATGATTGAGGGCATGGACGCCACGAACGGCATGTGGCGCCAGGAAAACCAGGTAACTCAGCAGGGCGTCGACGCTATTCAGGAGGTTTCGGTGCAGACCAGCAACTTCGCTGCGGAATACGGCGGAGCGGGTGGTGGCTACCTGAACTTCACGATGAGATCCGGAACCAACCAATACCATGGGAGTGCGTATGACTACTTCGTCAACGAATTTCTCAATGCCGGCCTTCCCTTCAGCTCAAACTGTACTATAGAGAACAACTGCGCGACCAACACGAATTCCGGCCACATCAAGAATGTCGTTCGACGGAACGACTATGGCTTCACGCTCGGTGGCCCCGTGCGGATTCCGAAGGTTTATAACGGAAGGGACAAGACCTTCTTCTTCTTCAACTTCGAGCAGTTCCGGCAAAACACGGTTACCAACAATGGCCTCGCGACGATGCCCAGCGCGGCCTACGAAAGCGGTAATTTCGCCGCCGCGGAAGGGTTTGGTCCCTTCCCTAACCCTTTCCTGAATCCCATTTCCGCGCCGAACGAAGTTTTCGATCCAAACAGCAGGACGATCAGCTCAACCGGCGCGATTACTGAGACCCCATTTCCGGGCAATGTCGTTCCTGCCAGTCGCCTAGATCCGGTTGCTTTGTACCTGCAGAGCCTCTTTCCGGCGCCAAATCTAACCGGGGCCGGGGCCCTCAATAACTACGCCATTCCGGCTTACGCGGGCTACCAGCACACCACGATTCCATCCGTCAAAATCGACCAGATGCTCAGCTCCACGATGAAGTTGTCCGGATATTTCAGTGCCACTGAGACAAACAATCCGGAAACCAACGGTTTTTCATCCCAACTTGCTCCTGTAGCGCCGGACAGGGATCGTTCATACACCTACCGTATTAACTTTGATGACACGATCACTCCGACGCTGCTCTTCCACATCGGGATCGGTCTGCTCTATTTCAACCATCCGGAATACACACCCACTTCCAATTTCGATACTCAGGCTGCGAGCGCGAGCGGAGGTGCCTTTAAGGCCTTCCCGGCGAATACTTATATGCCGTCCTTCGGCGGTCTGGATGACGCTATCGTCGGCGGCGGACTGGCTTTGGGATCGGGCTTTTTCGCCCCCTCTCCGGGACCCTCGGGTTTTGACGAATCCGATCTGAAAGAGGTCAAACCGACCGGAAACTCCAGCGTCACCTGGGTCAAGGGCAATCACACCTTCAAGGGCGGCTATTCGCTCGTCCTGGATGGATTCCCGCAGATCAGCAGCATTCGTGCTTTCGGCGAATATGAGTTCAGCAACCAGCAAACAGAGAATCCCGCCGAGTACGGTGTCCCCGGGATCATCTTCCCGTCAGGCTTCGCCTATGCGAGCTTCCTGCTGGGTCAGGTGAACAGTGTCGAGACCTCTCCGATCAACGATTCGCGGTTAGGCAACCACACCATGGGCGCTTTCTTCCAGGATAGCTGGAAGGTCAACCGCAAGCTTACCCTCGAGCTTGGCCTGCGGTGGGACTACGCATCGCAGCTAACGGAAGAGCATGGCCGCATGTCGGATGCGTGCTTCACGTGCGTGAACCCTGCGCTGGCCTCTCCGTACAATCCGGGCGGTCTGGCCGGATCGATTGTATACGGCGCGACCAATGACGGTCCGCTGACTCATAATTATCCGTTCTCGTTTGGTCCGCACTTGGGTGTCGCTTACCAGATCGACTCCAAGACCGTGTTCCGGGCGGGCGGCTCGATCGCCTACTCGTCATCCGCGGATAACGCCTTCCTTTCGTACAGCGTGGCGGATTTCTTCTCGGTGCAGTCGCCTGGCCAGTTTCTGCCGGCGTCTATCCTGAAAAACGGCGATCCGCTGGCAGGCAGCCCATACGAGACGTTCCCCTATTACGCTCAATACCCGTTCCAGGAAAGCGCTACTGGTTGCGGCCCCAAAGGCGCCAGCCCGTGCGTTCCGCCGCAGGAGCCTTTCATCTGGCTTGCGCGAAGCGAAAGGCTTCCTCGAATCTTCCAGTGGAGCATCGGTCTGCAGCGTGAAATAGCGCCAAACCTGCTGCTGGAAGCTGCCTACGTCGGCAACCGGGGCGCGTGGTTCACAGCCCCGCTGCTCTCCGTGCAACAGATGAACGCCCTGACGCAGGGGATCCTGTCTAATCTGACAACGGAGGGTCCGGGCGGCTCGGGCAAGTACGGCACAACCCAGAACATGAGTTTCACGAATCCCGGCGATTACGCCTTGCTGCAGGATCAGATCAACAATCCGGCCGTGATCGCAAGATTCCCAGCGTTGGCAAATCCCAACAATGTGTACCCAGGCTTCCCGTCCACCGCAACACTGGCTCAGGCGCTAAGGCCCTACCCGCAGTGGTATGGCGTCCCGCCGTTCCTCGGGCCTCCAGATGGCCGCAACTGGTACGACTCCCTTCAGGTGAAGATGACGAAGCGCTACTCGCATGGCTTGACCGGTCAGGTCAACTATGTATATTCGAAGAGCCTGACCAACGGATCGCCGGCGAATACTTCGTATCTGGTGCCCTCGAACACGATTCTCAACGATCCGACCAACATTGCGCTGGACAAGCAGTTGTCGTCGTTCGATCGGCCGCAGGCGCTGACCATCTCGTTCAGCTACACGACCCCGAGGGTAGAAAGCTTGGCCAACGGTGGCGCGTTCAGCAAGGCCACGGGCTGGCTGGCGCGTGACTGGACGGTCGGCGGCGTTCTGCGCTACCAGAGCGGTCAGTTGCTTTCGGCTCCGGCCTCCAACATTACGCTGTGGAACACCATGGGCCTGGGATCCACGCCTCTCAATGGTTTCACCAACTTCTCCGGATTCGGGCAGACGGGCGCATCGGGCGAGCCGCTTGAGAACGTTGTGCCCGGCCAGAATTGCCTATCGATCAATCCGAACAGCCATTTCGATCCGACTAAGACGCTGGTTTTGAATCCGGCTGCCTATGTGGATCAGACGACCGAAACCTTTGGCACATCGGCGCCTTACTACAGCAACTGCCGCTGGCAGCGACAGCCGTCCGAATCGCTCAGCCTGGGCCGCATCTTCCGTATCACGGAAAAAGTGCAGTTGTTGATCCAGGCGCAGTTCTTCAATCCATTCAACCGTGTGGTCTATCCGGCGCCGGCTAGCGGCACCACTAGCACCACCCCCGCGACGTACGGCAATCCGTTCCCGGGTCTTCCCGGAACAGGCGCCTTAAATGGAGGTTACGGATGGGTCGACGTTCTCAATGGAACTGGCACCAATCCCAGATCGGGCCAATTAGTGGCACGCTTCACGTTCTAGCGAGAGCGCAAGTCGCAGTCTGAATAGGAGCCTCGCCGGGAAACCGGCGGGGCTCTTCTTATCTGGCTTTCAGTAATCCGAGTAACACACGCGCGGGACGCCGGTTGATTCCGCGCTTGCACAAGACCGGGAGAGGTCGATCACGTCGCTCTGGCCGCACTCAATGTGCCGCTGCGATCCTTCTTCGGCTGATTCCTCATCTCAAAAATTGATATCGCGATCCACTTCCCCTGATTTATCCACAGTTTTGGCCAGCTCTGCCCCAAAGAAAGTCGACAAAGCGTCAATACGTCGTCAAATTTGATCCTAATTGTCTTATGACGCGAATTGTGTTATATGATACGCCAAGTACTTAGTCTTGATTGTTGCTTGAAGGGTTAACGTCAGAAGTCCATCCTTGAACCTTGTAGTGGGGGAGGCTTATAGATGCGATTGAAAATCGCCTGCTTGTTTTGCTTCTGTACTTTAGCGGCATTCGCCCAGGGCGATCGCGGCACGCTCACGGGAACAGTGACGGATCCGACTGGCGCCGTCATTCCCAACGCGAATATTCAGGTTACGAATGCCGAAACGGCCGCTGTCTACCAGGTTGGCACTTCCAGCACCGGCAACTACACGCTGGCCAACCTTCCCGTGGGCACATACACGCTTTCGGTGGATGCGGCTGGCTTTAAGAAATTCGAGCGGCCCAACCTGATCATCCAGGTGGCTGAAACCACTCGCGTCGACGCGACGCTCGAGGTAGGCTCCTCTTCGGAGACGGTTACGGTCAGTACCGAAGCACCGCTGTTGAAGACAGAAAGCGGCGAAATCAGTCATCAAGTGGATTATTCTGATGCCGATCTATTGCCTCTCTTCACCACCAATGGTACCGGCGGCAGCACGGGTTTAGGGAACATTCGCGATCCGTTGACCGTGCTGAACATTATGCCCGGCGCGCAACAGACCACCGATTCCGTCTTGCGTGTCAACGGTTTGCCATCGAGCTCGCAGACCATCATGGTGGAGGGCATGGACGCCACCAACGGTCTGTGGCGTCAAGAGAATCAATCCGTCCAGCAGGGCACCGACGCCATCCAGGAAGTCTCGGTCCAGACCAGCAACTTCGCGGCTGAATACGGCGGAGCCGGCGGCGGTTACCTGAACTTCACCATGAAGTCCGGCACCAACCAGTATCATGGCAGCGGTTATGACTACTTTGTCAATCCCATCCTGGACGCGGGTCTGCCCTTCACGGCCAACTGCAACCAGGAAAACAACTGCGCCACCAACATCAACTCCGGCCACATCAAGAACGACGTCAGGCGCAATGATTACGGCTTGACCTTGGGCGGCCCGGTCAAGATCCCGAAGCTGTACGACGGTAAAGACAAGACCTTCTTTTTCTTTAGTTTCGAGCAGTTTCGCCAGACTACGATCACAAACAACGGCCTTGCAACCGTTCCTGAGGACGCTTATCGAACCGGGAACTTCGCCCCGGCCGAAGGCTTCGGCCCGTTTCCCATTCCCGTGCCTGGAGTATTTCCGTCGGATGCGGCCGTGAATGAGATCTTCGATCCGGCAACTAGAAGCGTCAACGCGACCACCGGGGCAGTCACAGAGGCCCCGTTTCCGGGCAACGCCATCCCCATCAGCCGGATGTCGCCAGTGGCACTGTATCTGCAGAGTTTCTTCCCCCAGCCCAATCTAACCAGCGCCAACGGCTTAAACAACTACGCGATTCCTTCCTATTCGAATTTCGAGCACACCACCATCCCGTCGCTGAAAATCGACCAAATGCTCAGCTCGAAGATGAAATTATCCGGCTATATTTCGGCCACGGAAACAAATTCGCCCAACGCGAACGGATTCCCCACGGATTTGGCTCCGGCGGTGCCGGATGCCGATCGCGCCTTTACCTACCGCCTCAATTTCGACGACACCATCAGTCCCACCGTGTTGTTCCATTTCGGCGCCGGATTGCTTTACTACAGCCACCCCGACCTCGGGCCGCAAGTCGCGTCGTTTGACGAAGGGGCGGCGGCGGCGGCCGCGAGCGGCTACGGCGGCGCTCCTGGGGGACACACCTGGAACGCATTTCCTGCCAGCACTTATATGCCTTCGTTCGCGGGTCTGAACGACGCGTTTGTTGGCGGCGGTATCGCGTTGGGTTCCGGCTTTTTTGCTCCCAGCCCCGGATCGAGCTCACTCGCGGCAGGTTATGTTGACACGGAAGTCAAGCCGACCGCAAACACCAGCTTGACCTGGGTCCATGGGAACCACACGTTCAAGTTCGGCGCCGACATGATTCTGGATGGCGTCCCTCAGCAGAGCAGCCTGCGC
Organism: Bryobacteraceae bacterium; assembly: GCA_030039005.1. The sequence continues at coordinate 8,377 of JASHQT010000585.1, forward strand.
GCATTTGGCGAATACGGATTCAGCGCTCAGCAGACCGAGAATCCCCAGGAGTACGGCCAGCCACTCATCTTTACCTCCGGCTTCCCGTACGCCAGCTTCTTGCTCGGCGATACTTCTTACGTCGAAACATCCGCGATCAACGATACGCGCCTTGGCAACCATACCTGGGGAGCTTTTATCCAGGATAGCTGGAAGGTGAATCGCAGGCTGACCTTGGAGCTCGGCGTGCGCTGGGATTACGCCACTACCTACTCCGAGGAACACGGGCGCATGTCGGATGCTTGCTTCACTTGCGTCAATACCTCGCTTGCGTCCGCCTACAGCCCCGGTGGATTGGCGGGTGCGATCGTGTATGGAGCCACAAACAACGGTCCGTTGAACAACGCCTATCCGTTCTCCCTCGGGCCGCACTTAGGTGTGGCGTACCAAATTACACCCAAGACCGTATTCCGCGCCGGAGGGTCAATCGCCTACTCATCGGCGGCCGACAATGCTTTCCTGTCGGCCAGCGTGGCGAACTTCTACACAGCTTCCTCGCCCGGGTTATTCCTCCCAGCCACTCAATTGTCGAATGGAAACCCATTCCCGAACGTCACATTTCCGGAATACAATCAATACCCGATCGGAACGCCCGGCACCAATTGCGGTGGAGTCGAATGCGCCGTACCCGCGGAGCCCTTTATCACCATTCCGAAGACCGGCAGGCTGCCGCGTATCTTCCAATGGAGCATCGGATTCCAGCAAGAGATCGCTCCCAATCTAATGGTCGATGCAGCTTACGTCGGTAATCGCGGCGCATGGTTCACCGCGCCTCTGCTCGATACCCAGTCGTTCAACGGTCTGACCGCGCAGCGTCTTGCGAACCTCACCACTGAGGGTCCCGGCGGGGCGGGTGTATACGGCACCACCCAGGACATGAGCTTCACCAATCCGGCAGACTACGCCTTGCTCCAGGATTCGATCAGCAACCCGGCCGTGATCGCCAGATTCCCCGCGTTGGCAAATCCCAGCAACGTGTACCCGGGCTTCCCCTCAAGCTCAACCCTCGCCCAGGCACTGCGGCCGTATCCCCAGTGGTATGGTGTTCCCTCGTTCCTGGGGCCCCCGGATGGCGACACCTGGTACGATGCGCTGCAGATTAAGGTTACCAAGCGCTACTCGCATGGATTGACGGGCCAGGTTGCCTATACTTTCTCGAAGTCGTTGACCAACGGCGCCAATTCCAACACTTCCTATCTGACTCCGGAAGATCCTGTGCTGAACGACCCGTACAACATTCCGACCGACAAGCAGCTTTCCGGATTCGATCAGCCGCAGGTGCTGGTGATCTCGTTCAGCTACACCACGCCCAAGCTCCCCGAGGATTTCCTCGGTGGGAGCACCGGCGGCAAGGCCCTGAGCTGGCTGGCGCGTGACTGGACCATCGGTGGCGTTCTCAAGTATGCCAGCGGCATGTTGATCCAGAGTCCGGCCTCCAACATCACCCTGTGGAACACCATGGGCATCGGCAGCACGCCGCTGAACGGTGTATCGAACTTCTCCGGTGGCGGCGCGAGCGTGGAACCATTGGAGAATTATGTCCCCGGCCAGAATTGCCTGGCCGTCAATCCGAACAGCCACTTCGATCCAACCACAACGCTGGTATTGAATCCGAACGCCTGGTCCAACCAGACTACGGAAACGTTCGGCGATGCGGCGCCTTATTACAACAACTGCCGCTGGCAGCGCCAGCCGGCCGAATCTCTCAGCCTGGGCCGAGTCTTCCGTGTCAAAGAGAAGATGCAGTTACTGATTCAGGCACAGTTCTTCAACATCTTCAATCGTGTGGTCTATCCGATGCCGACTGGCGCCACCACCAGTACGACGCTGGCGACGTACGGCAACCCGTACCCGGGCCTTCCCGGCACGTCCGGCGCTTTAAACGGCGGCTACGGGTTTGTCGACACGCTCAATGGGGCTGGAACGAATCCCCGGTCGGGCCAGTTGGTGGCGCGCTTCACGTTCTAACAAGCGCGCGATCCAGTAGTAATCACGAGCCTCGCCGGGAAACCGGCGAGGCTCTTCTTATCTCGACTCCAGTGTTCCGAGTAACACGCGCGCGGGCCGCGTGTTGTACGTCCGCTGGTAGGCATCGTGCGCGGCGTCCCGCGGGTAGTGCTCGCTCGCCGGATATGGATAACGCGACATCGCATGGAACGGCAGCGGCTGCACGGTGGAAGAGAAGGCGGTGTTCGGATCGCGATCCTTGGCCCACCCGTCCACCTTGAGCAGGAAGTCGCGTGTCCATCCAGTGCGTGGCGGCGCGAGATGCGTGGGGAACTGCAGCGTTACTTCGTCGCCCGAGCCCATGATCGCGAGTTCATCGTCGACATCGCGCAGCAGCGCGTCCACGCGGCCGTATCGGGTATAAAGCCCCGGAGTGGGATTCCAGAACGAAATCGGCGAAATACGGCCATAGAAGAATGTATCCGGCTGCTGGCGCTGCGGGTCGATGCGCGTTTGGGAAAATCCGCGAAAATGCAGGTCGGCGGAGTCGAAGGGAATCGAAACAGGGTTCAGGCGAGCGTCCGAAGCGCCCTCATTTAAGAATATTTCGTCCCAATATACGCACAAATTCGTTACGATTCTGATCTTGCGGCTGGAGGAAAGAAACTCCACCGGGACCACGATGGTCTTCGGTTTTCCGGCCGGCATCCCCATGTCGGGATTCACCGTCTGCCAGTCGCCGCGCGCGTCCTGGACCTGTAAATACGGCATCACCAGGCCTGTGCGCGATTCTTGCGAAGCCCTCAGGAACGTGCTGCCATCGGGCCAATCCACCCATCCGTTCAGCACCAGGATCGCTTGGCCGCTCCGGGCAGCGTGGCCGAAATCGAGATCGAGTGTGTGCAATTCCGCCACTCCCGTTTGCGAGCGGCGGAAATGATCCGGATAACGCCCGTCCTTGGCGATCACTTGCGATAAGACATCATCGCCGTGATTATCGCGCGCGCTGTTTGGATAAATTCTGCGCTCGACGCTGTAGAGGCGAAACTGGGAGTAGGGAGGACTCTTGAACTTCTCGTTGGTGAAGATCTCCGTCGATGCCGGATGATCCATGGCGTACAACTGCACCTGGTCGAGATACGACACTTCGCTCAATTCTTCGGTGATGCGCACTTCATAGTGGTTATCGACGGCCTGCAGCGCCGTTCCGGGGATCTGGACGTACTCCTGGTGATCTACCGGGAAGTAACCGCCTTCGCCATCGCGCGCGCCCAGCGGCGCCACGCCCAGGACGTCGGTGATGAACTGGAACTCGCGTCCGTTCCAGGTCCAGATCATCGGGCAGGAGCCGGACAGCCGCTGCTGTTCCTGGTAAACGTGCGTCTGATCGGCCGGCTGCCGGACTTCGTTCTGGATCAGTCCATTAGGCCAGGTGATGCGAATCACGTCGATGGAAGCATGGTCGCCCGTGTCGAACTCGATGGGAACGCCCTCATAGAATTGGCTGCGGTAGAGCGTGCCGGACTTCATCTCGACCAGCGCGTCCTGCGCAAGCTTGAGGCTGCGCACGCCCTTGAGCTGAACCCGAATCCAGTGATGGCTTTGAGCGCTCTGGTTGCGCATCAGATGGATACTGCCGCCGGCGTCGATGCCAGCTTGGTCCAGGCGCCCGGTTGCGCTGAAGTCGGCATCCACCTGCTTTTGATCCGATACCGGCTGCCCATGGAACGCCTCGACGGTATATCTTCCGCCCAATTGATCGCGATACAGCACCGGCGCGTGATCGCGATAGAACACGGCCAGGTCGAAGGCCTTGCTATCCGGATTTACGCGCAACTTTTGCGCGGAAGTAACGGTGCCCGCGACGAACGGGAAATCGCCGGTGCGATCGGCCCAACCCGCGGCTCCTTGATTTCGCAAAAGCGTGGGTTCGGGTCCTAACAGAAAAAGATCGAGATCGTAATCGTGATCGTAGTCCATCCATACGGCGCGATCGAAGCGCCGCGCGGGTAACATCGCCTTCTCGCGGACGAATTTGCCGCCCGTATTGCGATAGAGAAGAGGACCGGCGTCCGTGAGCACGCATAGATCCATGAGGCCGTCGTCATTGAAGTCGCCCGGCGCCACATCGATCACTCCGGTCAATCCCTCCAGGCCTGTTTCCGCGGCGGGCTGCTCGCCCTTGAGGAACAACTGAATTCCGCGCGATGACCACACGAGAAGATCGGTCTGACCAATACCTTTTGAATCGATCAGCGTGAGGCCGGCGGTCGCGGGATCCACCGTTCCGTCGAGCTTGGTGTCGGTGAACTTAGCCGCCGGGGCCGCGGGCGCTGGGATACGCGAGGCCGGAGGATCGTAGATCTCGGCGTAATCGCACCACTCGGCGTTCTCCGGGATCACCCAGCCCTTCTGCACGTTCTTGATGCGCTCGAAATCGGCGAGATAGCGGCCGGCGGCTGCGGTGTTTCCCGTGGTCCGGTTGAGATTGTAAAGCTGGAAGCGGGCGGCCGCGAGTGTCGGATCGAGCTCGGCCGCCCGTTCGAATTGAGCCTGCGCGTCCTGGCGACGGTTCACCTGGTTGTACAAAGTACCCAGTTGATAATGCGCGATCGCTTCATCCGGTGTTCGCGCCAGCATCCCCTCGAATTGCGCGATGGCTTGCTGGGTATCGCCCTGGTGCTTATAGAAGATGCCCAGGTTGAACCAGGTGTGCGGCAGCGACGGATCCTGCCGCTGGACTTCCTGTAAGAGTTTGACTGCTTCCTCCTCGCGGCCCTGCACTTTGAGCAATGCGAGCGCGTAGTTCAGCTTGTCGCGCGCCGAATCGGGCGCAATGGCGAGCGCCTGCTGGAATTCCTGCACCGCCTGCTGCGCGTTGGCGGGATTTTCGTAATAGGCTTTGCCAAGATTGCGGTGCTGGTCGAGCAGTTCCTGATTGCGCGGCTTGGAACATGCCGCGACAAGCATGAACGCACCGATTCCGGCGCTGAGCCACAACCGTCCCCTGCGGGTCGACGACATGATCTTTATCAGCGTACACCCACCCGCACCGCCTGCTGTATACTAGCCGCAAGTCACTCCATGGACTCGAAAAAAATGGAGCCGATGTTCCTGCCCGGCGTGGAAAACAATCCGCAGCCCGGACCCTATGCCGATGCCCTGCGCGCCATGCAGGCCGCGGGCAGCGAGTACTCGCAGATCTGGCACTTGTTCGCGTTCAAACCGCAGGCGACGGATCATCTGGCGCGGTTCACACAGGAGATCATGCGCGAGCCCGCGCCGCTCAGCCCCTGGCTGCGCGAGTTGATCGCCGCTTACACCTCGGCGCGCAACGATTGTCCGTTTTGACTGAAGTCGCACGCCGCGGTCGCGGCGGTCTTGCTGGAGCAGACGGTCCCAGCCGTCGCCAACGGCGAAGAGTTCGTCGCCCAAGTGGTTCGCGATTTAGAGGCGTCCGGGCTGGACGAAAAGGAAAAAGCGCTGCTCCGTTTCGTCGACAAGGTCAACCGTTGTTCGCAGACCATCACGCCGGACGACATGAAGCCCCTGTACGCCGCCGGTTGGGACGATGAGGCCATTTACTACGCCATCACGGTGTGCGCGCTGTTTAATTTTTACAATCGCTGGGTGGACGCGAGCGGCGTGCACGCGTTATCCCAGGAAGCGCATCGCGCGAGCGGCAAGCGGTCCGCGGCCGTGGGGTACGTCAGAAAATAAGGCACGCGGCGTCCCGATCAGCGATAAACTGTTGAAGAAATGTCCAGGCGCTCGTCAGTAATCCAGCGGGAGTCTGCCTCAAAGACGGAAGCGAAACCCGCGACGAAACCAGAGGTCAAGTCCGCCCAAACCGAAGCTCCGGCGCTCGAACGCAGCTACCGCGATCTCGTCCCCTGGCTGCTGCTATTCGCCGGCAGCGGCTGTGCGGCGCTGATTTACGAGATCGTGTGGTTTCAGTTGCTCGAACTGGTGATCGGCTCTTCGGCCGTATCGCTGGGATTGCTGCTCGCGGCTTACATGGGCGGGCTATGCCTGGGCAGCGTCGCGTTCGCGAAACTGGTAGCCACGCGTCACCATCCGATGCGTGTCTATGCGCTTCTGGAGTTGGGGATCGCGGCGCTGGGCATCATTGCGCTGTTCGGCGTTCCCTGGGTGTCGCGCATTTACCTCGTGGGCGCGGGCCTGACGGGCTTGGCGGGGCTGGTGCTGCGCGGCACGGTAGCGGCGGCCTGCCTGCTTCCTCCTACCGTTCTGATGGGCGCTTCACTTCCCGCTATCGCGCGCTGGGTGGAAACCACGCCGCGTGGAGTTTCCTGGCTCGGGTGGTTGTATAGCGCCAATGTGGCGGGCGCGGTGACGGGATGCGTCCTGGCCGGGTTCTACCTGCTGCGCGTCCACGACATGGCTTTCGCGACCTATGTCGCCGCGGCGATCGACGTAGCGGTGGCATTGCTCGCCCTCGCCATGGCGCGCAGCTCCGGGCGCCCGGCGCAATCGGGTTCCGAGGCTCGCGATCTTCCGGTCAGGCGTGCACCCGCCGCGAAATTCGTTTACCTGGCGATCGCGTTTTCCGGGTTGACCGCGCTCGGAGCCGAAGTTGTATGGACGCGTCTACTCTCGCTGCTGCTGGGCGCGACAGTCTACACTTTCTCCATTATTCTGGCCGTGTTTCTTACCGGAATGTGGGCCGGAAGCGGTGTTGGCTCCTACCTTTCGCGCCGCGTGCGCGATGCCCGCCTGGCGCTGGCTGCTTGCCAGATCCTGCTGGCACTGGCGATCGCCTGGGCTGCTTTGATGCTGGCGCGTGTTCTGCCCTGGTGGCCCGTGGACCCATGGCTCGCGGTCAGTCCCTGGATCAACTTCGATCTGGACCTGGAGCGCTGCTTCCGCGTCGTATTCCCGGCGGCGCTGCTGTGGGGTGCTAGCTTTCCCTTCGCCCTGGCTGCCGCGGCAGCAGACCGGGAGGATCCCGCGCGATTGACGGGCGAGGTGTACGCAGTCAACACTGCTGGCTCCATCGTGGGCGCGCTGGCGTTCAGCCTGCTGCTCGTGCCCGGCATCGGAACGCGCGCTTCCGAGCAGTTATTAATATGGCTGGCCGCGGCCTCCGCGATCGTTGCCCTGGCGCCGCTAGTTTCGAGAAAAGCGCTGGTATTTGCGGGCGCGGCCGGTGGCGCGGCGCTGCTGGCCTGGGGGCTCGTGTCAACCGTGGGCGCGGTTCCTTGGCAGGCGATCGCTTATGGCCGGCGCGTCGCCCCGATCCTGCGCGGCTTGGACCAAGGCGCCGACGCCCAAACCACCCCGGTGTTTGTGGGCGAGGGAATCAGTTCCTCTGTGGTGATCACCGAGCGCGGCGATCTGAAAACGTTCTACGTGAGCGGCAAATCGGAGGCCTCTTCGGCAATTCTCGACATGCGCCTGCAGCGCATGATGGGACATCTGCCCGCGCTGCTGAATCCGGCGCCGCATTCGGTGCTCGTGGTCGGGTTCGGCGCGGGAGTGACCGCCGGATCTTTCGTGCCGTACCCCGAGGTGTCGAGCATCCAGATCTGCGAATTGGAGCCTTTGATTCCGCCCGCCTCCGAAGAGTACTTCGGCAAGGAGAACAACCACGTGCTGCGCGATCCGCGGACTCGCGTGGTTTACGACGATGCCCGTCACTTCATCCTGGTTAGCCAGGACAAATTCGACGTGATCACCACCGATCCGATTCATCCCTGGGTCAAGGGCAGTTCGACGCTTTATTCCAAGGACTATTATGAGATGGTCAAGGATCACTTGAATCCCGGCGGCGTGGTAGCCCAATGGCTGCCGATTTACGAAAGCGACGAGGAAACCGTTAAAACCGAGCTGGCCACCTTCTTCAGCGTCTTTCCAGACGCCACCGTATGGAGCAATTATTTGGACGGCGACGGCTATGATCTGGTATTGCTTGGCACGGCCGCTCCGGCTCCCATTAATGTAGATGAGTTCGAGCGGCGTCTGAGCCAGCCCAGCTATGCGGGAGTGGTTACCTCGCTCACTGAAATCCAGTTCCGTTCTCCGGTGGATGTTTTGGCCACGTACGCCGGAAGGGCACAAGATCTGGCGTCCTGGCTAGCCGGCGCTCCCATCAACGACGATCTGAATATGCGCCTGCAATATCTCGCCGGCCTGGGATTGAACTCGCTGAACGCTCCCCAGGTGTATCGCGAGATTCTGTCGTATCGCAAATTTCCCGATGACTTGCTGACCGGGAGCGGTGATGGCGTGAACGCGCTGCGCAGCTTCATCGGCCGGCGCCACAGGGTGTTTTAAACAAGGTGTTCTAAAATGCGCCGTCTTACCTGCTTTCTTCTCTGCGCGTGCGCGCTGCCTTTCGCGATCCCGTTCGAAGCTGGCGCCGAAGTGATCTGCGCGCTTGGCCCCGGCGCCGGTTCCTACGACGCCAAATCCGATCAGCGGCCCACCGCCGACGCCATGGAATTGGCTAAACGCATGAACGCCGCGCTATCGCCAATCTGCACGCCGCAGTGTCCGGAAATGGCGATCTACCGCAACCCCACCGCGGCCAACGCCATGCTGGTGGTAACGGCCGACCAGGCGAAAGTTGTATACGCGCCGCGGTTCTTCTCGGCCGTCTACGACAACTACGGCGACGGCGCCATCATTGCGATCATCGCCCACGAATTCGGCCACGCGCTCGCCGAGGTTCACCCGGTGACTTGGATGAAAAGCGACTGGAATGCAGAGCTGCGCGCCGATGCCTGGGCCGGGTGCGCGCTGGCCAAGAGCGGTCTCAGCGCCATTGACTTGGCGGACGCGCTGACGGCCGCCGCAAAGTATCCGCCCTCTAACAGTCCGAGCTGGCCGATACGTCTGCCAGCTCTGCGGGTCGGGTTTATCCAATGCGGTGGAAACAGCGCAACGTTCGACGGCGCCGCAGGCGGAGGCAAGCGGGACTAGCGCCTGCGAGGATCGTTACGGGATCACGCTTGGGTGGAATTGCGAGAATCGCCCGGCTTTAGCGCGTCTTTAAACCCGCGGATTCCTTCTGCCAGTCCCTTGCCCAGCTCCGGCAGCTTCTTGGGCCCGAACAAGAACAAAGCAACCGCCAGAATCACCAGCAAGTGCCGAGGCTGCAGCAAATCTTCGATCATAATCGCTCTCCAGCTTCACAGTACACCTGATTGAGTAACCCCGCGGACTATCGTTTGGCTTGCAGCAGATATCTTTCGATCGGAAGTAGTTCGGGCAGCGCTCGCGCGCCGAGGTGTAACAAACAGAAAACATTGGATATCCACGGATGACAAGCAATTTCTGTTTGGCGCCTTATCCAAGGAACTGATGGGAACTTCGTGCGGTCCTCCGACGCCTTGTCATACATTAAGGTATAGGATCTGTCGTTTGAAAGCATGAATCCCCTAAGCGCCAATCCTCGTCAAGATCGCGATATCGACGCTAGCCGTTCGGTTGCCAACCCCAGGGAGCGCCCCCAGGTGCAACCGATCAGGCCCGTTCTTGTGGCTAATCATTCGATTACACCCGCGTCCGGCGAAAGCGATGCCATAATAAATACGCCTTCGCCGAGATTCATGTGGCCACTGGAACGCGCATGGGATGAACGCAATCGCGCTCGTGTCCTCCTGTCGAGTGCGGCTCTCATTCTGATCATTGCTCTCGCTGACTGGTGGACTAAGCCGTTTGTTGCGTTCGGGATCCTGTACCTGTTCCCGATCATGCTGGCGGCCGGATTTCTGCCCCGCTGGATGATCGTGTTGCTCGGCGCCGGATGCGCGGTGCTCAGTGAGGTCTTCAGTTCGCTCGCCGGGTCGAACGTCCGATTGGGGTTTGAGACGCTGGCGCTGGTCGGCTGCGGTCTATTTGTCGCCGAGCTCGTGCGGAACCGGCGGTTAACCCTGGAAGGGCAAGAACGGCTGAAAGCCTTAGTGGAAACAAGCCCCGCGGCGATTGTCACGATCGACGAGCACGGCTTTATCGAGCTTGCCAACCAGGCTGCCATCGAGCTGATGGCGCCGCGAGACGGAACGTTGATAGGCAATCCCGTGGCTGCGTTCCTGCCCGAGCTCCATCATGCGCTGCGTTGGGAAGAAGCGCCACAGTTCCGGGCGTCGATGCAATGCCGGGGTCACCGCGGAAATGGCGAATCGTTCCTGGCGGATGTCTGGTTTTCGACTTATCAGGAAGGCAGGACGCCCAAGCTCGCCGCGATCATCGCGGAAGTGTCCGAGGAAACAGTTAACTCCAATTCGCACCCGTCGGATATTCAGGAGCGCGTAGCGTTGACGGATCGCGAAACCGATGTGCTGCGCTCCCTGGTCCAAGGTCTCGCCAACAAGGAAATTGCCAGCCGGATGGATGTTTCCGAAAGCACCATCAAGAACACGCTGCAACAACTTTTCGCTAAAACCAACGTGCGCACGCGCGCTCAGCTGGTCCGAGTGGCACTGGAGCAATACCGCGACCTGCTGTGAGGTAGACCGCACTACGCCGCGGCCCTTCTCCATTACGACCGCTCCGAGACGTCCTTCAATGAACTGGTCTTGGCCCCTCGTGAAGGGGCGTTGGGAACATATAAGAAATTCATAAACATAACGGCGAAGCTAAGATCCCCTTTCGCGGCAGAGGGTGAAATGATCTTTGGCCGCGGGCGTCCGATATTTGAGAGCGATGGAGCCGCTCCGGCACATTTTCCTGATCGAGGACAACGCGGGCGATGTACTGCTCATTCGCCAGACGCTTGATAGCCTGGGGATTCCCCTCCAGGTTCACGTCGCGCGCGATGGCGACCAAGCGCTGTTTATGCTGGCCGAAGGACACTTTGAGCCGGAACTGATCCTGCTGGACCTTAACTTGCCGCGCGTCTCCGGGAGCTGGTTCCTGGCGCGTTCCAAGCCGAAGGTTCCCGTGGTGGTCTTCAGTTCCTCATCCAATCCGGCCGACATCAGGGAGGCGATCGAACTCGGCGTAAAGGAGTTTGTCCAAAAGCCGAGCGACTTGGAACAATACGCCGAACGGGTCTGCCGGATCATACGGGATTGGCTCCCCGGCGTTGACAATACCTCCGCCAGCCGGGTGTATTAACGAGGTCCTTCCGTCCTCTCATCGCCGCGCACTACGACCACCGTGAATTTCGCTACCAGGGCCGAAATCGCGCCGACAGCGGCCAGCAACGGGGCCAACACAGCGCCCACGGCGGCGACAGTGACCGGAATCTCCATGAAGGTGTGGCCGTGCTCATCCCGGATGATGATCCGCCGCACGTTCCCCTCGTGAATCAGCGCCTTGACGCGCTCCACCAGGTCCTTGCCGAGCACTTGCACTTCTTCGATGAAGTCTGGAAAGGCCATATTGCTCCCGCCTTGGAATACGCGCGCCGCTGCGGTTTCGTTCACCGCTGGATCTTCCGGCCGGAGGCTTGCCGCCAATGGCCGGGCGCTAATCAGCGGAGCTGGGCAGAATGCTTTCCAGCGTGTACTTGGGATATTCTAACAATATAGTGCCGAAAATCTTCTTCCATTCCGAAAAGAACAGGAGGCGCGATCGCGGATATTCCCACCAATTTTCCGGATGATAAACCTCGCCGGGCGCCCCGATGGTGATGAATCGGATCCCCGGGCAAAACAGTCGGAAAACAATGGAGGCTCGACGCGAGTGGTAGGCGCTGGTCACCAGCAGCACGCGTTTGACGCCACGCCTCTTGAGCTCGGGGCGCAGGGCCAGGGCCTCGGCGATCGTCGAGGAAGCCTGATGCTGGAAGCTTTGAAAAAGCCTTCGCGGATAGCCTCGCGCGGCAAGAAAATCGATGGCCTCCTGTCCCTCCGTGAGCCGGTCATCGAAAGCGCTGCTGATCAATACCACGGGTGCATAACCTTCCGCCCCTAATTCGGCGCCTTTCAGCACACGCGGTCCAAAGAAATCGCCCGCCAGCACCAGGACGAGATCGGCCCGTTGCGGAGTTTGCGAGGCAACGAGAAATTCGCCCAATTGCCGCAAGACCATGTACCGGCCGGCCAGCGCCAATACTATTAGGACCGCGGCCAGCAAGAGCGAAGAACGGAGCAACCAGCGGCGGAGAACGGGGAGTTGCTGAGGAGTGCGAGCGACTATGACCGTATTATCGCATCTCATGCGGGGCGCGCCCACACCAGGCGATCTGTCCATCTGGAAGGAGACGCGCCAAGTCGCCGGTCCGGTACATGCGCAATCCGGGCTTCACGCTGAAGGGATCTCGCAGGAAGCGCTCCGCCGTCGTCTGCGGCCTATTGCGATAGCCGCGCGCCACCGAGGCGCCCGAGATAAAAATCTCACCCACCTGGCCCGGCGCAACCGGGCGATGTTCCGCGTCAAGAATCCGGATTCTGGTATGCGCGATCGGCTTGCCGATGGATAGCGGGCCCCGCGGCGCGGGCGCCTCCAGCGTCCCGGCGGCCACTACGCCGGAGGTCGCTACCACGGAACACTCGGCCGCGCCGTAGTTGTTCACTACCGTGAACGGCAACCCGGGTGGGGGAGTGCGATGCAACTGCGCGCCGCCAGTAAGCAAATATCGCAGCGTTGTCCCGGTGGGCCAGGCATGTCCTAGCAGGCGCTCGGCCAGCGACGTGGGCACGTATGCGAGCGTGATACGTTCGTTTACCAGCCACTCATGCAAAAAATCTGCCGATGTCGGCGCCTGTTCGTCGGCCAGAACGAGCGTTGCGCCGGCGGTCAGGGTTGGCCAGATTTCCCAAACGGAAGCGTCGGCTCCGACGCCGGCCAAGTGACCGGCGCGATCGCGCGCCATGACAGCGAACGTGTTCCGATGCCAGAAAACGAGATTCAAAAGATTGGCGTGCGTCAACTCGACGCCTTTCGGTTCGCCGTCCGCCGCAAAGGTGTAAATCACGCAGGCCAGATTTTCTCTGTGGATCCGAATGCGCCCCGTTCGGGGCTCAGATCGGCCGATGGCGCCAGATACCCGGTCCAGATGGATGGTCACAGGCGCGAGGCCCGCGACGCGTTCGGCCGGCGCTCCGCGCGTAATGAGGACCGGAACCTCGGCGTCGCGCAGTACGGCTCGCAGACGCGCGGGCGGCCAAGCCGGGTCCAGAGGAACATACGCACCGCCCGCGATCAACACCGCGAGCGCGGAAACGATGAAATCGAACGAACGTTCCAGGTACAACCCCACCGGTACTTCGGGCTCGACGCCCCGATCGCCCAGATACGCCGCCAAACGCTGCGCCCGCCGGACGAGTTCGCTATAGGTTAGCGAATCCCCATTTGAAGAAAGCGCGATCGCAGTGGGAGCGGCTTGCGCGGCTTCGAGGATCAGGTCTGCTAAGCAAGCGCGACGCCGGTCGTGTGTTCGCTGGGTTCGATCTAATCCCGCGGACGAAGAGCGATCGCGCGAGAGAGATTCAGTGCAAGTGGCCATGGCAAGTTCAGTATGCTCGCCGATTCCACACGTTTCAATCACGCTAGGGTACCGACTGCGCCTCCCCCCGGCGGGCTGCCTCTTTCGTACTAAAGTGTCGCGTTGCTCAGGACCCGGCGGCCTATTTCTTCGTTTTCCCGATCGCGCCTGCGCAGCTTGGCGCGCCGCAGGAGCAGGGAAACGCGCGGACGTCTTTGTCGAAGTTGTAGTCGACCGTCAGCTCTTCCCCACGCCGGATCGGGCGGAGGCTCATGTACAGGACGTGGCCTTTTACGATGCGGCTCACCAGGTTGGGGTCACAGCTATGATTGATGATCTCGGCGCCGCTTCCGCCAATCGCTCCGTCCAGCGTCCAATAAGGATCCAGGGCGAACAGGTAAGTATAGTCGCCGTCGCCGCGGATCTTAGCTTGTTTGCGATTCAGGCGCTTCCCGGTGTACTCGATCACCTTGCGATTGGCAGGAATCCTCTGGCCCGCGAACACGCCGTAGCGATGGATCTTCGAGCGGCGAATCTGCAGCTTGAAACACGTGCATTTTTCGTTGATCTTCGGGGTTTTGACGAGCTCGGTTCCCATGCGGAATGATTCATTTTAGCCAACCTGTGCCTCGCCGCCGAAGCAGTCCGCCTCCATCGAGGTTCCCGGCCATGACGGCTCGCGCTCTTTCTCGGGACGCCCTACCCCTGAAGTGTCCTTTCTACGCACTCGAGAAGCGCAAGCGTCAGCACTATAGCTTTGGGCGGGACCGGCCGATCCATAAGGTGTACGTCTTAGGACAAGGTAGAGGAGGTGTCCTATGCCGACCACCGATTGCGCAGCTCATGCTGCATCGCCCGACGCGCAGGACTTCGATTGCCCGATCGAAGTTTCCGCGAGCACGTCACAGGGCACATCGAGGCCTCTCAGGGGCTTGTTCTTTGGTTTTGCGGCTACCGTAACTATCGGACTGGCGCTGGCCAGTTGGTACGTGGGAGTGCGGATCGTTTCGGCCGACCAGGGAGGTCCCGCCAGCGCGGTGGCGGAACCTGTCGCGGCTCCTCAGGCGGCCCCATCGCTGGCCGAGGATCCCATTGCAGAGGCATATTGGTACACAGGTCTCGCGCCGCAATTCTACTTACAGGTTGCGGGATTGGGCGAAAGAAAAGACGCCGCGTTTGTACGATCGCTCCAGGAAAAAGGGTTTCGCGCGGAGGTTGCCTTGTCACAGGGCCGCGCGTCACAAGGGGATGCCGGGCGCATTCTGATCGGTCCGTTTTCGACGCACACCGAAATGGAGCGCGCGCAGAGCAAGCTTGAATCCTGGGGCGTTCTGGCGATCGAAGCGGAGCACTAGTAAGCAGTTCGGGGGGATGGTACTCCCTTGGGTGGATGGCCGCTGGACGATTTTGGTATGCTTCAATTTGTCGGGCGGCTTGGCCGCCAGTGCTCCTGCGCCGGGGCGTGCCTCCGCGCCTTGCGGGGGACAAGAGCGAGCAGTTGATGCGAGACAAGGCGCAAATGTCCCTGAAGATCCGAGTCCGCACGTCCGGCGCTCCCGACCGCTCACCTCTTCGGCGTGGCTATCGCGTTCGCCCCACCTCTTTTGTTTTTTCGATTCTCTTTCACGTCGCGGTGATCACCGGGCTGTTGTTGCTCCCGCAGAGTCCCGCCGCGAATCACGAGCAGGCGGCGGAACGGCCCATCTACGAGCAGTTAATCAAACCCGAGGAAAAGAAAATCGTCTGGTACACTCCGCCCAAGCAGAAACTCCCGGACGTTTCGGCCGAGCGGCGGATCGGAACGTTTCGGTTTCCTCGGGCGCCCAAGAAGGCAGATGTGGCGATCATCGCTGCCGCACCGCACCCGGAATCGGTAAAGCAATTCATCTGGCAGCCTGTGCCCAAGATCCAGCTTCGCCAGGATCTTCCCACACCGAATCTGATCTCGCGCGCGGCCATGGCGATCCCGGCGCCGCCACCGCCCAAACAATTCAAGCCTATCGATAAGCCGAAAGCGCAAGGCGTGAAATCTCCCGTCCCTAACATGTCACTGCCCGCACCCAACGGCGACGTGAGTAGAGCGGCGCTGCTGAATGTGCGGCCCCTGGAAATTCCGACCACAAAAACCTTCGTTGCGCCGCCGCCCAGCGAGCGGCCGTCCCGCGCCGTGATCCCCGTGCAAACGTCCAATCTGCCGTTGCCCGATGTCAATATTACTGGGGCCGCGACGGCGCGCGGCCTGCTGCCGGAGGGCATCGGCGCGCTGTCGCTCGAGAACGGCGCGCCTCCACCTCCCAACGCTCCTCCGGGTCCGCTGAATCAGGCGGGTAACGGGAAGGTTGACATTGCGGCGGTCGGTCTGCACCCGAGCGATAAAGGACAGGTGCCGGACGGCTCGCGAGCCGGGCGGTTCGCGCAGGCGCCCAATGTCGGCGAAGTGGCTACCGGTGACGTCAAAGGCGGGTTTGGAGTGCCGAATCTCACCATTCGCGAAGGAGGCAAGGTCGCGCCACCGCACGTGGACGAGCCGCGCAAAGTGCTGCTGTATTCGGACCGTCTGCGGAGCTTGCCGGTATCCACGCTATCGGTTCCCTTGCACCCGGCCACGCGCACGCTCCCGGCGTCGATCGAAAACAGGTTCCACGGCCGCAGCGTCTATACGATGGTGATTCCTATCGAGAATATCCCCGAATACACGTCCGATTGGATTATTTGGTTCGCCGCGCACAATGAGCCCTCTGGCGCCGCCGCGCTGAACGTGCGCGCCCCCATTCCTCTACGCAAGTTCGAGCCGGTGGAACCGGTGCCGCCCGGCGCGAGGACCGAACTGCGGGTTCAGCTCGCGGGTGTGATTACGAAAGAAGGCAAGCTGGAAGTGCGGCAGTTGCTTCGCGAACTGGCGCCGGCGCTCGAAAGCGCGGTGCTTCGCGACATCCAATCCTGGGAATTCAAACCGGCCACGCAGGATGGAGCTCCCGTGGATATCGACGTCGTGCTCGAGATTCCGTTCAGCCTGCCGCCGCAGTTGGCGCAGAAAAGCGAAGCCAGCAAATAAAAGAGCATGCGGCCCGGATTTGGACCGCATGTCCGTTGGAAGAATTCCTAAGGAGAAAGATTACGCGTTGGCTTGCGCGGCGCGCCGGCGTTGACAAACCACACCCGCGATGCCGAGCAAGCTGGCCAGAAGCAAACCGTAGAAGCGTGGCTCCGGAACGGACGACGAAGGCGCGGCGCCCGTGATGGTGTCCAGCAGAATGTAGTGGCAGTCGGCTTCGATGGCCACCCATTCGACTCCGGAAACGTTCTTGGTGATCGTGAGCTGGGACTGCGCGGTGGTTCCGTTGGTGGAAATCTCACCCAACGTTGTCGTTCCGTTGAGGGTCATGCTGCTGGGGCTGATTCCCTCATTCAGGGGGACATTCACGGTTCCGCTGTCGGAGTAGTAATCCGAGACGACGTCCGAGCCGGCGCCGATACCGGCTTGTATCAGAAACTCCAGCGTGGTTCCCTGCGCGATGTTGCTGCCCAGTTCGAGTAGAAGAATGTTGCCGTAGGTGTTGCTCCCGTCCGCGGTATTCGTGATGCCTTCCTGATTGGGAAACGGCGACCCTCCTTCTTGCGGATCATAGGGTGCGATCCCAATGCCTTCGTCGTAGGTGCTGTCATTGGTGGAGAAGAGGCCGTTAATGGTGGAGTCGCTAAATTTATAGAAGTTGTTGTTGCTATTGGTGACCTGCTCGCTGTACACGGTGATGGTTCCCGTCACGGAACTACCGCCGATTGTCGAGTAGGTTGCACCGTCACTTTCAGTCGCAGGGTTCGATCCGAAACACCACGTGTTCAGAGCACAAGTCGATGCGCGGGCCATTGTGGCGAGCGACAGCATGCTGCCTAAGGCGAGCGCCCACTTGATTCTGTACATAGTTCTTCCTCTCCTCCTGTCAGAAAGTTACCCTAGTAAGATTGCTCAGAAGCTAAGGATAAGACACCCCACATGAAAAAGCGAGGTGCTTCAGTACCAATCTCTCTCTGGGACTGACAGTACGACTAAACCCCGGCCGGAGAAGTCTATTGAGCAACTCGCGCAAAACGGAGCGCGGCGCGAAGCAGTTCCCGGCCTATCTTGTGGTGCGCGCCGCACCCTTTGCGCTTCTAATTAATCCGGTTTAATAAGTCGTTCACGCCGGCCTCAATTTCCTTAGGTGGGCGCAGCTCCAACGCGCGAGAAAGCATGGTCCGGGCGCGCTGGCGGTCACCCTTCTGGTACCAGGCCATGCCGGTGTGGTAAACGCATGCCGGGTCGTCGGGAAAGCGGCGGATGAGCCGCTGGAAAATATCCAAGGCATCGTCGTTTTGATCCCGCTTCAGATAGACAAAGCCAAGGGTATCGAGGAAAACAGGATTGTTCGGCTGCTGATGGACTGCCCCGCGTGCCAGCTTCAGCGCCTCATCCAGGCTGTCGCCGGTTTCGGCCATCAAGTACGCCAGGTTATTCATTGCAACGGGATCCTTGGGACTTCCCGTCAAAGCGCGGCGTGCGACTTGTTTGGCTTCCTGATCGCGGCTTTCCGATTCCAGCATGAATGGCAGCAGGGCCCCTGGCCGGGGATCTTTGGGCTGGAGAGTGGCTGCCTTCTGTAAAGTGAGGATGGCGTTGTGAAGATCGCCTTTGAGCTGGAACACTTGGGCCATCTCGATCAGCGGTGTGATGGAGTTAGTTTGGTCGGCCAATCGGCGCAAGTTCTCGATCGCCAGGTTGTATCTTCCGGTCCGCAGCGCCGTGACAGCGGCTAGATGGCGAATGGCCGGCGAACCTTGTGAGCGCGTCAACTCCGTATCCAGTCGCTGCAGAGCCTTCTCCGGCTGGTTCTGCGCCATATCGACGTCCACCAGGCCTGCCATCGCGCGCACCTCCTTCGGATGGTCGTCAAGGATCTTGTTGTAAGCAGTTTCCGCTTCGGCGAATTTGCGACGCCTGAGGGAGACTTCCGCCAGTTTTAATTTCACGTCCACCGATTGGGGCACTTGCTGCGCCAGGCTCTCGAAAACGGCATCGGCCTGCTCCAGGTTTCCTTGTTCCAGCAAAGCACTGCCGCGGAGCATGCGCGCGTGCAGGTTTTGCGGATCGATTTCCAAAGCGGCTTCGGCTTGCTGGAGCGTTTCCGCCGCGTCATGTTGCTTGTAGGCGATATCGGCCAGCAAGATGTGTGCGTCCAGGAACTCGGGCTGCAGTTTGACGATCTCCTCAAAGCGCGTCCGCGCCTCGGAGAAATTTTGGCTCTCGGCCAGCGCCCGGGCGAGCAGGAACTTCAGGAAGACGTCGTTCGGTTTCTTTGCGAGCAGAGCGCGCAGCTCCTCCACGCCCTGGCCGGGCTTTCCCGCCCCCGGCGTTTCCAGTAGCAGCGCGGCCCGCAAGGCGCGAGCTTCCTCATCGTCGGGGAATTCGCCGAGGGTCTTGTTCAGGACTTCGAGACCTTCCTGGCGCTTGTTCTGCAACAACAGAACCCGCGCGATGCGGTCCTCGCAAACCAGCTTGTCCTTTTTCCCAAGGTCGGCTCCCGCGCGGTATTGCTGGAGGGCCTGATCCGGAGCTCCCATGGAGGCGTAGAAATCGCCCGCTTGCACCCGGGTCGCCGGGTCGCCGTCATGGCCAGCAAGAAAGGTTCGGATGGTTTGTTCGACATCCTGGGTGCGATGGGCGGCGGCGTAGAACGATGCCAGCTCCAGCAGGTACCCACGCTCCTTGGGATTGGCTTCTACCTTCTGTTTCAGGATGTTCTCGGCGTCTTGCGGACGCTTGCCGACCGTGTAGAGGCGGTACAGCGCGTCGTACACGTCGGAAGCGTCGGGATTGGCACGGACGAACTCCAGCCCTAGTTTTTCAGCTTCAGCCGGCTGATTGGCGCGGAAGAGAGCGTCCATGAGGCCGTCGACGATCTTTTCATCGTGGGGATGCGATTCATGGGCATGCCGCAACAGCTCCGCTGCTTCCTCCGGCCGCTGCTCCAACATGGCCAAATATCCCTTGATACGCAACCCTTGCATGGAGTTGGGATCGCTCTTGAGCCATTCCGCGCTGTACTTGAGGAGCTGATCGTAAAGGAACTTGGGGCGTTTGGGATCGCCCACGTAGGCACCTAGCAACAGGTTGGTCAAGTCCGTTTTGGCCGCGTCGCTCGACGGCAGCAGGCGGACCGCTCTTTCCAGGTCCTCCAAGGCCTGGGCCGCCTTGTTTTGCTTGAGTTCCGAGAGGCCGGCCCGGTAATACGCGTCTCCGAACGAGGGATCTTTCTGGATCGCTGCGCGGTAGTCTAATGTCGCTTCCTCGAACTTTCCCCGCGCAAACGCGGAGTTGCCCTTCTCGAAATAGTTGTACGCGCTGCGGCAACCGGCGAGCCCCAAGATCCAAGGCAAAACGATGAGGGCCAGCCGGCCCGGGAGTTTCTTAGACATTGGAAAGCCTAGTTTTACATAGCATGACGCAATGTATACCGGGACCACCAGTACCGATTTGAGGCTCCCGGGTACTGGTACAAGCAGCCATGCTGGGCATAACGACCGGTTCATTGTCGGATCTAGGGTTCCAGCCTTAGTCTTCTCGCATGACAAGTAACCCGATTCTGGGAGTCAGCATCGCCATCTTACTGGCCACCGTTGCCGCCAACGCTAACAGTGTGCAAACGGATGTGCCGCTGGACGTTTCGGCGAATTATAATTTTCCCCTCGGCGACGGCGGCGGCGGAGCGGAGGCTACTCTGAACGGCGCGAACGCGGAGATTTTCTGCGTCGATTATTTTAACGATATCTATCTGTCGACTGATTATACTGCCGACGTCACCACACTCAGCACGACTGCGAATTTGAGCGACACCCGGTTTGGCGGAGTCTCCGGCAGCGGTTGGACGCCGTTGACCACGCTGGGCGCCACGGACGATACATTTTTCAATAGCGGCGCGGGATCCACGGCGCTGGCCCGGTACATCATGGCGGCCTACTTGGAATCGCTATACGATCTGAGTGATGGAAGCAACACGGCCAACAACGACATCCAGGATGCAATCTGGACAATCCTGGATCCCGTGGCCGATGTGAATGCTTATGGCGCGGTTTCCGACCCTGGTTACGACGGCACGAGCTACATCGAGCAGGCGGCCAGCTGGTACATGGCCATGGACAACGCCGCCAACCTGGCTGCGCTGAACAACTTTCTTTCGCATTTTGAGATCGTCAGCGACAGCACGATGACGTTTTCGAACGGCCTGGGGTATGGCGGGTTCCAGGAGCAGTTTGTTGATCCCAATCCGATTCCCGCTCCCGTTCCGGTTCCGACGCCTGAGCCGCGCTCGATAGCATGCATGTTGATGGGCCTCTTCGCTTTGGGCATGTTCGCGCGGCGCAAATTCCGCCCGGGCGATTCCTGCGTTCACGCCGCCGACTGACGAATGTTCCTCGTGTTTTGAAGACCGTACGCGCATGCTGGATGCGGTAGCCGATTCCTGCTGCTACACCTGAGTTGAGATTTCCAGCCTGCCCGGAGCCATCCGCTCTTGTTCGGCCGCTCCCGCTCGGCAGGCTGGAAACCAACCTGGAGGATACCGTTATTATGCGAAATCGGCGCGCGATTGTGGTGGCAGGCTTGGTGATTGCGTTGGCCAACGCGCAAACCCTGGTGGATCTGAGAACGCAAAGCAAGAGCGTCAATTTCACCGCCGCGAATTACACCAGTCCGTTCCAGTCTGGTACCAGCCTTCCAGCCTCCTGTTCGATGGGACAAGCATATTTTGAAACCAATGCGGCCGCCGGGCTCAATCTATACGGCTGCACCGCTACCAACTCTTGGACGTTGCTCTCGGCGGGCATCCTCGCGGGAGACGTCACGGGAACGCCCAGCGCGACCACAGTGAGCCAGATCCAAGGCCGCGCCGTCTCATCCACCGCGCCTGGCAACGGTCAAGCGCTGGCCTGGAACAGCACCTCGAGTAACTGGACGCCGCAGACGGTGGTGCGCCAAATTCAAAACGCCGGCACCGCCCTTCCCGCCGAGCCGTCTCTCAACTTTAGCGGCGGAGGTTGCACGGACGACCCCACCAATAATCGCACGGATTGTTCCGGGACCGGAGGCGGCATCGCCGGGGTCACCGTGGACTTGAACGGTAGCGTGGAGGGAACGCAGGCCACGCTCAACTTCATATCCGGCACGGGCATCCTGCAGTCCTGCGTGAATAACACCGGCGCCTCGCGAGTGGATTGCACGCCTTCCTATAATTCGGCCCTCATACCGACCCACGACACGATTCACGCCAACGAAACATACTGCGCCTCAACTAACGGAACGACGGCATATACATGCTCTTCACCGGACAAAGCCATCACGGCCTACACCGTTGGCATGGTCTACCTGCTGAACGTCGATACCACATGCGCGACCAGTTGCACGCTGAACATCGACGGGGTGGGGATCAAAACCATCACGCAACCCAATGGCAGCAGCTCACCTGCGGGTGCGCTCGTCGCCGGACAGGCCCAACTCATCTGGTATGACGGCACGGTCATGCGATTGATGTACTGACGTGGTCTTTTTTGCGGGCTGTCTTTGGCGCCCGCCGTCCGTCACCCACTCTTCCCGTTCGCTTACCTGCCTGCAGTCCTCTTTCATCCCCGTATGACGCGCCTCTGAGAAAGACCGAACGTTAGTAATGGTACTTTCACATGGAACTTCCCGTACTAGTACGATCTAGATCCAATTGTGCTTGGTTTTAAGCACTTTCCGGTGTGAAATAGAGTAGGCCAAGGGATCGTAGAATTCGTTCAAGGCCATCGCTGCTTTTGGCAGATCGAGCATTCGATTTCGCGGCGAAGTTCACGAGGAGAAGGACCTGCTCACGTGTTTTTGATATTCACGCTAGGTGTCCTATCGGTTGTATTGGCGCTAGTCATCACCCCGTGCGTGCGTGACCTTCTCGGCCAAAAGTTTTTAGACCACCCTGACGGCGTCCGCAAGAAGCACGCGGCGCCCGTCCCCAGAGTGGGGGGCATTGCCATCGCGATTTCCTACGTGGTCACCTTCGCGATCGCGCTGGTTTTGCCATTCACGTACGCGCAGCACTTGCATCGCGAGCTCCCCAGCATTCTGCCATTGACGCTGGCGGCGTCAGTGATTTTTTTCACCGGCGTGCTGGACGATCTCATTGGGCTGGCGCCCTGGCAGAAGCTGCTCGGCATCGTAGGCGCGGCGGTGCTGGCATACTTCTCGGGCATTCACGTCCAGATCCAAAGGCTGCAGCATATGCCGGAGTGGCACTGGCTGGGATTCGCGATCACAGTGATCTGGCTGGTGGGCTGCACGAACGCGTTCAATTTGATCGATGGCATGGACGGGCTAGCGGCGGGGATCGGCTTGGTTGCTACCGTGACCATGCTGCTGGCGGCTCTGGTGCAAAACAACGTGCCGCTGATCCTGGCGACCATGCCGCTGGCCGGTTGCCTGCTCGGGTTTCTGCGCTACAACTTCAGCGGAGCCTCGGTATACCTCGGCGACAGCGGCAGCCTCACGCTGGGTTTCCTGTTGGGCTGCTTTGGCGCGCTGTGGAGCAACAAATCCGTTACATTGATGGCGCTTACCGTGCCGCTGCTGGCGGTATCGATCCCGCTGCTGGATGTGGCGCTTTCGATCTTGCGCCGCTTCCTGCGGAATCAGCCCATCTTTCAGGCCGACCGCGGTCACATCCATCACCGGCTTCTCGCGCGCGGTTTGAGCCAGCGCGGCGCGGTACTCACGATGTACGCATTGTGCGGTTTGGTGGCGGTTCTCTCGCTCCTGCTGACCGCGATTCACAATAATCAGTTCGGCGGATTGATCGTCATTCTCTTCGCCGGCGCGGTGTGGCTCGGCATCAGCCAACTGGACTATTCCGAGTTCGCTTCGGCGGGCCGCATATTATTCGGCCAATTCCGCCGCATGATCGACGTCGAAGCGCGCCTCAAAGAATTTGAAGCCAACCTCGCCAAGGCGGACAATGTGGAGGAATGCTGGGACCACATTCGCGCCGGCAGCCGGGATTTTGGTTTTCACGAGGTGCGCATGAGTTTTAACGGCCGCGTCTTCGAGGAAGCCCACACCACAGCGACACCCGCCCAGCCGCGCTGGCAACTGCGCATTCCGCTGCGCGATTCGCAATATGTCAATTTTTACCGCGGATTCGATAATGCCATGAATCCGCTCGTCATCAGCGCCTTCGTTCAGGCGGTGCAGCGCGGCCTGGAGGCCCAACCGGCGAAGCCGGCCGTGGAGGTTATCCGAATGTCCGGCCGCGAATTGTTTTATGCCGCCGGCGCCTCCGCATCCGACCGCCGCCGCGCGACGCGCTAGCCGGCTATTCCCCGGCACGCGCTCCCGCTCCTCCACGCTTTCCGGCTTATGGCCGGTGAATCAGCTCAATGCGGTTCCCGACGGGATCGATCGCGAAGCCGAGGACGATCCCGGTGTTGCGGAAGGGGCGTGGCTCTCCCTGCATGGTTCCTCCGGCGGCCTTGACGGCGGCAACGGTGGCAGCCATATCCTTGACGGAGAAAATGATGTGCGGAATCGGATCCTTCAGGTCATCGGAGTCGCGATGAAAGATAATCATCGGCGGATTCTTGTTGGCCTTGGCGTCTTCGACGGTGGCGCCGAAGTTCACGAAGACTTCCGTTCCTCCCGGATTCTCGATCCGATTGACCTCCTGCATTCCGAACGCGGCTTCGTAAAACTTCGCCACGCTGATGGTGTCTTTCGCGGCCACGCGCACGGAATCCAGCGCCACCTGGGCATGCGCGGCCGAAGCGGCGAGCGACGCGGCGCACACGGCGATCGCGATCTTCTGAAATCTGTTCATCGAGCCTCCATTTGGCAAATCTCAATTTATACCAAACCCGGAGGCGATCTTCTTAAGAGAGCCGCGCAGGGCCCGGTTCGCGCCGCCCGCCATGCGGGAAAGCAAACGGTTTGCGGTAGCGGCGGCCGCCATGCTAACGAACGGGGTTATGCGACAGTGGCGGCATTAGCTCTTATGACGTAACGCCGCCTGGTAGGGCTGCACCGGTAAATTACTAGCGTTGTTCCACCACCACTCTACGATGATGCCGGCGGTGATGGCGATAATGGCGGTGATGAACGACTACGACCTCATCGGCGCTGGCCGGCAATACCGCCAAACTGGTTCCGGCAAGAAATACCGCGAGGGCAATTAAGCGTTTCATTTTTCTCCTCCGGCCAGGGATGATGCATGCGAAGCGCCAGGTTGGGCGGTGAGCCAATGTTACATCCGAAACCGCGTAAACGAATCGGGGTCTCACGGGCAGGGAGAAATAAGCTTATGGGAAAGGTCAAGGTATCGTTATCTCTGGCTGCGGTCATGTTGGCCGGCGCGCTCGGGGGATGTTCCAACGCCGATAAATCACCCGATGTGTCGAGTAATATTCGCAAGTCGCTTAATCAAGCGGGATTGAAAAACGTGTCTACCAGCGAGGATCGGGACAAAGGCGTAGTGACATTGAGTGGGCACGTCGACTCGGACGCGCAGAAATCGCAGGCCCAGACCATCGCTGAATCGCAAGCCCAAGGTCTGGCGGTCGCCAATCAAATCGCCGTGATTCCACCCGGTGACTCGCACGATGCGAAAGCAATGAATTCGGACCTCGACAAGGGCATCGAAAAGAACTTGGATGCCGCGCTCATCTACAACCGGCTGAACGCCGGCGTGAAATACTCGGTCAAAAACCACGTCGTCACGTTGACCGGCAATGTAGATTCCGAGGACAGCCGCGCGCGGGCGCAGCAGGTGGCTGCATCAGTACCCAACGTCCAGCAGGTGGTGAACGAGCTGCAGGTCAAGAATCAAAAGGCAACTGCCTCGAATTAGTTCGAGCCGCTTCCATCGCAGGTTAGGCGTCGGCGCGCATTGCGACGGCAGTGTACCATCGGAACAATGGGATGGATATGCCGACTGCCCTGGTGACCGGCTCCTGTGGCCTGATCGGATCGGAAGTGTCGCGCTTCTTCGCGCGCCAGGGATTCCGCGTGCAGGGCATCGACGATAACCATCGCGCCGTTTTCTTCGGACCGGAGGGCGATACCAGTTGGGTGTTGGAGCGCCTGCGCGCCGAAGTTCCGGGCTATGCCCACGCGGCGCTCGATATTCGCGACCGCGAAGGCGTGCTCGCGCTGGTCGAACAAGTCCGGCCGGATCTCATCGTCCATACTGCCGCGCAGCCCTCGCACGACCGCGCCGCGCAAATCCCGTTCCTGGATTTTGAAGTGAACGCTCTCGGCACGCTGCACCTGCTCGAAGCCGCGCGCCGCTTTTGCCCCGAGTCGCCGTTCATCCATATGTCGACCAACAAGGTCTATGGCGACCGGCCCAACCGCATCGCGCTGTGCGAGCTCGCGACGCGCTTTGAATTCGGCGATCCCGCATTCGAGCACGGCATCGCGGAAGATTTTTCCATCGATCAAAGCACGCATTCGCTGTTTGGCGCCTCGAAAGTGGCCTCCGATGTCCTGGTGCAGGAATACGGGAGCTATTTCCACATGCCCACGTGCTGCCTGCGCGGCGGATGTTTAACCGGTCCCAACCATTCCGGCGTCGAGCTGCACGGATTCTTGAGTTTTCTGATCAAGTGCAACGTCGAAGGGCGCGAGTACACAATTTACGGCTACCAGGGCAAGCAGGTGCGCGACAACATTCACTCCGAGGACGTGGCGCGTTTCATGTTCGAGTTTTGGAAGGCGCCGCGCATCGCCGAAGTCTACAATCTGGGCGGCGGCAAGAATAACGCCTGCTCCATTCTCGAAGCCTTCGAGATGGCCGCGCGGATCACCGGCCGCTCCATGCGCTATCGCTACCTGAATGAGAACCGCACCGGCGATCATATCTGCTACTACAGCGACCTGCGCAAGATGAAGTCGCACTATCCGGCCTGGGACATAACGATCCCCCTGCCTGAGATTTTCGAGCAGATCGCCGCAGGCTGGATGGGGAGAGCCGCGGCGCATCCGGCGGGAGTTCGGGGATGAAAGTTCTCATTACCGGGATTTGCGGGTTCGTTGGAAGCTCGCTCGCCGCATGCTTGCTCGAGCGCCACGCGGACCTGGAGATCCTGGGAATCGACAACCTCATGCGTCCGGGATCGGAAACCAATCGCGCGCGTCTGCGCGAATTGGGCGTCACGCTGGTGCATGGCGACGTCCGGATGGCAAGCGATCTCGAACCGCTTCCGCCTGTCGATTGGGTCATCGATGCGGCGGCCAACCCGAGCGTGCTGGCCGGCGTTCAGTCCGGTTTCAGCAGCCGGCAATTGATGGAACACAATCTGCTCAGCGCGGTGAATGTCCTCGAATATTGCAAAAGACATGCAGCCGGATTCTTGTTCTTAAGCACGAGCCGCGTTTATTCGATTCGCGCGCTGGCGTCTCTTCCCTTGCGCCGGCTGCCCGACTCCTTCGCGCTCGACGACACATGCGAGCTACCGCCGGGGGTCTCGGCTTGCGGCATCGGATTGGATTTCCCGACCGCCGCTCCGGTCTCCCTCTACGGCGCGGCTAAGCTGGCGGCCGAGGCGCTGGCGCTCGAATACGGCGCCGCCTTCGATTTTCCCGTGTGGATCAATCGTTGCGGCGTACTGGCCGGGGCGGGGCAGTTCGGCACGCCCGATCAAGGCGTATTTTCTTATTGGATCCATGCCCACGCGCGCCGCCGCCCGCTGCGCTACATCGGCTTCGCCGGCACGGGCCAGCAGACGCGCGACATATTTCATCCGCGCGAT
>JASHQT010000586.1 GCA_030039005.1 Bryobacteraceae bacterium
CAAAGTTTGCAGGCGGAGGCTGCCATCGAAGCTACACTTCAGCGACGGAGTCATTCGTGATGCCATGGCATCCGGACGGACAAGATGCACCTCTGCAAAAGGCTCGTGAGAACGGCGGCTCGCCAGGTATGCGGCGTAGAATGATCTACCGGGCATCGCGCGCGAGTTACGGATACAGTCAGGACCGGGACCAGCGCCACAACACGATCGTCGCCGGCAGTGCGACGGCGGCAAGCGCCAGCAGGCCAACCGTCAGAATACCGGAAACGCTGGTACGCGCGGAGATCTGCCACAGCGCGAACAACGCAGCCAGTAGAAGAATAGCCGCGCAGGCCCGCTCCATCCAGATGAGCGGAAGCTGAGCTCGATTCATCCGTTGCCGGCGCAGCCTCAGATTCAGCCTCCACCACATCGACGCGGCCGGCTCCAGCGGCTCTTCCAGGGAACCCTCCAGCAGAAACTCAAGTTGCCGGCTGACCGAGCAAACTTCACTGCAAACGGCGCACGCCCCGGCGTGTTGCAGAAGCTCGGGTGGCAGTCCGCCTTGAGCGAGCGCCTGAGCTACTTCCGGCTCTCTTTCGCAGCGCGGCGTTTCGTGTTGCTCGCCCGGTCTATGCGCCATAACCACGCTTCTTCAGCATACCTGCAAAATTCGCTCGCGCCCGTGCCAGCATGGGCCGGATGCTGGCCGTGCGCGCCTGTAGAAGGCCCGCAATCTCGCTATGGCTGAAGCGCTCGACATACGCCAGCCACAACAACTCGCGCTCCCTAGGTTTCAAGCGGCCGAATATCCGCCTGACGTCGCGAGCTTCATCGAAGGAATTCTCGTGTGCCGCGAAATTCCGCTCATCCGGCAGCGGTTCCATCGGCCGAGACCTTCGATGATCGCGGATCAGGTTTGTCGCGATCCGGAAAAGGTAATTCTTGCGCCACGCGAAGTCCATGCATTCCGGGAGGTCGGCCTTCAACAACCGAAAGTAACTCTCCTGCAGCAGGTCGTCCGCCAAGCCCACATCATCCCGCAAAGCGGACCTCAGGTAGGAACGCAGCCGGTGCGCTGTCTGCTCGTAGAATGCGCAAAAGCCTTCCTCGTCCATGGGCATCGCGGCGACGGCAGTTTCAGGATGTTACCCCGTCACGGCGCCGGTTGCCGATTTTTTTGCAGAAGGCCCCACGCCTTGCACAGGCGATGCGAGATGGCCGCCGAAATAAGGAATCCGATTCCCAGCGCCGTGATCGGCGTGCCGATGATCAGCAGCGCCTTGCGCGCGTCCGGATCGTTCAGAGCGCTCCGGACAAGCAGCAAGGAGGCGCCCATTGAGGCGAGTGCTATCCCGAGCTGTATGCCGTTCAGGATGCGGCTCACCGAATCCTTGAGATCGAACGCCAGGGATTCGAAATATTTGCGGCCCGCCTCGCCTTCGAGAAAGGCAATGAGATCCTGGCTGCCGGCGAATCGATCCAGAAGTTTACCGTGCAGCTCAGCTACCTGTTTCCCCCAGCGGCTGCGGCGAATGTTAACCGCGATCGTCCACACCGAAAATCCCAGCACACAGGCGATGGTGGAAAGGATGATCGTAACGGCAAGAGCTTGAGGCATCTGTTTTTCACTTTCCGGGCGATGTCTGATCGTCATCTCCCTTGTGCTATTACGAGCCGTGCCATGCCATTGTTATCAGAATTCATGACTTTCCGTATACCAATTTCATCCCAGTGCGTCTGTCAAACCAATGCGTTGGGCATTCTTCTTAGTCGCTCTGCCGATTTTCGCTCAGATCCCTGAATGGCAAACCTCGGCAGGCGGCAAAAGATCCTTCGATGTAGCGTCCATCCGGCTCGCTAAGCCGGGCGAGTCTTTCCGGGCTAGCTTTCCGCTGGATAATGACGACTCTTATGGCCCTATCGGAGGCCGATTCTCTGCCGTCTTCCGGCTGCCCACGTACATCGAATTCGCTTACAAAGCCACGCTCTCACCGGACCAGACGCGGGCGATGCTGGACAGTTTGCCGAAATGGGTGGCCACCGACCGCTTCGTTATCGAGGCGAAAGCCGAAGGCCAGCCCACTAAGGACCAGATGCGGTTGATGGTGCAGTCCTTGTTGGCCGATCGCTTTCGGCTCGCTGTTCATTTCGAAACGCATGAGCGGCCGGTCTTCGCCCTCATGCAGGTCAAAGCGGGCAAGCTCGGATCGAAGCTCCGGCCGCACTCCGATGGGCCGCCATGCCCCGAGGCAGCAGTCCCTGACGCGATCCCGGCGCCCGGTCCTAAAACGGCCGGCACGTTTCCTGAAGTCTGCGGCCTTTATGAGCTGGAGGTCGAACCCAGCCGCCTGTTGATATCGGGAGCACGCGACACGACTCTCGCGGCCTTAGCCGCCGCGTTGCCCACGTTCGAGCGGCTGGAGCGCCCGGTTGTGGATCGAACAGAACTCAGCGGAAGGTACGATTTCACGCTGGAGTGGGCGCCCCCTCCCAAGCCGGCGATTGCCGGAAATCCGCAGCCGGAAGCGCCGGACGGTCCGAGTTTCCTCGATGCCCTGCGCGAGCAGCTCGGGTTGAAGCTCCAACCAACGAAAGCGCCGCTCGAAGAGCTGGTCGTCGACCACCTCGAGAAACCATCCGAGAATTAGGCGCTAGCGGAGTGCTTTCTTCACCCACCGCGCGGTAGACGAACGGTGCGTCGGCGAAAACTGCACCGCCGCCGCCCGCAAGTAAGGTTGAAACTCCTGGGCCCAGAACGCCGCGTAACCGCGCTCGTGAATGTCCGCCAAGACCTGGCTGTAATGGATGAGGACGCTCCCACCCAGCATCTGGCCGGATTGCCACACGGCGCGATTGGATGCGCGGGCGAGCTTGAGCAGCGTGACGGGCGTGCGCGCGATAGCCGATACCGCGATCACCGACGACAGCTCGAACACAGGCCGATTCTGCGCTGCGGCTTCCGCTTTCATGGCATCCCAATGCTCGCGCAGAAATCCGATCGACGGCAGATTGCGCGGGGGAATCTTGGCCACAGCCTCGCTGAATGCGCTCCACTCGCGCCGCAGGCCGGGTACGTCGAGCGGCGGGGCATTGCACAGGTCGGCCACCTGGCTCGCGGTCTGCTCCAGGCCCGCCAAAAGCTGATCGACATTTTCAAAGCGCGCATCGGCGGCCAACAGACCTTCCTGCTTTAAGGATTCGGCGACCTCCTGCACCATGTAGCGGCCGGCCCCCGAAACGTCGGCCAGTGCCGCCATAATCCACACCGGAGAAGCGCGGAAGGCGAGCAGGCCCGCGAGCTCGATGCCGTGCCCGGCCGTCCGGCGCAGCAGAAAATCGCCGGCCAACTCATTCCCCGATGGATAAACACCGCGTACCTGGCCGACGCGCTCGATCATAAAGCGCAGCGCCAGCTCCACCATCATTTGATAGCTCTTGGTGCGGCGCACGGCCACTGGAACGGAGACTTCCCCGATCTCGCGAATCAGTCCTCCCGCCAGCGCCGCGGCCGAGCGCACGGCGCGTTCGGGCAACGAGATGACATAGCGCGCCATCCGAGCGCCGGATTTGGCCCGGCTTCGCTTGCTCAGCTCCGGCTTGCGAGGCAACTTCATGGATTACTATGATTGTGCCTGAGCTATGGCTGAAGTCGTAATTCGCCCCAGCCTGAAATTTATCAAGGCCGGTTACATCTGCGCGGCAGTGATCGTGTGTGCGGGCATAGTTCTAGAATATAAGTACGTCCACGAGCGCTATCCGGAGTTCTTTCCCTACCTGCCCATCGTCACGCTCTTGCTCCTGCTGTGGCCGCTGAAGCGGCACCTCCGGCGGCAGACGATCAAGCTCACCGTCGCCGGCGACAAGTTGCGCTACGAAACCGGCCTGGTGGCGAAATCGATGCGCATCATTCAGCTTCCCAAGGTCCAGGACGTACGGGTGATTCAGTCGTTCCGGCAGAGGATCTTCGACGTGGGCGATATATCCATCGAAACGGCCGGTGAGAATTCGCGCCTAGTGATGGACAATCTGGATGCGCCGCGTCATCTGGCGGAACAAATCACCGACGCTTCGGCGCACGCAGCCTCGACGGGATTGCATTAAACCCGAGTAACAATAAAAGTTTCAATAACTTCCCCACTTACTGCCGATGGCTCGGGAAGCCGGTTTTTTTGCTATGGTAATAGGAAGTGCTACTCAGAAACCTGGGGAGGCAACCATCCCTTAGTCTCGCGTTGCTTCTGGTTGCCGCGCTTCCCGGGATCGGCGCATGGAAGTTGGCAGGTCCGTTCGGCGGCAGCGCGCGAGCGCTGGCGATTGATCCACAGAACGGGCATACGCTGATCGCCGGTTCGCGCGATTCTTTGCTGTTCCGCTCCGACAATGCAGGCGCATCCTGGCAATTGCTGCCCTTTCCGCGCGGCACGCCGGGCGTCTTCAACGCCATTCTGTTCGATCCCAAGGAATCCTCGCACATCTACGCCGGCCTAGATGCAGGCGATACCCAGGACTCCGGCGTCTTTGAAAGCAAGGACGGCGGCGAGACCTGGAAACCCCTGACCGGAATGCGCGGCGCGCGTATCGAGTCGCTCGCCCTGTCGCCGGCCAATTCCGCCACTTTGGCCGCCGGAACATCCAAAGGCGTTTTCGTTTCCGCGGATGCGGGCGCCACCTGGCGCAGAATCTCGCGCGAAAACGATATCGAGATGCAGGACATTACTGCGCTCGCGTTCGATCCCTCGGACACGAACGCCATTTACGCCGGAACTCCCCATTTGCCCTGGAAGACCACCGACGGCGGCGCCACCTGGCACTCCATTGCCAGCGGTTTGATCGACGACTCCGACATTTTCTCCATCCGCGTGGATCCTAAGGACCCACGGCTGGTGTTCGCCAGCGCCTGCAGCGGGATCTATCGCAGCGACAGCGCGGGCGCGGCCTGGATCAAGATCCACGGCATCCCGGGTACGCATCGCCGCACCCACATCATCGCGGAGGACCCCGCGCAGGCCGATACCATCTATGCCGGAACCACGCTTGGCTTGTTTAAATCCCCGGACGGCGGGAAGACCTGGCAGCATCTAAACTCCGAACAGGTGAATTGGATGGTCTTCGATCCGACGGACCCACACACGCTGTATTTAGCCACCGAGTTCGCGGGAATCTTGAAGAGCACGGATTCGGGTCAGACCCTGCGGCCGGTAAACGAAGGGTTCGCCAATCATCGGCTGTCGGAGATCACCTCCGACGGCAAACATCTTTACGCCAGCAGCACGTACGAAGGGCTGTACGGTGGTGTCTTTGTCAGCGGCGACGGTGGGCTCGAGTGGTCCTTGCGGGCGAACGAAGAGGCTTTGCAAGGCCGCAACCTGCAGAGCCTGACGGCGTTCCCCTCCCACCCGGACGTGGTGTTCGCAGCCAGCGAGGATGCGATTCTGAAATCCACCGATGGCGGCAAGATCTGGACGGCGGTGCCGGAGCCGCGCCCGATGGTTACCGTCCGGATTCGGCCTCGCACGCCCAGTGAGCATGCAAAGGTGGTGGAACGCACTCGCGGCACAGGACGCGCCCGCATTCACGCCCTCCGCGCCGTTGAGTTGGAAAAAGGACAGGATATTCTGTTCGCCGGAACCGATGCTGGCCTGTTCCGCAGTGCCAACTCCGGGACGACCTGGGAGCAGGTGAAAGCGGCAGGGATTATGGGCTTCCCTGTCCAGGCGATCTACGCGCCTGCTCGCGGCGCCTCGCGGCTGGCACTCCAAACCTCTTCGGGGCTGTTTATCTCCGAGGATTCCGGCCGTACTTGGCAGGCCGCTTCCGTACCGAGCGGGTACTACCTCTATGACGTAGCCCTTCCCGTCGAGCATGAAGTCGCAATTCTTGCTGCAACTTCGCGCGGCATTTTGCAGTCTATGGATGAAGGCGCAAATTGGAAGCTGGTTACGGAAGGGGTTCCCGCGGCGACGGTGGACTCGGTGCGCTTCAATCCCGCCCAGGAACGCGAGGCGTTTCTGGTTCAATACGGCAATGTCTACCATACCGTAGACGGCGGCGATACCTGGCAATCCTTCTCCAACCAGGGTCTGGAAGGCGCCGCCATTCGAATGCTGTGGTTCGCACCCGATCTTCCCCAGCGGATTTTCGCGCTCAGCGCCGCGCGGGGGGCTTTGGTTTTCGATCTCCCTCAGGCCACCGTGGCCCGCAGGGATGATCGCGCTGTTATTCCAAGCAGTAAATGAATCAGAGGAAGGTGACAAAACATGCGAGCAGTATGGAGGTATCC
>JASHQT010000587.1 GCA_030039005.1 Bryobacteraceae bacterium
TTCTGCTCCGTTTTCTGCTCTGTAACCGGGGCCGGGCTGGGGACGGGTTTCTCCGGGATGGTGTTGTCCGCGGTAGCGGGCTTGCCGTTCATGGCTGTGCTTCCCGTGGGAGTCACAACCTACTATCGGCCAAATCGCGCGAATCAGCAGAGCCGCGCTAAAGACTTCCCGCGCGCCGGCCGAAAATCTCTTGTACGTATGACGTCTCGGTTGATCGGCTTCCTGGTTGCGGCGCTATTGCTGTCCGCCACGGCCGGCCAAGCACATGCGCCAATCGAACGGCATCAGCCTCACCCCGCCGAATCGCGGAAACCGCATGAGGCGATTTCGCATCGCCCTCATGCCGCGGCCTCTCACCCTAAACCGCCTAAGCCTCCCAAGCATACAACAGGGCTGCACGAAAAACCCCATAAGGTCGCTAAACACTAATAAGCCTTGACCTTCGCAGCTCCACAGGTACGTCCGTGGCCGCATAGCTAGTCACGCCTTTAGGGGAGTACTTGGGTTCCTTTCTTTTGAGATCGCATCGTTCGCTCAATTTCGTTGGCCCGCGCACCGCTTTCATAATCGGGTAGAGCATGAAAGTAAGGATGCATCCTGGGGGCATCTTCCAGCGCATAGCGAAGCAGCAGCGCTTCGCGAAGGAGCTTCGCCTGATGGACTTTCCCCTAAAGTCAGCGGGCAAGCACATGGTGCTGATCACGGGAATGCTGGCGCTGGCGGCCATTGCGGGAGCCGTTGTCCTGACGCCGGCGCGCCGGCCCAGACCGGATTTCCCCGAACACCTTCGCCAGCGCGTGATCGAACGCGTCATCGAGCACGTCGGCGAGCGCATCTCCGGCCGCGCGCGAGTGGATCTATTCGAGGATTTCTCGCAGGGCTTGGATGACTGGCGGGCCTCGGATAACCGCGCGCGCGCCTGGACCTATGACCGGAACGGGTTCGTGAGAGTGGGCGCGTTGTCGCTCTTCGTCCCCAGTCTGCGGCTCACCGATTACGACGTAGACGCGCTCGCCCAGATCGACACCCGAGGCTTAACGCTGGCTTTTCGTGCCGCTTCTCCTCGGAACTACCAAGCGGTGAAACTCCTGCTAAATGGATCCGGACCCGTACGCTCTGTTGCCGTCGAGACTTACACCGTGATCTCCGGACATCCCACCCGTGCCCGCGTAAAGAAGTACCCGGGATGCTTGCCCTCCGATACTGTGTTCCACATCCATCTGGCGGTGCGCGGCGACGCCTTTTCGCTGTACCTGCAGGGCAACCTGGTGGCGAATTGGAGCGATTCGCGATTGGCGTCCGGCGGCGTAGGTCTGTCTTGCTCGTCCGGCGAACAAGCCCGTGTGGCGTGGATCCGAGTCACGCACAATACCGACTCGCTGGGGCGCGTTTGCGAGTTCCTCTCGTCCCTGATCACTCCCGCATCCTGATCCAGCACCGGAGAAGGCTAGCACTGGAGAAACGGACCTGATCCGCCGATGGATTTGAAATGGCGCCGCCGGGAATCATGGACAGCTTCTATCTCTACCTTTGGCGTTCCACAAACTCGCCGGGCACGTTGTACTTAGCCAAAAGCCTGGAAACCGCGGAGTTGCTGTGCCGCGGCCTTACCGCAGACGGCTATATCGTCAAAGTAGTCCATTCCGGGACGAACGCCGAATTCGAATTGTG
Organism: Bryobacteraceae bacterium; assembly: GCA_030039005.1. Next base: position 1,672 of record JASHQT010000587.1, read on the forward strand.
CGAAGGCAAGCTCCGGCCCGCCTGAACCTTCGCCGCCGGTTCAAGACCCAAGTTCAAGACCCAAGCTCAAGACGATGACTTCGCCATGAACGACAGCAGCGCAGGCTGAAGATCCCGGTGCCCCGCCGGGACTCGGTCCGGCATCTGGGCCAGATTCGATTGCCGCGTCCGGCTCATGGTCTTGAACTGATAGCTCTCGATTGCGATCGAGACACCCAGAGATGTAGACCGCACCACCGTACCCACTATGATGAGTTGCAACGGTGTGGTTCCGTTCAGTAAGCTTGGCCATTCCACGAATGTCTTCAACCGGGTGCCTTCGGGGATTTCGGCGGTGCACGCCATAAACATACCGCCACTGCTCATGTTCACCGTTTGTCCGATTCCCGAGATCGGCCGCGCTGCCACTCCCACAGCCTGATATCGAACGTTCAGTTCGAGAGGATACCGGCACTTGACACGACGTTCACTGGCCATGCTGAATGCGTCTGTTCCTGTCCGCCAAACAATCACTAACTGGTAACCTCCTAGCCCTTAGGGTCTGATGATGCAAGTGAGAGACCAATGCGGACGGTCGCCCCAAAGGGCGATTATTTCAGAGGCAAATAGGCCAGTTACAACGGAAGCTGTCCATGGCAATTCGGTAAGAAATAGCAGTTCTAAGAACCATTTGCTTAGTACCCTAATCTTTTGGTTAGTGGCTTCCGTTAGCAAACCTAGGGAAGGACCCTACGGGCGGGACGACGCAACACAGCGGCTGAGTCAACTGCTTCCGTTACAAGGGGTTAAACCGCGATCCCCATTTTCCACAACAGGTAGCCGACGGCTTGGCGCAGATCTAGCCAACGGGCGCGCCACTCGCCAGGAGGAACCGATGGCCGCGGCGATCCATACACTCTTAAGCCGCTCGATTCGAGCATCTTCTTAACACGAAAAATATGGTATCCGTCGCTCACCACGATGGCGCTCCGCAAGCTCATCCGGCGCATGATCTCGGCAACCGCCGCCACGCTCTGGGCCGTGCTTTCGCCCTCGCGTTCCACCACGATCGCCTCCGGAGGAACGCCATGCTTGGCCAGATAGGCGCGGCTGACCGAGCCTTCGGTGAAAACCGGGTCGCCGCCCGCGCCGCCGGTTGTGATCACGCGCGGGGCCAGGCCCTTCAGGTAGAGCAGCAACGCGTGATTCAAGCGCGCTTCGAGCACCGGCGACGGGCGGCCGCGGTATTCGGCGGCTCCGAGCACGATGATCGCATCGGCGGGCTGCGCTTCATCGATCACCGATTCCTGCTGGATTTCGCGCGAAACGCGCGCCACTTCGAGCGACACAAATCCCGCTGCCAGGACTAGCGCAATCGCGATGATCCATTTCATCATAGAGACAGCGGGCTGGATCGAAGGCCTTCCATTTACAGTATGACAACGCCGGTGAGCGCGCGAAATCCATTGCTGAAGGACATTCGGAAAGCGATTGCCCGCGGTTGCCTCACCGAAGACGGCTTGGCCGTAGCCGAGAGTTTCCACTTGCTCGAAGAGGCATTGCGCAGTGACTGCGAAATTCCGGCGGTTCTGGCCGCCGAGTCCGTCCGCGCGGCGGTGGAAAGCCACGTCCGCGGGCTGAAGAAGACCAGCATCCACGTTCTCGGGGACGATGTGTTTCGCGCCCTTTCGGCCACCGAGGCCAGCCAAGGCGTCATGGCTCTGGTGCGGCCGCCGCACTGGTCCGTCGATCAATTGTTTCGCGGCCATTCGCTCACCATGGTCCTGGACGGATTGCAGGATCCTGGCAATGCCGGTACGATTCTACGCGCTGCCGAGGCCTTCGGCGCGACCGGCGTGGCATTTCTGAAAGGCTCCGTCAGTCCCTACAACCCGAAGTGTCTGCGCGCTTCGGCTGGCTCCATCTTCCGCGTACCGGTGGCGGCCGGGCTCGATCAGCAGTTGTTTCTCGCCGCCGCCGAGCAGCGGAAAATCGCACTGTTCGCCCTGATGCCCAAAGGCGTCACTGACGTGGGCGAAGTGGAACTGGGCGCTAAGTGCGCGATCGTTGTAGGCAGCGAAGGGCGTGGTGTGAGCGAGCGGCTGCGCGAGAAGTCCACCGCCATCCGCATTCCCACCGTCGGTGTGGAGTCGCTCAACGCCGCTCTGGCGGCCGGCATCGCACTATTCGTCGCGCGCAAGCAAAGGATGGCGGCGCTGTGACGCGTACAGCGGCGTTGCTTTCGTGTAATCAGTTGGTATTCTCAAGCTATGGAACTGCTTAACCCCGATGAGATTGTCCGTTTGTCGGCGCCCGAGCGCCTCGCGCTGATCGCGCAGCTTTGGGACAGTCTTGAACAGGAGCACGTTCCGCTGACCGGTCCTGAGCGGGCGGAGCTGGAGCGTCGTCTCAGCTCTCTCGACCAAGACCGGCGCGATGGAGTGACCTGGGCTGCCCTGAAGGCTGAGCTAGCGCAACGTTGCCCGTAACATATTCGGTAATTTTCACTCAGGCCGCCCGGACGGAATTGATCGACGCGCAGGACTGGTACGAAGCCGAAGCATCCGGGCTAGGAGCGCGGT
>JASHQT010000588.1 GCA_030039005.1 Bryobacteraceae bacterium
TGGGAATTAAATCCGGCTGATTTCAAGAGGCGATGGCACCCGTATCTTGCGAGACCGGCGTAGGAAACATACAGCGAGCGTCGCGCGGATCGGCTGAGTAAGCTGTTTTGTTTGGCGCGGGCGCGCCGATGCTGCAAGTACAGAACACCCAAGATGAACATGGCCAGCAAGGGCAAACCGCTCGGCTCCGGTACCGCAGTGGACGGAACCGTCAGTGTAGAAATGGTGGTTTCCGATGAGAAATTGTTCACAGTGGTCGAGCCGTCGGGATCGACATCAATCGTGGCCGCGAACCCGTCCACCAAGTCATTTGTCAGCGCAGGCGTCATCCCGGCCGCATCGGAGAACATGCTGAAGGCAAACGTGCTGCCCGAAGTGTACATCGCCGGGTTCGGGCTGGTGATGGCGGGGCCGGATAGATCCACAACGAAAGACAGAGTGGCGCCATACGTGAATCCCGTGAAGTAGTCGTTGAACCCGGAGCCGCTGTCAACGCCATTGTCGAACGTCAGGGTGCTGGGGAGTGTGCCGGTTACATCGCCGGTATTGCAGTATCCCTGCACGTTGCTGGCGCAGTCCTCAAGTGTTCCATTGCTAGAAAAGTCCAAAATCTGGAGGCTGGCCTCCTCGGTCACCAGCGGGCCAGGATTGAAATTAAAGTCCAGCGAACCAGAGGTGCCAGAGATCGAGGAGGTATCGACGGTCACGTCATAAATGATGTCAGCCGAGGCCACGGATGCGGTGAAAAGAAGCAGCGTACCGAACCACAGAGAATGTCGTCGCACGTTTTTGATGCACATTTAGTTCACGGCTCCCAAGTACGCCACCGGCGTAAAGTTAATTTCACCGTTCGATGGATTGTTGAACTGCACGCTCACAGTCGTTGATTGCCCCGGTGCGAGACTGGCGACAGAAGGTACGTCCAGGTAGTAGGTCGGCCCGTAGGTGCCGGTCGCATTTACAAGGGTCACGCCATTGGTAAGTGCGCTAAAGACAATTTCAAACGGGCCGCTCACTGTGCTGGTACCAATGTTGGTGATCGTGACTGTCCCATTGAAGGTGCGGGTCACGCGGCTATATGCCAGCCCCGATGCAGTCACCGCGACTTGCGAGGGGGCAATAACAAAGGAAGACGCGATTGCCTGAATGCTCGCCCCCTCCTGGGAGCCGTTCCAGGTCACAGTGACACCCACTGGGAAAGCGGTAGGACTTGTGCCATCGACCGCCGGGTTGATGCCGCTGATGGAAAAACTCTGGACGCCGTTATTTGGAAAAGTTAGAGTTTGACCGGGGCCGACGAGCCCGAAGTCCGTATTTCCGCTGGAGATGTCGAAGGGCGCCGCGAATCCCGATGGCAGTCCGGCGATGGACGTGAAGAGCGAACCATCGAGCGTCTCGTAGGTATACGAGGTAGTCGTGGCTGGATCCAGAAAGACCAGCCCGAGCTCCACCCAGAAGCCATCCAGACACAACAAGTAGCCGTTGCCTTCACTGATACATTGGGAGGAGCTGGATGAGCCTGAGTAATTATCTGGGTACATCGGGTTAGTGGCTGTGCCCGTACCGCCCACCCACAACAAGTTGCCGATGAACAAGCCGTACCCGATGCCTTCCGTAATGGTTTGATATTCGGAGTTATTAGAAATAACACCAATGAATCCGCGCGGCGGTTCTTGGAGTTGCATCCCAGCGTAGTCGAATGGGATTGGTGAGACAAGCAGTGTGCAGCTTGATGAGCACCATTTACTCGCATAATCAAACCCGAAGTAGCTCCCTACGCCACCCACTCCAAGTGCGCCATTGATAAGGCCTCCACTGAAGGGAGGGTTTGTAGGTACGATAGTGGCGTTGTACTCCAGCTGAGCCTCGGCGTAACTAATGATGAAATCCCCAGGCAGCGGAAATCCCGCAGCATTGCAACCCTCTGTGCTATTGAGGCATGTGGGATACCCTGAAAAGTTATCCTGGCCAATCTGGTTCGTTCCTACCGCGGCCAGAAAGGCTGCTTTGGCCGCCGGTGCGTTCCCGTACGAGCAACGCCCATTTACGCACGGGGACGACGGATTAGAAGGGGTTGCGCCGTCGTAAATGCAGTACAGTGCATTGCCACAGAGCGTTGTCGTGTCGAGCGTGGTCTGGGCGAAACTCGTGCCTAGAAACAACAGAGAAACGGCAATCGGAAACAGCTTGGCGAAAATCATTGGGTCATACCAGGAAAAATAGCGGCTCGCGATAGCTAAATCACTCGTTGTTGTTGTGTCCATAATTCACCTCCGAGATAAAACTTACCGGTACGAATGCAGAGCACGCGTCGTGGCCGGCAGCTCATGAATTACTGCGAATCGAGCAGCAGTGTAACGTGTGATACCGATGGGAGTCGTCACCCAAATGGTGTACGGCCGCTTTAGGGGCGCCGCAGCGGTACTGATCGTAGGATCAGCGAGATCAGTTCGCCCTGGCGTTCGGTGCCGGTCTTGGAGAGAGCTCGCTTGGCGTGGGTGCGTGCGGTTTCGAGCGAAATTCCGAGGTCGGCTGCAATCTCTTCCAGGCTTCGGCCCAGCGCCAGCTTGCCTGCCACGCGCGCTTCGGCGGGCGTGAGGGAAAGGAGTTCGCACAGCAGCGGTACGTCGGGCTCCGGCCGCGAGGAGGTGTCGATCGCCAGAATGCTGACGGCTGGTACGGAAACGCCCAGGGGAATCTCGCCGGAATCTCCTACGGGCATGAGGATCAAGCGATAGGGGTCCCGGTGCGAAGGCCGCTGGATTTCGAGGCGCCGTAAGGAACCG
>JASHQT010000589.1 GCA_030039005.1 Bryobacteraceae bacterium
CAGCCGCGAAGCACAAACCAGCAAAGATTCCGAACAGAAGAAGACTAACTTTCAACCGCCGCATGTTTCTCGGCCACTCCTACTACTTGCGTCCGCGCGTAAGACAGACGAACCTTGTTGGGGATCAGGCAAACGATCGTTCCAAACGCGAGCACCCAGAATCCGATCCAGATCCACGAAACCAGCGGGAAGACGTACGCCTGGATCACCGCGCGCTTGTTGTCGGCCGACAGCCCCGCGAAATTAATGTAGAAATCTTCGTTCAGACGCCGCCGGATCGAAACCTCCGACGTCGGCTGCTGGCTGGCCTTGTACAAGCGCCGTTCGGGGTACATCGTGCCCACCAGCGACCCGTGCCGCGAGACGTCCACGGCCAGCCTCTGCCAGGCATAGGTATCGTTCTCGCCCGATTGCACGTTCGTTACCTGCACATTGTAGTGTCCGAGGTCGAAGCTGGCGCCGGGCGCAACTTCCTTGGTGATGTCCTGATCGAACGCCGCGCCCGTGTACCCGATAAACATGAACACGATGCCCATGTGGACCAGATATCCGCCATAGCGCCGCGTGTTGCGGTGCGTCAACGTGATGGCCGCCGGGATTAGGCCCACGCCGTCCTTGGCGCGAATCGCCGAAGCGCCTTTCCAAAACTCGATGAAGATAGTGACCGCGACGAACATGCACAGCCCGAAGGAAACCAGAGCGTAGGGATGTTCCCAAACGCCGACCGCGGACAGTGCGGCCATCAGGACCACGGCCGCGATGGTCGGCAGCATGAATGCGCGCTTCAAGCTTTCGAGCGAACTGCGCCGCCACGCGATCAACGGGCCCACGCCCGTCAGGAACATCAGCGCCAGGCCGATCGGTATGTTGATGCGGTTGAAGAACGGCGCGTCCACGCTGATTTTTTCACCGGTCACGGCTTCCGAGATCACCGGGAAGAGAGTGCCCCACAACACCGCGAAGCAACTGGCCACCAGGATCAGGTTGTTGAACATGAAGCTGGATTCGCGCGAGACCACGCTTTCCAGCCGCGCTTCCGACTTCAGGTATTTCAGCCGCTCGAAGATCAGAATCACGGTGGCAGCGATACCGATCGCGAGGAAAAACACGAAGTACTTCCCGATGGGCGATTGCGCAAAGGCATGCACGGAGCTGACCACACCCGAGCGCGTCAGGAACGTTCCGAAGATGCACAGGAAGAAGGTCCCCGAAATCAGGACCATGTTCCACACCTTCATCATGCCTTTCTTTTCCTGCATCATCACTGAGTGCAGGAACGCCGTGGCGGTGATCCAAGGCAGCAGCGACGCATTTTCCACCGGATCCCACGCCCAATATCCGCCCCAGCCGAGCACCGCGTACGCCCAGCCCTGTCCCAGCAGAATGCCCGCGCTTTGGAACAGCCAGGTCACGATGGTCCAGCGCCGCGTGGTATGAATCCAGGCATCGCCCGGCTGCTTGGTGATCAGCGAGCCCATCGCGAACGCGAACGGAACCGTGAATCCCACGTAGCCCAGGTACAGCATGGGCGGATGGATCACCATGGTCCAATACTGCAGCAGCGGATTCAGCCCCTGGCCCACGCCCTGCACGATGTTGCCGCGCCCGGCTTCCAGGATTCCGAACGGGCTCAGCACGAACGCGATCAGGATCAGGAAGAACGTCTCGGTGGTCATCAGCACCGATGTGACCCAGGGCATCATGTCGCGGAACTTGCGACGGTTGGTGAAAACGACGATGGCCGAATAGGTCGCGAGCAGCCAGGACCACAGCAGCAGTGAGCCTTCCTGCCCGCCCCACCACGCGGTGAATTTGTAGATGGGCGACATCGACGCATCGGTGTGCCCGGCCACGTAGGCCAGACGGAAATCGCCCGTCTCCAGCGAGTAAATAAGCAGCCCGGCAGCCACTGTGAGCAGTACCCAGACCGAATAGACCGCGCGCTGGCCGCTGACGATGAGGAAGGAGTTTTTCCGGAACTTGCCGGTCACCGACGCAGCCACGGCATACACGGCAAAGCAGAAGGCTAGCAGAATCGAGAGAGCGCCGATATTTTCCATTTCGAGCTTGTTCGGTCCTCTTGGCGGCCACCGCCGCCGGGCTTTAACCTGGACCGGAGCGCGAGCGAACTTAAGTCCTGGCTGGGTTTATTCCAGGTGTCGCGTCCGTCTTCATTTGGGGCTTGGCTTCGTACTTGGACGCGCATTTCGCTTGCACTTTGCTGGCATGAAATACGCCGTCCTGACCTAATCTTCCGTCCGCAAGCGCCTGCGCGTTGTCCTTAAAGGTATCAGGCAGCGGATCGATTCCGGTGTACACCACGGCCAGCCGCACGGGATCGTTCTCGAGAATACTGGGTGTCTGATGCAGAACGAAGCTCACTTGCGAGCCATTGCGGACAATGGAACCTTGTTCTACATAGCCGTTCACGCGCAGCTTCTCGCCCTGAGCCTTGGCGCCCATCGCGTTCACTTCCTTGATTTCCTTATAATACGTCTTGCTTTCGGTGACTCCGCCCATCGCGAGCCAGGCCAGGACACCAATGATCACAGCGACAATGGCGCCGAACTTCCAGTACGTGTTCATGATCCGCTCCCGAAACTATTAGTATAGCGCCGCCAGCCCATCACAAATCTTATGACGAACTTGGGGCCGCAATTCATCCCACGATTTAGCAATCGCTCAGCCAATTCAGTCTACACTGGATTTACCGGCCGTGAGTGGATATCGCAGCGTCATCGGCAGTGTTGTCTATCGCTTTGACGATATTAAGACATTGCTCGCCAAAGCGTCCCCCGCGCGTTCCGGCGATGATCTGGCCGGGATCTCGGCTGCGAGCGCGGAGGAACGCGTAGCGGCCCAATTAGCCCTGGGTGATATTCCCCTAAAGACCTTCCTCAGCGAGCACGTGATCCCCTATGAATCCGATGAAGTTACGCGGCTGATCGCCGACCGGCACGATGCTGGCGCCTTCACGGCTGTAGCTCATCTTACAATCGCTGATTTCCGCGACTGGCTGCTGAGCGACCAAGCAACAGGCGAGGTTTTGGCGGCACTCGCGCCCGGTTTGACGCCCGAGATGGCGGCAGCAGTTTCCAAAATCATGCGGCTGCAGGATCTGGTGACCGTGGCGGCCAAGATTCGCGTAGTCACCCGCTTTCGCAATACGCTCGGCCTGGCCGGGCGGCTCTCCACACGGCTTCAACCCAATCATCCGACCGACGATCCGAAGGGCATCGCCGCCAGCATTATCGATGGCCTCGCGTATGCGAGCGGCGATGCGGTGATCGGGATCAATCCCGTGTCGGATAACTTGGCGACCGTCGAGACGCTGCTGCGATTGCTCGATCAAG
>JASHQT010000590.1 GCA_030039005.1 Bryobacteraceae bacterium
GAGCATTCGTTCACGCTCCAGCGGATGTTGCCGCTTCCGCCGACCACCACGACTTCGACGTTGTTGAGATACGGAATGGGCGCGTCGCCGGGGAGCTTCAGCCAAGAGGCATAGGGCTCGACGCCGGCGCGGGCCTCGCCCAGCTTGTAGTTGATGACTTCCTGATCGAGCCAATAGTGATCCTTGGGAATGGTGACGTTCTGCTTCACCCACTGGATCAGTTTTTCCTTGGTGTCGAAACCGAAGCGCAACAACGGAGGAGTGACGGACGGATCGATCAGCAGCAGCTTGCCGCCGCGCTGGGGGGAGCCGAGGCCGCCGATGAAGCGCTCGAGCGTGTACTGCCAGTCCTCGTCCTGCAGGACCATCATCGTGTTCTGGCTCTGGCAGCCGCTGAAGGTGCTGACTACGCTCTGGTCCGGTTGGAAACCTTTCTGCACGCTCAGCGGTTTCCAGCCCGGGGGCAAACCGGCGACGTTTTCCGCGAACACGGCCGGGATGTCCGCCATGGGATTGCCCTGCACACCTTCGTAGGTGTGGCCGGGGACGGATCCCCCGGTGGCGTTCATCGAGAGCAAGCTCCAGGCGCGGCCGATGAGGGCGTCGGCGTTGTTGTAGAGTCCCAGCGCGCCGGTGGAGGAGTTCATTTGCAGGTCGTCGACGATCTTTCCGTTGAACACCGCCATCGCGGCCATCGACGACGTGGAACTGGAGTGCGCGTTGGTGCGCGAGGCGGCCAAGGCGAGGATGGCGGGGAACATTTCGGGCTTTGCGCCCGCCATCACGGCGTTGATGGCCACCGTCTCCACGGTGTACTGCCACGCTTCCCGCTCGCCGGTGACGCGCATGTTGCCGACGATTTCATCTGGCTTATGGTGCGTGCCCTTGAGCATGGCCTGCACGCGCTCTTCGGTGGGCATGACGATGGGAAGCTGATCGGTCCAGAAGCGGTCGTCAAAATACTTCTGGATGTTGTCGGCGGTGTCGGGGCCGATGAAGCGCTTTTTCTCGCGCTGGACCATGCCGGTTTTCGTTTCTTCGGCGGTCAGGGGCTTGGTGAGGTAATCGACGATCTCCGGCATGAACGGCCGCTTGGTGACGGGATCGTTGCCGGCGATATAGGCGTCGAGTTCCGCCCGCGTCTTCCCGCCCACAGGGGTGGGAGTGAAGGCGAGCCGCAGACCCGGCATGCCTTCTTCGTACGCTTTGTCGCGAACCAGATCCTCAAGGACATTGATGATGACGCCTACCGAGGGAATTCCATACTGCGCTTCCGTTACCGCGACATGGCCGACGACCGCCGGCGCGCAGGTGCTTCAATGCCCGATGGCCATGACCATCAGGCCATTGACCGATTTAATCTCCTTCCACAGATCCGGGTCGTCGGTGAAATAGGAGCCCTTCTTGCGGCGAAATTCGGTTTTGACGTCGGGCATGTGGGCGGCCATGTATTTCTGCATCTCTTCCAGAAATATGTCGCCGCCGTCGAAGGTTTCGTCTACCAGATAGACGGTCTTCCCGGAAAGGCTCGCGGGACGCGGCGCCATGGCGCGGAGTTGGATGGGCGGGGGATTGCCAGTCGGATTTAAGACCGTATATAGTTGCTGCTCGGCCGCCGCGAGAGTCCCCGCGCAGGCCAGCGCGATGCCCAATAGACTAATTATTCCCGCGCTCCGCGGAACGCCGTGTGGGAGTCTGGATCGCCTCATGCCGGTATCTCCTGCCTCCGAATTCTATAGCGGCGGGGACGGCGATGCAACCCGCGGGCGTCAGGTGAATATTTGAGTCTGCTCCGCCGAGGCGGACGGATCGCTGTCCGGGTTGGCTGTTTCGGCAAGGTCTTCTACTACGTCGCGGTCTGGACTGCGAACCAATCGTTGTTGGACATCGGACCTCAATGCAAAATTTTCTCTTAAAAGCCTAATGATCCCATGGGACGCAGCAATGGCCGCGGCGCCACGTATTTTCAATTCTGCAAAGGACGGGAGAGCACCGCTCACGGGCGGGACCTGCTTTCTGCAAGAAAGAGGGCCAGCCGGTCGTAATGGTTTAGACGGCTCTTAGTCGCAAACTCGGGTTAGCACATTCCCGGGCAGGGACCCGCTCATGAAGTGCGGGAATCGCGAGTCCGTCGAGTGGCCCGAACGCCGGCGCGACAAGCCGGTGCTTTTCCCAGTTTCCTGGAATGACGCGTCTGTGAGAAAACAATAAGCATAAGCGCCGAAGTCAAATTAGTGCCCGAAAACCGGTTGGGGTTGGAAGGGTGTCTAGGTTCGGCGCTTTGTGCGATTCCGTGGTCTTCAGCCCGCGGCCTCCGAATTCATATCGACCCATTTGGACAGCGCTTGGTGGATCGTGCTGAAGTATCTGGCGAGATCAAACGGTTTCTCAATGTAGTCCTTAGCCCCCAGCTTTAACGAACGAGTTCTGTCCTGTGGATTGGAGGAGCTGGTGAGGATAATGATGGGGACTTCCCATCCTCCGTTCTGCTGCTGCCGGAGGATCTCAAAGCCATCGAGCCTAGGAACGTTCAAGTCCAGAAATACGACCGCAGATGTAAGCTTCCATTCGCCCAAACAGCGCTGCGCCTGCTCACCGTCAGAAGCGACCAACACCTCTGCATCGGAGTAGAAAGAACGAATCGCCTCCTGGATGAGAATGGCATCCCCAGGATTGTCCTCCACAACGAGAACATGAGGTACTCTCCGGGATGACGGCAACATCACGTCTGTGGACGCTGGCGTTACTTGATTGTTGCGCTAGTAAAAACACCGGAATTACGCGCGGCCTCCAGCAGGAGGCGCTGCAACCGGCCATCCGGGTCGTAGAGGATGCGGCAATCGTCAGACACAACGTAGCATCCCGGAAGCGCTGCGGATTCTCTGCCAGCAGCAGGAGATCGACGTCGGAGTCGCGCCGGGCTTGGCCGCGCGCGTGAGAACCCACCAGGGCGACGCCGCGAATATCGATGCGCGACGCGGCCCAATCGAGGGCGATTTCTAAGATTGCGGCTGCTCGATCGGGATTATGAGCCGCTGGGCTCAGCACCCTGACGGGCTCCGATCTCCCGGGAAAAATCATAGAAGACGCGGAACAGATTTCCGTCCAGATCCGCGGCGGTGAATTCTCGCAAATTCCAGGGCTTGTCCTCGGGAGGAGAAATGATCCGGGCCCCGGCGCCTGCCCAGGCCTCGTACAACTGATTCACTTCGCTTTTGCTCGTGACATTGAGCCAGATCAAAACGGGGGCGCCATTACGGTAGCCCGCGCGGAACGAGGGATTGGTCAGGAACATACGGCAGTTGCCATGCGAAATGCCCGCGATGCCGCCGTCATCGCCACTGTCAGGGCCGCTGTCGTGGCCGCCCCAATCCAGATGGAAGCCCAATTGGTTCTGATAATAGGCGGCGGCTTGGGCGAGGTCGGCGACGGGGATCTCGGGGACGGCGGCGGGGAAGTCGGGGTTCATTTGAGTTCCAGGATAGCGGAAATGA
>JASHQT010000591.1 GCA_030039005.1 Bryobacteraceae bacterium
TGAAGGAAATGAGAAGTGCCGCGCCAAAGTGAATCACCGTGGGCGTGCCAAATGCGCGGATCTCGCGCCTGCTGGTTGCTCCTCCCGATTGTGCGATGAGCGCGATAACGACAAATTGCAAACCCGTCAGAGCTCCGGCCGATGAGCCGACTATGACGTAGAAATTCGCCCATCGGGCGAGTGCAGACAGAAGTGCCGCTTCCATGTTGTACAGGATAGCCGCGTCTGTAGGGCACGCTTGGCCGGGCAATAGAGCCGCGGAAGACGGAGAAACGAAGCCAACGGAACCGGTCTCGAGCTTCTGGTTCGTGGCTCGCTTTGGGCGTCCACTGGGTCGCTACTTCGTAATGGGGTGACCAATGATGAATTGCGCAGACGCGATTTGATAAACTTCAATCCTTGCCGCAAGCGAGGTTTGAAGCCCTAACGTATTGGAGCTCCAAAAACCGTGAGCTGAGGAATTTGACCCGGCGATCTGATCAATCGCGAGGATCTGGTTGCAGAAATGACTTGGAAGCGGCTGCGGGAATAGGTGTCCAATGGTAAGACCGAGCAGATTCTGGGAGAATTGAACGGTGCGCATTGGTGTATCTTACTTTCCAACCGACTATGGCATCGATATCCGCGAGTTGGCACGCGCGGCTGAGGAACGCGGCTTCGACTCGTTGCTTCTGCCGGAGCATACACACATTCCGAAGTCCCGCCGGACTCCCTTTCCTGGCGGGGGAGAGTTGCCCAAAGCATATTCCCACGCCCATGACCCCTTCGTTGCGCTATCGTTTGCCGCCGCCGCCACGACGAAAATCCTGCTCGGCACCGGCATTTGCCTGGTCCCCCAACGCGACCCCATCGTAACCGCGAAGTGCGTCGCAAGTCTCGACCGGCTATCGAACGGCAGGTTCCTGTTCGGCATCGGCGGCGGCTGGAATGTCGATGAAATGGAGAATCACGGGGCGCGCTACGAAACGCGCTTCAAACTCATGCGGGAACGAATTCTCGCGATGAAGGCGCTGTGGACTGAGGAGGAGGCATCCTTCCATGGGGAAATGGTGAACTTCGATCCGGTCTGGTCCTACCCTAAGCCGTTACAGCGCCCCCACCCGCCGATCCTTCTCGGCGGCTCCAGCGATTACACTCTCAAGCGCGTCGTCGAGTTCTGCGACGGCTGGCTGCCCATTGCCAGAGCAGGTTTCAACCCCAAGCAAGAGGTTGCACGCTTGCGGCAAGCCGCGGCGTCAGCGGGACGCGATTACTCGACGCTATCGATCAGCGCATTTGCCGCGCCGCCCGAAGAGGCGGTACTGGCCGGATATCGTGAGGCGGGTCTCCAACGCGCGGTGCTTGCGATCCCCGATGTGACTCGCGACGAAATCATGAAAGTGCTCGACGATTACGCTCGCTTGGTCCACTGAGGATGCATGCTGCGGCAACAGATCTCCGCCGCCCTCCGGAAAAAAATCACGCTCGCGCCAGTTGCCAGGCTGGCCACGATGGATGCAAAGGGAAGGCCGCACATCGTACCGATCTGTTTTGCTTACGACGGCAAGGTTTTTTTCACGGCGGTGGATCGAAAACCCAAACGGGTTCCCTCCCAGCGGCTGGTACGCGTGCGAAACATCCGTGAGGTGTCCCGCGCAGCACTATTAATCGATGAATACGACGAGGATTGGACACAGCTCTGGTATGTTCTCATCCGTGGGAACGCGAAACTGATCCCGGATTCAGCGCGTCAGCGCCGCGCCTCGGCGATTCGCAATCTTCGCGCCAAGTACCCACAATATTCTCCGGAAATGCTTCCTGACGACGCGCCGATTATCCAAATCATTCCCAGCCGGATTACTTCCTGGGGCAAAATCGGTTAATCGGGTATCTGTCCAGAAACGGCTCGCCCTGCGCGCCGCGAATATCGGCCGGCTACATGACCTCGGTAGCGAGCTTGAGAAGCCGCTTATCGCGCGCGGCCGGCGCCGGCTGCCGCGGCCAGGATCGCTTTTTCCGGCGCCGCTCCAGAGAGCTCAGCGTGCGATTTGCGCCGGCGCAGCCACGCCGTGCCGCAGAACAGCGCGATGCCATACAGGCTGAGTTGGAGTTGTAAGAATATTCCGCCGTGCGATACCGCCAGCAGCAGGTTCGCTCCGATGTCCAGCACCAGAATGATGCAGTAAATCACTAGCGAGTCAGCACCGCATGCCGCCACCACGCGGGCGAACGTCGACTTGAACTTGAGCCCTTTCGCGGTTACCCATGCATGAGCCACCACGGCCAGCGCCAACAAATGGAACAAGCGGTAAAACGCCAGGTGCTGCTTGCCGGCCACCGTTCCGGGAATCCATTGCGGATCCGGTATCACTTGCAGGACGTGATGCAGCAGTGAAACGCATCGCAAGGCGAGCGATGCGGCTACCATCACGGCGGCGCTTCGCACGATCCAGGGCGAGAGGGCCAGCTTTCGCAAGCCGTCCGAGTAAAATCGCGCGCCCGCTCCGAGCACGAAGAGAAATTGCCAGGCCAGCGGATGAAGATACAGTACCGGCACGCTCACTCGCGCGTCAATCGCCGGAATCTGGCAGGCAAGCCACAGCGCCCCCGAAGCGATAAAGGTGAGCGCGGGAGCACGCCGCAGGCCGATGGTGGCCAGCAGCAGGATGGGCGAAATCACGATGTACAGCGGTAGCAGCGAAAAGGCGACGGGCGCCCAGGTGAGCGTAAGTACCCGTAGCGCATAGCGCGCCGGGTCCTGCATCCACACATATAGTTCGCTGTCGCCCACGCGAATACCGTGCCGTGCGAGTACAGCCAACACCATCATCGACACACCGAGCGAAATCACATGCGCCACATAAAGCCGCCCTATGCGTCGAGCCAGCTTCTTGGGAACCGAGCCGGGATTCCCGGCTTCGAACGCGCGTTGGTAAGAAGCAACCCCGATGAAACCGGACAGGAACACGAAAATTTCGGCAAAATCGCTGAAGCCGAAACGCCAGGGAGTGAGATGCGACAAAATGTTCGGCGTGATGTGATCCAGGTAAACGGCCCATAATCCCAAGCCGCGAAAAAAATCCACCGCGGCCGTTCTGGACCAGGAGCTCGCCCGTATTCCGGCGGCGCGCGCGGGCGCTGGACTCACTATGCCATCACTCGTGAGTATTCGAGCCACTCGCACTAGTCTTGCATTCCGTGTTAAGCAGGCGGAAGGCTCTCGCGTTTGGTACGTACTGGGAGTTTTGGTACGGTTCCGCTTTTGCCGTCATCCCGCGCGTCCCTTTTCGAACAGTCCCGCCCTGCGGCCCAGGCCGTCGCCCACCCACACCGCCCATCGAACCTCTGCTACGATGACTGCACTTTGCCCGGGCGAAAGATCATTTCCGCGGCTGGTCCCGTGGTTCGCGTCTCCATCGGAAATTTCCTTGAGATGTACGACTTCATGGTGTTCGGCTATTATGCCGCCGACATCGGCCGCACGTTCTTCCCCAGCTCCGACGCATTTGCGTCCCTGCTGCTCTCGCTCTCCACCTTCGGCGCCGGTTTCCTGATGCGGCCGTTAGGCGCCATCGTTTTGGGCAATTACGTCGACCGGCACGGTCGCCGCCAAGGCCTGATCCTCACACTCGCGCTGATGGCCGCCGGCACTTTGGCGGTAGCCTGCACTCCCGGTTACGCGACGATCGGCATCGCCGCTCCTGCGATCGTACTGGCCGGCCGCCTGATACAAGGCTTCTCCGCCGGCGTCGAAGTGGGCGCAGCCTCCGTTTATCTGGCCGAAATCGCGACGCCTGGCCGCCGAGGCTTCTACAGCAGTTGGCAATCGGCCAGCCAGCAGACCGCCGTCATGTTTGCCGCTTTGCTGGGCTTGACGGTTGCCCCACGCTGGGGCTGGCGCGCGCCGCTGCTCATCGGATGCTTGCTGATTCCCTTTCTGTTCTGGATTCGCGGCTCGTTGCCGGAGACCGGCGTGTTTCTCGCGCGCAGACACCATCCGTCTGTCGGGGAGATCTGGACCACGATGCTGTCCCACGCGCGGATCGTCGTTCTAGGAACGATGCTCTCCGTCCTCACAACCGTCAGTTTTTACATGATCACGGCGTACACGCCGACCTTCGGGTCGAGTGTTCTGCATCTGGCCGCGCGCCAGGATCTTCTGATCACGTTGTGCGTCGGAGCTTCCAATTTCATCCTGGTGCCCGTGATGGGCGCGCTGTCGGATAAAGTGGGACGCCGGCCCGTGCTCGCGATCTCAGCCGCCGCCGCGCTGGTCACTGCCACGCCGCTGTACCTCTGGCTCGTCGCCACGCCGACGCCGGCCAAGCTGTTGTTCGTGGAACTTTGGTTCTCGATTATCTTTGCCAGTTGCAGCGGCGCGATGGTGCCGTTTCTCACCGAAATCATGCCCCCGAGCGTGCGCACCACGGGGTACTCACTCGCCTTCAGCCTGGCGACCGCGCTTTTCGGCGGGTTCACGCCGGCCATCACCACCGCGCTCATCCGCGCCACCGGAAGCCGCGCCATGCCCGCGCTGTGGCTATCGTTCGCCGCGCTTCTCGTGCTCACCGCTGTCGCGCTTCTCAAGAGCATTCCGCAAGAGCGCAGCGAAGCGATAAATCCCGTGTACGAATTTGCCGAAGGGCAAGGTGGCGAATAAAGCGGCCACCACCGCAAGATGAATCGCCAGCAGCGGGCTCATCGCCGCTGTCGAGCGCAGCGCCATCAGCGCCACACCGGTGACCGCACTCGCCAGCAGCAGCCCGATCAGCGCGAGATCCATGCCGTCCTGCCGGGAATCGATCACCCTTCGATCGCGCCTCAGCTTGAGCGCGAGAAGCCCCACGGGTCCTAGGATCAGCCCCACTCCGCCCATCGCACCGAGCATCACCGGAAGACTCAGGTATGCGTACGGCGCCTTCCAGCCCAAAACATTGTCATAGACCGCGGCGACAGTAGTGGAGGCGAAACATAGAAGAAACCCATAGAAGGTGAGGTGATGAAAAAGGCGCCGAGCCTGGGAGTGGCGCTCATCGGGATACGTACACCCGGCGCCGTGGCTCGATAAATTCGATAACGTCAGAACATCCTTCAGCGCCGCGAAACACGGCGCCACACGAAGTTTGCGCGTCGGCCCGCTGTCTTTCCAAAACCGCGCCAGTCCGATGGCCCAAAGTACCAGCACCAGCACGCCCATCGCGCCGAATACGCCGACCATCACGCTGTGCGGAACGGCCGCATAGAAATCGCCGCCGTGAGTATGCGGCACAAAAATGAGGGCGACGATGGCCAGAGCAATTGCTAGCGCGCTCGTCGCCGTTGCGCCAAGAATCACGCCCGGCCGGCCATACTCGCGATACGATTCCAACCGGATCTCCGCCAACACCTTGGGCACGTTCACCGCGAATTCGTGCGGCGGCGCATATTGGCAGGCATAGAAGCACTCCGCGCAGTTGTGGCAAAGGTTCGCCAGATAGTGCAAGTCGGCTTCGGAGAAATCGAGGCGCCGCTCCATGGCCGGGAAAACCGCGCAGAACCCCTGGCAATACCGGCAGGAGTTGCAGATCGTCATCAAACGATCGCCCTCGCGAATTGGATCGTTTTGCGCGGGGCGCTCAGCGGGCGGCACGCGCGGCCTCGCTTCCCGCGATACGGCCGAACACGGTTCCGATCGTCATTCCAAACCCGGCGAGATAACCCTGTCCGAGAATGTTTCCCGCCATCAATTCGCCGGCCGCGAACATATTCTGTCCCTCCGTCCCGTCTTGCATCACGACCTTCGCCGACTCATTCACCTTCACTCCCAGATAAGTAAACGTGATGCCCGGCCGCAGAGGATAAGCGAAAAAGGGCGGCGTGTCGAGCGCTTGTGCCCAGTGCGACTTCGGCGGTGTGATGCCCTCCGTACGGCAGTCGTCCAGGACCGTGTGGTCGAATCGCCCCGGCCTGACGGATTGATTGAAGCACCGCACCGTGTTCTCCAGCACCTCACACGGCAGACCGCAAGCAACCGCGAGTTCACGCATCGAGCCGGCTTGCACGGGAGGAAAAACCGAGGGCATGAATCGCCCGATTACCTTCGAATCGATGATCGACCACGCGATCTGTCCCGGCTGCTCGGCCACCAGCCGTCCCCAAATCGCGTAGCGCTTGGGCCATAAGTCTTCACCTTCATCGTAGAAGCGAACCCCGTCGCGATTGACGACGATTCCCAGCGGCAGACAATCCAGCCGCGTAACGATGCCGCCATCGAACTTCGGCGCCCGCGCATCGATCGCTACCGCGTGACACTGTCTGGAATCTCCTACCGGCGCCGCTCCGGCCTCGAGCAGCAGCTTCAGCACGCGCCCTTTGTTGAAGGGCGTCCCGCGTATCAGAAAATTATCGGCCGCTTCGCCCCACGCCTCTTTGAGCCATTCGACATTCGCTTCGAACCCACCAGCGGCGAACACCGCGGCCTTCGCGGAAAACTCCTTGGGAGTCCCATTCACCAGTGCTGTCGCGCTCCGGAAAACGTCTCCCTCCAAGTTCAACGCGATGACCTCGGCGTCATACAAAATCGCGATTCCCCGCCCCGCCGCCGCTTCGTAATAAGCGTTCAGCAGAGTCTTGCCGCCGCCCAGAAAGAACGCGTTCGTTCGATCGAGCTGCATCGTCCCACCCAGAGCCGGCTGAAAGCGCGCGCCATGTTCTTTCATCCAATCCTTAGAACCGGCCGACGATCGAATCGCGATCCGCGCCAGACGCTCATCCGTCCGGCCGCCGGTCACGCGCACCAGGTCCGTCCAGTATTCATCTTCGCCGTAGTTGGCCGACATACAGCGCATGTTGCGTGTGTGACGGCTGTTGCCTCCGCGAAAATCCCGCGGCGCGGCTTCCAACACCAAAACGCGAGCTCCACGTTCGCTTGCGCTCAGTGCCGCACAGAGCGCCGCATTCCCACCGCCTAAAACGATCACATCGTAGCTGGGACGTTCCCCGGTCAATCTTTGTCATTATAGGTGGCGTAGAATCGATCATGTCCATGAACCCAAGACTTCAGTGGCTGCCATGTTCCTTCGTCATAGCCCTTGCCAGTTTCGCCATCCAGCCCGTTGCCGCCGAGCTGTTGGAAAAAACCGCCAAGGTCGGCGACGTCACTGTTCACTACAAGGTCGTGCTTCCCAACAACTACGATCCTGCGAAGACATACCCTGCCATTCTGGCTTTCGGTGGAGGTCCCCAGGAGATGAAGATGGTCGATAGTGTTCTCGACCGCAACTTGCGTCCAGAGGCTGAGAAACGCGGCTACATCGTGATCGCTCCGGCCGCGCCCAACGATCAGTTGTTTTTCGAGGGAGGCGAGCGCATCTTCCCGGAATTTTTGAAAATGATGCTCGCGAATTACAAGATCGAACATAACAAGTTCCACATCGCGGGGCCCTCCAACGGCGGCATAGCCGCGTTTCACGTGGCGGCGCTCAATCCTGACTACTTCTTGTCGATTACCGCGTTCCCCGGCTACATGTGGGAGCCCAGCCCGGCCAAGCTTCTGGCGATTTCCAAAATGTGCGTCTTCATGTACGTCGGCGAGAATGATCCCTACATGTGGCACGACGAAATGAAACAGGAAGCCGAATGGCTGAGCGCGAAAGGGACCATCGCGCGCTATACCGTCGAGAAGGGCCAGCCGCACCGGATGGAAACCTTAGCCGGCGCCAACGCGGGCCGCTTGTTCGATGGCTTTGAGGAAGCCCGCCAGGGTTGCAGCAAATAGGTCCGGTCTGGACGCCATGAAAATCGCGCTGCCATTCCTTGTCTGCGCCGCGACGCTTCTCGCCCAGGCGCCCGATTTTTCCGGGATCTATCAAGGCGGCGGCCCGATCGACGACATTTCCGCAGGTCTGAAGCGCGGCGAGTCCTTGCCGCTCCGCCCCGAGGCGCGCAAGATTCTCGAAAGCCAGCTTTCGAAGGACGATCCCGAGACCCACTGCTTGCCCACCGGCGTGCCGCGCATTGCTCCCTATCCTTGGCGCATCGTTCAAACGCCAACCCACATTTTTTTCCTGTTCGAAGGCAACATTCACTCCTACCGTCAAATCTTCATGGATGGCCGCGGCCACCCGGCCGATCCCGACCCCACCTGGTACGGCCACTCCATCGGCCGCTTCGAAGGAAAAACACTGGTGGTCGACACGGTTGGCTATAACGATCGCTTCTGGTTCGACTTCAAAGGCCATCCGCACACCGAACGCCTGCACACCGTCGAGCGTTACACATTCCATGGTCCCAACACGCTGGTCAACCAGGTCACGATTGACGACCCAGGAGCGTATGAGAAGCCCTTCCAGGTGACCTTCACGGCTCATCGCGCCCCCGCCGGCACCGAGCTGATGGAATATATCTGTCAAGAGAACAACCAGGATTTACCTCATATTCAGGGCCCCACCACAGTGGGCGGCGATCCGGCCCGTCCTCAAGGCACGCTGGGGAAGAACTGAGCCTTGCTGAAGCTCGGACTTGGCGGATAATAATCCCATGCCGCAGAAGAAGCTGGCCGCGCTTGTGGCGTTCGCGTGCGCCACGCTTGGGTTCGCGATAACTGCCTTCGCGCAAAGCGACGGTGTCATCCGCGGAACCGTGGTGGACTCCGACGGCGCCGCAGTCGCCAGCCCGCAGATTCAAGCCGTAAATGCGGCCACGCAGTCGGTCCACAAAATCGCTGGGTCCGCGACGGGCGAGTTCACTCTCACCGGACTCCCGCCGGGCGATTACGAAGTGACCATTGTTGCCCCAGGCTTTTATCCAATTAAGAAAAGAGTGACCGTCGCCGCAGCGCAGCCGGCACGCCTGGACGTTCATCTGCTCGAATACCAGTTAGGCACCTTAGGTGACGGCCGCGAATTCCGGATTCAACTCACCAGCCCGCATGCGGCGCCATCGGGTCCGGCTCCGCGTACAGCGGACGGCAAACCGGACCTCACCGGTGTCTGGTACGCCGAGCGAACCATAGATCCCGGCAAGCCGGAGCCTCTGCCGTGGGCGCAGAAATTACTCGATGAGCGCGCCGCGAATAATGGAAAAGATGCTCCCGGCGCTCGCTGCCTTCCCCGCGGGATCACCAATGCCGGAGCGCTGTTCCCGTTCAAGCTGGTCCAGACTCCCACTTTGCTGGTGATGCTCTTTGAAGACGACATTCCCAGCCATCGGCAGGTTTTCCTGGATGGCCGCGGTCATCCTGCCGATCCCAATCCGTTCTGGATGGGACACTCCATCGGGCACTGGGAGGGCGACACGCTGGTCATCGATACCGTTGGTTTCGACGACCGCTCCTGGCTCGACACCGCGGGGCACCCGCACACCGAAAAGATGCACGTGATCGAGCGTTTCCGGCGCCCTGATCTGGGACATCTCGAAATCGAGTTCACCATTGACGATCCGGGGGCTTACGCAAAGCCCTGGAAGATCGAGCGCGTCGCCGACCTCGATACCACCGACGACATTGGCGAGTATGTTTGCACCGAAGACGAAAAAGACGCACAGCACATGGTTGGCAAATAGGCAAAGTTGCAAGTAAGAAAAGTCGGGAAGTGAGGACCTTGTATGAAGCTCTGTTGGCTCTTCGTGTTCGCTTCCGTAATAGCACTGGCGGCGGATGATCCTTACGCCGCAAACCTCTTTCAAACACATTGCGCCTCCTGCCACAACTCCGAAGCCGGGGCGAGCGGGAGGGTTCCACAATTGGCCGCGCTCAAATCCATGACGCCGGCGGCAATTCAGAAAACGCTCGAAGCGGGCGTCATGAAGACGCAGGCAGCCGCGCTTTCGCCCGATGAGCGCCTGAAGGTGGCGACGTTTCTGGGAACGGCGGTCACGCTGGAGCGCAAGCGCGAAGAGATCGCCAATCTTTGCTCAGCCGGAAGCGCCCAATGGACCGGCGGGTCCGCCTGGGCGGGTTGGGGCTCGGACCTTACAAATACCAGGTTCCAGCAGGCTAAGGAGGCGGGACTCCGCGCCGAAGATCTGCCGCGTCTGAAGCTGAAATGGGCCTTCGCGTTTGCCGACACCTCCACCATGCGATCCCAGCCGGCCATCTATCGAGGCAGAATCTTCGCCGGCGGACAGGACGGCACCGTGACCGCTCTCGACATGCGGACCGGCTGCACGTACTGGTCCACCACCGTGCAATCGCAAGTTCGCTCCGGCATCACGGTGGGCGAGGCGGGCGGCAATCCCAGCGTGTTTTTCGGCGATTCCGCCGGATTCGTGTACGCGCTCGACGCGGCCTCCGGCAAACAGTTGTGGAAAGTGCGCGCGGACGAGCATCCGGCCTCCACCATGACAGCCACTCCGGTTTTGTACGGGAATCGTTTGTACGTCGGTTCCGCATCGCGGGAGGAAGCTTTGTCGGTTGCGTCCGGATACTTGTGTTGCACGTTCCGAGGAAGCGAGTCGGCTCTGGACGCCGCAACCGGAAAAGTTTTGTGGAAGACCTATATGATTGCCGAGCGGGCCAAAGCACAGCCCAAGACGCGCCAAGGATCCACCACCTGGGGACCCTCGGGAGCTGGCGTTTGGACCGCCCCGGCGCTCGACCCCGCGCGCGACACCATGTATGTAGCGACGGGCGACAATTACTCCGATCCGCCGACCGCGTTGAGCGACTCCGTGGTCGCGCTCCGCATGTCCTCCGGCGAAATTCTTTGGTCGAAGCAGTTCACCGCGAAGGATGCATGGAACAGCTCCTGCCAGCTCGAAGGCAAGGTGAACTGCCCGGATTCGGAAGGCCCCGATTTCGACTTCGCGTCTTCACCGATTCTGATTTCGCTGCCCAACGGACGCCGCGCGCTGCTGCTTGGGCAGAAATCGGCCGTGATCTACGCCGCTGATCCGGACAAACGCGGCGAGATCCTGTGGAAAGCGCGCATCGGCGAGGGCGGGACGGTGGGCGGAATCGAATGGGGCTCGGCTACCGATGGACGCAACGTCTATGTGGCGCTCTCGGACGTCACGTTCGAAGTGGCCCGCAAGCCCGGCAGCAACGATCGCACATACAGTTTAGATCCGCATAAAGGCGGCGGCCTGTTCGCCTTTCGCGTGGACAACGGCGAGCGGATGTGGCAAACGCCGCCGCCGGGCTGCGGCGATCACCGGCCGTGCAGTCCCGCGCAATCGGCGGCCGTGACGGCGATTCCAGGCGTGGTGTGGTCCGGCGCGGTGGATGGACACTTGCGCGGCTATGCGACATCCACCGGCAAGATCGTCTGGGATTACGACACGGCTCACGAATATCAAACCGTGAACGGCCTGCCTGGACGCGGCGGCGCGATCGACGTGGCCGGTCCGGTGATCGCCGATGGGATGTTGTTCACCGTATCCGGCTATCCGGCGCGCGGCGGTTTGCCCGGCAACGTGCTGCTGGCTTTCGGATTGGAAGAGGCAGCGCGATGATGATTCGGGCGGGCTGGTTGTTCATCTCACTTTCGATACTCACAGCGCAACAACCGGCGGATCCGAATGCGAATTTCACCGGCAAGGTTGAGCGCCTGGAAAGCAATATCCACGTGCGGGCGGCCCGCATTCATTTTGAGGCCGGGGCGCGCACCAAATGGCATGTCCACGAGCGCGGCCAGGTGCTGCTTTGCGAGGAGGGCGTCGCGCGTACGCAGGTCCAGGGGCATGCCGTTCAGGAGCTTCACCCGGGCGACACGGCGTATGTTCCGGGCGGCGTGCCGCACTGGCACGGAGCAGCGCCCGGCCAATCCACCACGCTGTTTTCGGTGGACGTCAGCGACGGCCACACCCAATGGCTGGACGCAGTCAGCGAGAAAGAGTACCTGGCGAGCCCGAAACAATAAACTGGCGATGATTCCGCAAGAGAATACTGCGGTCGTGTCTCGCGGCCTGAACGAAGCTTTCGGTGTCGCAGCATTCGATGACATCAAAAACCTCACCGAGCGGCCCGGCTCCAACCGCGCCTATCGCATCGTCGTGCGAGGATCCGCCTACCTGCTGCGGATCAACACGCGCGCTGGCGATATGCCGCGTCAATTTCAGTGCATGCAGGCGGCGGCCCACGCGGGACTCGCTCCGCGCGTCTGGTACGCTAGCGCCGAAGACCGCATCTCCATCACCGATTTTGTGGAGGCGGTACCGTTTTCGGCCGCGGACGCGCTGCATCGCATCCCCGCTGCTCTACGCACTCTGCACGCGCTCCCGCCCTTCCCGGTAGCGCCCTTCAACACCACGTGCACGTTCCTGCTGAACAAAGGGCCCGCTCTGGATGGTTTTCTTACGAAGTTCCGCGCCGCAAGCATCCTACCGGAGCCTGATCTTGAGGAATTTCTTGCTCAACGCGCGCGATTATCCGCGGTCAATTCCTCTCTCGATGCGGACTTGGCGCCGAGTCATAACGACCTGTTCAAGCCCGACAACATCCTCTTCGATGGGAGCCGCTTGTGGCTGGTGGATTGGGAAGCTGCGTTCCAGAACGATCGCTATGCCGACCTGGCGGTGGTGGCGAATATGCTCGTCTCCAACGAAGCCGAGGAACAGAGCTATCTTCAGGAATATTTCGCAGCCGCGCCAACGCCGTATCAGGCAGCCCGGTTCCATCTGATGAGACAGCTCGCTCACATGTTCTACGCCCTGGCCTTCCTCAATCTGGGTTCCGCGGGCAAGCCGGTCGATTGGAGCGAGCCCGTCCCCGCATACAGCGATTTTCAGGAACGCTTCTGGGCGCGCGAAGTCGATTTGTCCGATAGCCATTCGAAAACCGTTTTCGGGAGAATTCATTGGGAACAGGTCAGGCATAATCTGCGCCAACCCAGATTCGACGAAGCCTTGACGTTCGTTGCAAACGAGCGCGCGGCCTCATGATTTTCGGCCAGGGAATACGCGCCATCCGGACGCTAAAAGAGCCTGGGATCTCGGCCGTCAGTGTCGATTTCGCCTATGATTGACCCAAAATCCGCGCCCCCGCGAACGACCAACTTCCGAATTTGGCCACTCACCGAAGGTGAAATAATCAGTGCATGTACCGCACAGCCGTGTTCGTTCTATTTACGACCCTGCTACTAGCCCAAACGCCCACTCAAATTCCGGCCGACCTCCGGTTTGAAGTCGCATCGCTTAAGCCGAGCGCTGGAACTGCACAGGGCGGCGGAATCCGGCCGGCGCCGGGCGGCGAACGGTATGAGGCTCGTAACTGCACGATCAAGATGATGGTTCAGGTGGCGTATCGAGTCAAACCTGAGCAAATCGTGGGCGGCCCAGCATGGCTGGACACCGGCCGCTTCGACATGGACGCGAAGGCGGAGAAGCCTTCCAGTGCCGGCGAGCTTCACGTCATGTTAATGAACATGCTTGTCGATCGGTTGCGGTTGAAGTTCCATCGCGAAAAACGGGAGATGCCCATCTATGCACTTACAGTGGGCGGGGCTGCGACCAAGCTAAAGCCGCATGAGGCCGCGAACGGCGGCGATCCGTGGATCGACCAGACTGAGGCGCCGTTTTTGCACATCAGGATGAAAGCGACGTACGCACCCATGGATTCCTTTGCATATCGTTTGTCTCTGCTCATGGATCGGCCCGTCGTCGACCTGACGGACCTGCCGGGCGGATACGATTTCAATTTGGAGTTCACGCGAGATCCGCCGCCAGGGTTCCCTGCGGGAGGGAGGATCAACGGAGAGGAAGTCGACACCTCCGGGCCTACGGTTTTCGCCGCTGTGGAACAGCAGTTAGGCCTGCGATTGAAGGCACAAAAGGGTCCTGCCGACGTCATTGTCATCGACCACGCGGAACCGCCGAGCGACAACTAAATCCCGCGGATGCTCAGAGCAGCCGGCCACCACCACTGGGAGGGCTGGTCGTCGTGCTTACGGTTGGGCGTCAGCCCTCCGTCCGGCGGGCCTATCAGCCTTCCACGCCGACAAATCCGGTAATATCGAAACGCAAGCTGGGAAGGACAGAGGCCATGGAACGGATACTCCGATTCGCAAGAGCGCTGGGTGTCATGTGCGTCGTCTCCGCGGGCGTTTGGGGACAGCAACGGCCCTATCCCATCCCGGTGGTTCCACCGGGAAAAGGGCCGTACGAATTTGCGCCAGGCTACCAGACGCCCTGGGACAAGATCAAGATGCAGGTCACCGAGAAGCTGGCTCCGAATCTTTACGCTCTGCATGGTTCGGCCGGACTTGATCCGGCACATCCCGATGGCGCTGGTGGCAGGGTTGCGGTCCTCTTCGGTTCCGACGGTGTTCTGATGGTGGATACCGAGGATCCCCAACTGGCCTCGAAGACGCTCGACGCGATCCGGACGTTCACCAGCGCTCCTATTAAGGTTGTGGTCAACTCCCATATTCATCCCGACCACACGGGAGGCAATGCTTTTTTTGCCAAACAAGGCGCGGTGATCTTTGCTCAAGAAAATCTCCGCGATGAAATGCTAAGCCGATCCGGTAACGCTGCTCGCGATCTTGATCCCGCCGGCGTTCCCACTGCGACGTACCGGTACACTTCGCCCGGCACGCCCGCGGTCACCATCCACATGGATGGAGAGACGGTGGATTTTATTCCGATGATGCCGTCTCATACCGCCGGTGACACCATTGTCCGCTTCAACCAGGCCAACGTGATCTATATCGAGGATTTCTATCGCAACTTCGGCTACCCGTTCGCGGACCAGGCGAATGGTGGCTCCATCAAAGGCATGCTCGAGGCCGTTGACCTGATTGAAAGGATCGCCGGGCCCGACACCACGCTGGTCCCCGGACACGGCACGTTGGTCACCAAGAAGGATCTGCTCAGTTATCGCGCCATGCTGGTCGATATCCTGGCCAAGGTGCGGGATCTGCGGAACCAGGGCAGGTCCTTGGAAGAAGTTCTGGCCGCGAACCTGACCGCACCGTATGATGCGACGACGCTGGGCGACACACAGCAGAGCAAGGACCGTTTCATTACGGAGGTCTACGACGAACTCGGGGACCTTCCGCCGGTAGTCAATGGCGTACGCAAAATGCCGCGGGGCGCGGGCGCACGCACCAATTCACGATAGAGCCACGGCCAGACAGGGCCGCCGCCAGTAAAGTGCGAGAGCGAACGCCCGCCGCTCCCCAAGCCCATCTCAAAATTGAAAGCGATAGACTAAAGCGAGCAAATCGTATGAAGCCGGCGTCGATGCTCTTGTTGGCGCTCACCGCCACGATCGCTGGGGCGCAGGGCCCCACCCTCCGCCAGCTCATGCTGGATCTCATTCATCCGGCATCCAACGAAGTTCTGCTGTTCGTCAATCGAGGTGCGCCGAAGCAAGAAGCGGACTGGGCTCCGGTGCGCCGCGGCGCGTTGGCGCTGGCTGAATCTGGAAACCTGCTGACTCTGCCCGGCCGCGTGCCAAAGAACAGCGCCGACTGGACCCGGGACGCCCAAGCGCTCGCAAGCGTCGGCGCTGCTGCCTATCGGGCCGCGGAGGCCAAGGATTTTACTGCGCTCGCCGCGCTGGCAGAAGCGCTGGATGCCTCCTGCACCAATTGCCACAAACAATTCCGTCCGGATGTCTTTCCGCGAAACGGCGCAACGCAAGGAGAACGATGAGCTATTCGCGAAGAAATTTCTTGAAAGCCGCCGGCTCGGGCGTTGTCCTGACGGCCGTTGGAGCGGAATCCGTCTTTTTCACTACCACCCCCGCGACTGCCGCGCGCGCGCTCCCCTCGCCCATGACAAGTGAGAAGGGGACGTTCCTCATCAACGGAAAGCCTTTCGCCGCCGCATACGAAGCGCGCACCACGCTGTGGGAGGTGATTGCGATGAAAGCGGGCCTGACGGGAACCAACCGAAGTTGCAATCGCGCCAGTTGCGGAGCTTGTAGCGTGCTCGTCGATGGAATTCCCATCTATTCCTGTCATACGCTGGCAACCGAAGCCGCGGGCAAAAGGATTCTCACCATCGAAGGCGTGGGCGATCAAAGCGCACAGCCTGCACGTGGCGTTGTGCGCACTGGAGAAGACGATCTGCATCCATTGCAGCGCATCGGCCACGCCCACGTCGCCGCGGACTGCGGATTCTGCACTGCCGGATGGATAGTCACCGCGAAAGCTCTGCTGGATAAGAATCCCAATCCGTCCGTCGATGACGTGAAAGCTGCATTAGCCGGGCACATCTGCCGTTGCGCGGCGTATCCTGCCATCATCCGTACGGTCATGGATTCTGCGGCGGTTTTGCGAGAAAAGGACCTGCGCGGCAAAAAGACCGCAATCGAATCCACACCTGAGTCCATTGTTCACGTCGCGCTCCCCATGGTTCGCGATTTCTCCACCAGCGGCGGCCATCTGCCCGGCGACGTGGTGATCGAAGGCGCACAAAAGATCGTCACAAAAAAATGGCAGGGCTATCCACCCGAGAACCTTCACGTGCTCGGCAAGGCCATGCCCGCTCTTCCTGAGGTTTCCATCCCCAGGTTCACCGGCCAAGCGCAATACGCCTCGCGCGTCTGGTTCCCGGACCTTCTTTACGCCAAGTTCCTCACCTGCCCGCATCCCCACGCGCGCATCAAATCCATCGACACCCGCGCGGCGGAACGCATGCCGGGCGTCGCCTCGATTCTTACCTGTCGGAATGCTCCCCAGCCGCAAGGCCCCATGACCGGCGGCCAGCGTGCCATGCCTGCCGCGCTCCCTCAAGAATTGAATCTCCAGGGTGAAGCCGTCGCGATTGTAGCCGCCGAGACCGAGGATCAAGCTGAAGACGCGGCCGCCGCCATTCAAGTGGAATATGAAGTCCTGCCCTTCGCCTCAACGCTCCAAGACACGATGGCGCCGGATGCGCCCGATCTGCGCGGAGGAAAAGGCAACCTGCTGCGCCACCCCGATTCCCCCGCCAAATTCCCCAACGCTACCTGGGCCGCCGAGCAGGGCGACGTCGATCAAGGGTTCGCCGAGGCAGACCTGATCAAGGAATTTAGTTATCACTTCGCTGGCGCGGTATCGTTTCCTATTCAACCCAGCGGCAGCGTCGCCAAATGGGACGGCGACCGCCTCACGTTCTGGGGCATGGGGCAGGGAATTTATCCTCCGCGCAAGGATCTGGCCAACGCGCTGGGCATCGATCCCTCGAAAATTCGCTTCATCAACAAATGGAACGGTTCTACGTTCGGCTCGGCGCGCCTGGCCGCCGATCGATTCTATCCGTTGATCGCGCACTTGGCGAAAGTGACCGGCCGCCCGGTAAAAGTCATGCTCCCCAAGGACCAGGAACTGGCGCAGCTTGTGATTAAGCCGGAAACAATCACCAAATTCAAAGTAGGCGCCACCAGGGACGGTCGCATCACGGCCATCCATCACGAAGTCTACGTCAGCGTGGGAGAGCTCGAATTCGGCGTGCATGCCGACGGCCCCGGCAACGCGTTCAATCAACTGGAACTGTACACCGCGCATGTCCCGAACTGGCGCTCGTTGTGGTGCGCCTACCGGACCAACGCGCCGCGCCCGGGCCCCTCGCGCAGCCACATCCAGCAGGAAACCAAGTGGTCCTGGGAAAACATGATGGATGAGATGGCGGAAGCAGTCGGCATGGACCCCATCGAGTTTCGCCTGAAACACATTACGCGCCTGACGCCGCAAGACACCCGTCACCCCTATCAATCCTTTGCCTCCGCCGAAGTCTTGCAAGAGGGGCGCAAGTCCTTCGGCTGGGACAAGCGAAATTCCGTTCCCGGCGGCGCTTCCGGAAGGTTCAAGCGCGGATTCGGCCTCGGTATGTCGCAGCATCACGGCGGCCTCATGGGTTATCACGAGGGCGAAGAGCCTTTTGCTCGCCTGGCCTCGGCGCGTGGTGCGAATCTTTTCAGCGCCGAGTTGGAACTGGGTGCTGATGGCTTCGTGACCATGAAGGTCGCTCTCCCCGACAGCGGCTCGAACGCGGGAACGGCGCTGGCTCATCTCACGGCGGAGATGCTCGGGTTTACCACGCGCGACAAAATCCGCATCGTTTGGGGCGATTCCGGCATCGCACCCACCAGTGATGAGTGGTACGGCGGCCGGACCATCACGCTGCAAGGCGCCGCAATCGCAAGCGCCGCCGATAAGCTGCGCAAGGATCTGCTCGCCCGCGCCTCGGCCGCGCTCAAGCTCCCCACCGCCGCGCTTGCGATTCGGGATGGCGTGATCTCATCCAAAGACCATCCCGATCGTGCCATCAGCTTCGCCGCTCTGGTGAAATTGAACAGCGGTCCGATTCATCAGACCGGACGCGGCGTCTCCGGCGGCGAGCGCGGGGCTTCGAATAAGGGTGTCGGGGCCTGCTTCGCCGAGGTCGAAGTGGACACTTGGACCGGCAACTGGCGCTTCGTCCGCGCAACCTACGTGCACGATACCGGTCTCGTCATCAATCCTCTAGTGGCCGAAGCCGACATGGTGGGCTCGCTAGTCGAAAGCACTCAGGTCGCGACCGATGCCATCCCCTGGGATCGCGAATTTCCCGGCACGCGCCACTATAGCGTGGGGTATTTGTCCTACCGCCTGCCCACCATCATGGACGTCCCGCAACAGACCCAGGTGTATATCGACAGCCTGGAGCCACGCTGGTTTTATGGCATTAAGAGCTTCAGCGAAACCACTATTGGGGCCGTGCCGGGCGCGATCGCAAACGCCATCTACAATGCCTGCGGTGTCCGCATTCGCGAGCATCCCATCACGCGCGATAAGATCATGGCCGGCTTGACCGGGAAAAGGAGCCGCGGATGAAGCAGATCTCCATTTATCGGCCCAGCACCGTCGATGAGGCGATCCAGATTCTCTCTCATCACGGGACGGAAGCGGGCGTCTACGCCGGCGGCACGGATCTGCTGATTCGCTTGAAGAACCGGCTCAAGCAAGCGCCGGCGTATCTGGTCGACATCAAGACCATCCAGAATCTGCGCTACATCCGCGAGGACTCGACAGGCGCCGTCCGCATCGGCGCAGCTACCAAGCTCTCCGAGATCGCCGAATCCGAGCTGTTGCGGAAGCGCTATCCGATGCTGGTCCAGGCAATCGGCATGATCTCGTCGCCGGAATTGCGCAACGCCTCCACCATCGGCGGCGATTTGTTGCAGGAAGTCTGGTGCCAGTATCTGCGCGGCGGTTATGCCTGCTGGAGAAACGGCGGCTATCTTTGTTATGGCGCCATCGGCGACAACAGCTATTACCATTCCGCGATGGGCGGCCGTCTGTGTTACGCGGTCTATCCCGGCGACGCTGCCGTCGCACTAATTCCCTTCGACTCGACCGCGACGCTAGCCACACCTGCCGGCCCCAAGCAGCTCAGCATCGAGCATTTGGTCCCTGGTGACCTGCTGGTGGACGGACGAATTCAATCTCACGTGGTCCGCTACAACGAAATCCTCACCGAAGTGACCCTGCCTCCCCCCAATCCCAACCTGCGTGCGTCGTTTGAAAAGCTGCGCCCGCGCGGCGTTTGGGATTTCGCCATGGCATCGCTAGCTTTGCGGCTCGACGTTCGTGACAATACCATTGAAGACGCGCGAGTCGTGTTCGGAGGCATCGCCGGAAAACCGCTGCGCGAACGCACGGTCGAAAATTTCTTGCGCGGCAAGCCCCTGAGCGCTGGCGCAGAGGATGTCCTGCGCGATCAAGCCGTTGCCATCGCGCTCGCCAATGCAGCACCGCTCAAGTACAACTCCACCAAGATCGATATGGCCAAGGGCCTGCTGGCTTCCGGTCTTACAAAGCTGGCGGCCGCCTGATCGATGCAGCCAATCGACGGCGTGCTCTTCGAGCCGGTCGGATGCCTGGCCGAATTTCCCTCCCAGCCGTTTCTCGAAATGGCCGCGCGCATGTGGGGACGCAAACAGACCAGCGCATCCGCCAGCCGATCCTTTTGGCATTTGCTCAACTTGATGGAATCTTCCGGCGCACATTTCCATGACGCGCTCGAATTGCAAGCCGTTAATGAAGCCACCATCTATGAAGACGTCATCCCCGCGCTCGCCGAACTCAAATCCATGGGCGTCAAACGGGTGATCGCTTCCTCACTGTCGGAAGCGGCTGTTCTGCGATTCACTGAACGCTTGGCGCCCGCCGATTTCGACGGCGTCTGGCATCGCGGCAATTCAGGGGGTATCAAAGCCGCGCCCCTCCTCTGTGCTCTCGCCGGCGCATCTCTCGCCCCTGCGCGCACCATGTTTCTCGCCGACACCGCCGAAGGAATCAAGGTGGCCCGGACTGCCGGCGTCCACGCGATTCTCATGATGAACGATCCGGACGAATCGCGGCGTCTGGCCCAGCACGCGCCTTCCGGCGGGATTGTTTCGCTGCATGAGCTTCCCGATTTCATCCGCCTGCTGCGCGCGGAAAAGATCCGCTTCGAGCGAGGTGGATCGCCGGGTTAGTCTCCCTCCGCACCGGCGCGTTCGTCAATCAGAATTTTCGCGACCATTCTTTTGGCCAGCGCTCGACCACGACTTTTTTGTCGGTGTAAAATTCCACGCCGTCGCGCCCCTGTCCGTGCAAAACGCCTAGGAAGCTGTCCTTCCAGCCGCTGAACGGAAAATAGGCCATCGGCGCCGCGACTCCAATATTGATGCCGACGTTGCCCGTGGGAACTTCGTAGCGAAACTTGCGCGCCGCCACGCCGCTGGTGGTGAAGATGGACGCCGCGTTGCCATACGGATTCCTGGCGATCGATGCGATAGCTTCGTCCAGGCCGTCCACGGGTTCGAGCGTAAGGACAGGACCGAAGATTTCCGTAGTGGCCAGCGCATGCTCGAAACCGACGCCGGTGAGCACTGTGGGACGCAGGAAGTTACCTCGATTGCCGTTGCCGCCGCGCCCATCCACCAACAGCCGGCCGCCGCCCTCCACGCCGCTCGCGATGGCGCCCTCGATGCGCCGCTTGCTCTCCGCCGAGATCACAGGCCCCATCTGAACGTTTTCATCCAATCCATCGCCCACGCGCAGGCCGGACGCGAGCCCGGCGATGGCATCGGAAAATCTGGCGCTAGCTTCGCCCACCACGACGGCGGTCGAAACGGCCAGGCAGCGTTGCCCGGCGCAACCGAACGCGCTGTCGCTGACGATCTTGGCCGCCATGTCGAGATCCGCATCCGGCATGATCACCACGTGATTCTTCGCTCCGCCCTGGCATTGCACGCGCTTGCCGTGCCGCGCGCCTTCGGCATAAATGTACTTGGCCACCGGCGTGGATCCGACGAAGCTGATGGCCTTCACCTCGGGATGCCGCAACAGCGCGTCGACGGCCGGTTTGGCGCCCACCACCAGGTTCACCACGCCCCGCGGGAGCCCGGTTTGGTGCAACAACTCGACGATGCGGCGCGCGGTGAGTGGCACCCTTTCGGAAGGCTTGAGGATGAATGTGTTCCCGCAGGCGATCGCGTATGGCAGAAACCACAGCGGAATCATCGCCGGGAAATTGAACGGCGTGATAGCGGCCACCACTCCCAGCGGTTGCCGGATCATGATCTCGTCGATGCCGCTCGAAACATCTTCCAGGTTGTAGCCCTGCATGAGCGTCGGAATCCCGCACGCCACTTCGACATTCTCGACGCCTCGTCGCAGCTCGGCCTTCGATTCCGCCAGGGTCTTTCCGTTTTCGAGCGTGGTGAGTCTGGCGATTTCGTCAAAATGCGTTTCCAAAAGCTGTTTGAACGCAAACAGATATTCGATGCGTTCGGCGGGGGGCGTCCGTCGCCACGCAGGAAACGCAGCCGCGGCCGCCGCCACTGCTTTGCCGATATCCTCACCGCCTCCCAGGGCGACGCTCGCAAGGCTTTCCGACGTCGCCGGGTTGGTTACCTCCACCGTCTCGGTGCTCTCGCTTGCGAGCCACTCTCCCCCAATGCAGTTCGCCGCCAGCTTGTCCTTGGTTGTAATCGTCATGATCTATGTTTACGCTTCAACGGAACAGTCCGCAATGTGTGGCGCATGCACTCCGTTTCACAACATTCCGATATTCTGGTAAAACCTGCCCAGCCATGAACCATACGCCATTGAAAATCACCTATGTCGGCGGCCCCACCGCGCTCCTGGAATTTGGTGGGCTGCGCTGGTTGACCGATCCGACGTTCGATCCTCCCGGCGGCGATTACACCACCGGCCCGGTGACGCTTCATAAGACCGTTGGCCCCGCCGTGGCGCCCGAGTCGCTGAGCTTTGATGTGGTACTCCTCAGCCACGACCATCATGCGGACAATTTGGATCGCCTCGGTCGCGATGCCTTGCGCCGTGCCCGGAACGTCTTAACCACGGAAGCGGGCGCTGCGCGGCTGGGGGGTAACGCTCGCGGCCTCCAAGCCTGGGCGAACATCGAACTGCCGGCGACCGATGGCTCTGTGCTGAAGGTGACTGCGACACCGGCGCGACATGGTCCGGAAGGCGGCGATCGCGGTCCGGTCACCGGTTTCGTCCTCGAAAGCGCCGGATCCCCCGAAAGCAGCTCAGGCGTCGGAGCGGTTTACATTTCCGGCGACACCGTCTGGTACGACGCGCTGAACGAAATCCACCAGCGCTTTCCCATCCATCGCGCGATTTTATTCATGGGCGCGGCCCGTGTTCCCGAAGTCGGCCCCGCGCACCTCACCATGAGCGCGGCCGATGGCATTCAATTCGCGCGCGCCTTCCCCGCAGCACGAATCATTCCGCTGCACTACGAGGGCTGGCGGCATTTTTCCGAATCGCGCCAGGACATCTCAGCCGCCTTCGCGAAAGCCGGTCTCGAGCACCGTCTGCACTGGCTGCAAGCGGGGCGCCCGGAAATCGTGTAAGCGCCTACACGGCGTCGGCAATCACTTCCCCGCGTTCGTGAAAACGTGAGTCGGACGTAATTGCGACTGTGTCAGCTCCTGCGGGTCGAGCTCGCCGCTGTGATCCTTGTCCAGCCTATCGAATTCCTTCTCCATGAAGCCCATGTACTCCGCCTTGGAGATTTTGCCGTTCTTATCGGTGTCCATGAGCAGCAGAAGTTCTTTTACGTCGGCCTCTCCGAGCGCATATTTGTCGTGTGCCTTGGGCGTGGACGCTCTCTGCGCAAAGGTGGCGGTCAGGCTGGCCAGGAACACGGCGAGTGCTAAAGTCCAAAATAAGATGTTTCGTTCCTTAAGCATGGTAATCCTCCACAGCATGAGTTAACTGCACAGCGCCACGCGCGCGGCGCAATAAGGAGCCGCCTGAGAACAACGTGACGCTGCCGATCATCGCTCTGAGCGCTAAAACTTCACCATGACACCGAATCCCAACGAAGACGTGCTTTCGCGGAGATCCGGGAACCATACGCTTTTAATGCCGCCGCCGCAAGCTGCCTCCGCGGCAGCCAAATTCGCTGTCATGGACGATGCTCCGCTCATGCACGTGTAGTACTGAGGAAATGCATTGTTGCCGCCCGGAGGCGTGATGCCGCCACGGCCCGAGAAGTACGGCACGTTCGAGTGGCGGTAACCAACTTCCGCCCACCAGGTGATGTACTCCTTCGGCATGTAATGGAAGGTGATAGTGCTGTCGTACATGACAGCCGGCTGCCCCGGAAGTTGCGTGAAGTAGGCGCTACCCACCGCAGCCCACGCTCCATCGATGGGAGGCAGCAGCGTAAGGTACCGTCCAGTGTTGTTCATCTGGCCACCGCCTACAGTGACTGCAAACAGATCTTTGTCCCACCAGAACCGCTGGTATCCCATCCAGCCCAGGAACGAACTCTTCTCCGCGCCGCCGTGACACTGGATTCCGCCGCCGTACTGACAGCCCAGATCACCAGTCAGCGAGAACGCCATTTTGTCGATTCCGCTGGTCTTTTCCGGCTTGTTGTAGTAACGGACTTCGATACTGTCATCGGTGTGGATGCGCTGCGTCTTGGGAAGGCCCAGATTATCCTCTCCGAAGCCATACTGGTTAGCAACCAGCTTGAACCATTCCGTCGGCATCCAGAGGAGCTGGCCTCCCAGCCCAAGGTGACCGTTGTACTTGGCATAGGACTGCCAGCCGTTGATGATCCAGGGCTCGATCTTCAGCTTGTTGGTGGGAAACCACTGGATTCGCACGCCTTGGAAAAACCATGGCGTGTTGGACGACACATAAGAGGGCTGATAAGTCCAGTTATCGAAATTGTAGTAACTGAACAGGCCCACGTACGACACGAAAATACCCGCATCCACGTTGATCCCGTGCTGGACGTTAAAGTGATAGCCTCCGTACGCCTCCGACACGTACTTGTAAGCGTCCTGCAAGTCCCATTGGCCCACACCACCCGTCTCACCCGGATAGGTGCCGGTTGCCGAGCTGGCGTCGTTACGAGGCGTAGTGACTGCGAACAGACCATCCATGAACATCACGCGGCCGCGGACGTTTTGCCAGTGGAAATCGCCGCCGATGCCGATGTCTTCTACCTGAAATTCGCCGTTGCGGAATTCTTCCGTGGAACCGCCCATGGTGTGATCGATGGGCTGGTTGAAGTCGTTAATGAAGTTGGTGTCGAAACGAATTTCGGGAGTGAAGAAAGGCGTGTCCACCACGACATCCTTGTTGCGCGGCGTGCCATTCAACCAAGTGAAATCGGCGTAAGCGAAAGGCGTCTGCGTGTCCACCGGCGGCGTGGGCGGGGGCGCGGTATTCTGCGGAGAACCCGATGCGGGCGCCGAGGAAGATGTCGGCAGCGCCGATTGCTGGTCCGGGGACACCGCGGTCGCCACTGCCTTGGTTATATCGGGCGAACCTAATTTCCCGGGCGCGACCGGCAGCGTGTCGGAATCTTTCGTTGTAAGAGTCGCTAGCAGCGGACCATGTGTGACCGCGCTGTCATGCACCACCGCCGCTGTGTCCTGCTGCGGCGCGGGGGCGGATGCACTGGCCGCCGGCGCGGATGCACTGGTCGCCGGCTGTGCGGGCCGCGCTCTCAGTTCCGCTTCGAGCTGGTCGATACGCGCCTCCAGGGCATCCAGCTTCTTGTCCTCAGCATTCTTATTCTCACCAGTCTTAGGCGCGCTCGTGCTAGCCGATTGGGTATCGTCGCTCTTGGCGATCTTCAGTTTCAAATTGGCACGCATCTCACGGCGCGCTTCCACCGTAACTCTCACTTTGTTCGAGATAAATCCGTACTTCGACGCGGTCACTTCGTACGACCCGGGAATCATGTTGTGCAGCCCATACTTGCCGCGGGAATCCGAACCCACGGTTTGCGTGACGTCGGTGCCCAGATTCCGGAAAACAACTTCCGCTCCGGCCACCGGCGCGCCAGACGCGTCGTGCACGCTACCCACGATGCTCGTGTTTACGTTCGACTCCTGCGCCGGCGCCTGTCGAGCACTGCCAAAACCAAGAAGCGCCGTCAGCAGCCCTACTGCTACATGCGCGGAATAAACTCTCATATGCCCTCTCAAAATTCCTTGACCTCGTTTGTTGAAGTGAACTGACCGCTGCAGACCAAGGCTCTCGTCACGGCACACTACGCCTAGCCTGTGATGAAACACTGAAGCCGTACGCGGGATTCAGAATGAACTACAGTTGCTAAACCTGATTTGTTTTAAGCGCGATTTCCTTTGCAGTTCAGTATGGGGTCGGCACCGTGAAAAATGCATAAAAGGCGATTGGCCGTTCGATAGGTTTTTCTAATCGAACCTATCAGCGTTCTTCGAAAGATGCCCGGCTGGAGTTTGAGTTCTGAGCGTCCGCCGCAACAGGTACGCCGGAATCGCTGACCACCGGCCAAAGTACGATCTCGACCGTCTCGGGAATGGAGCCATTTTCCCGTGGAATGAATTGGATATATCCGGTTTCCACCGCCCGTCTTTTCCAGGTACTTAGTACTTGCCCCACTCGCTGACGCAGCAATCCGAACCTCGCGGCAATGGTGGCGCAGCTCCACCCAAAGGTGAAATAGAGCTGCACAATGCGTCTCTGTAGATCGGGCCGGTCGTGCCGTTCGAAGATGGGCACCTGGCTGGGGAAGCTAACCAGATTGTTATGAACTGCCGCGCGCAGCTGATCCAGTCGCAAGCATTGCAGCGTCGCCTGGTCGAGCTCCCCCAGGGCGCTCCGCCGCTCAGCCTGCCTTCGCCTGGCGGCAACTGTGTTCCGCGCTCGAATGGCTTCGGCCACCGGCATCAGCCGAGTTTGCGCCGAAACGCCTAAAAAAGGCATAAAAGAGCCCCCGGCGCGCGGATCATGCCTGCGCGCTGCGAGCCTTACAGCTCCAATTGCCCTCGGAAGTGCATCCGGTCCAGATGAAACACGTTCGATACCTGCAGGCGTCCGATCAGCGCCTTGAATTCGACCAGCGTGTCGCGCGTGCTGATTTCCGCCGAGAGCGGAAAGCGGTAAATCACCGCTGCGCCGTTTTCCAATTGAAACACCTCGACGTCCACGGGCTTCACGTCGGGCTTGCCTTCGCGATGCAGGACGGCCAGCTCCTTGAACGGCTCGCCGAGCTTCACCGGATCGCTGTGTTTGTCCCGGCCCGGAACTCCGTAGACGGCGATGATGTATCCTTCGTTCGACAACGTTTGCGGAGCGTTTTGCTGCAGCTTGAACTCCGCCGCGCGCACCGGAAGCGCGCTCTCCCAACGCACCAGCACCCGGAAGACCGGAAGAGGCGGGCCCGTTCTCGGAGCCCCGCCAAACGGATTTCCTAACACCTCGGGATGAAACCAGCGATCGTCGATGCCGTCGTATCCGATGCCGTGGGGTTGACCCATATTCCCGCCTTCGCGGCGCTCGGCCTCGGTTTGGCGCGGCGCAATCCCCGCAATCACGAGCTTCGCCCAGGGCGAAGAGTCCAGCACCTCATGCGCGTCTTCTTCGGTCCAGCTCGCGACGGGCTTGTCGGCCCACGACGGCTCCTGGGCCCAGAGCCAGGCCACGCTAAAGAGACACAGGAGGGAAATCAAGAAACGGCTGGATCGCATGTGGTGCCCTGCGGACCGCTGCAGAATCCAGTATTTCTCCGGGGGCGTGAAAAAGTCATAAAATTGTTCCAACGAGCGTCTACCTACGCAAGGTATAGCGCCACTCGGAGGAGTCGATGAACATCGCCGCCGCCTTCTCAATCTGTACCCTTTGTGGTCTCAGCGCGTTTTCCCAGGTTGCGTTTTCCCAGGTTGTGGTCTCGACGCCTCCCGAAGAGTTCACGTTCGGCGGACTTTCCACGGGAAACCACAAGCCGGCCTCCACCGCCTACCCGCTGGGCATGCCGCACAGCAAACTGGCCTTGGAGGGATGGATGGTCTGTTCGGACGGGAAATCCCTTTCGATCGAGCTTTCTGACCAGCGCGTCATCCGTTTTCAACTGGACTCCAAGACCCAATATCTTCCCGAGCGCGGATCGCCGTCGCTGGCTTCTTTCCGCATGGCGGATTTCGTGCGCATCGAGGGGAGGATTGACGACAAGGGGCTGGTGACGGCGCAGTCTGTCCGGTTCCTGCGGCGGCCGGCCACGGCCGAACAGTTAGAGGTCTCGCAAAGTCCCGAAGTCATGCAGGCGTGGCGCGAAAATGTGCTCGCGGGCCGCGACCTCGACGAAGCCGCCGACGATCGAAAGCTCTCTTTGGTCAGCAAACCCGAGCCCGTCGGCCTCGGCTCGCAAACGCTGATCTCGCGCGTGCGCCAATCGGTCGAGGACCAATTCGAAAACCTCCCCACTCTTCGCGCCAAGCAGATCACCAGCATGTTCCGGAGCACCTCCAAACCCTTGAAGTGGGTCCCTGACGGCGTCGTTACCAATGAAGTCGCCTATGAAGACGAGCGCGAAGCCTATAGCGGCCTGACCGTCAACGGCAAACAGCTTCCCGGTACGCCCGAAACCGTCAACGCCGATTTCATGCGTTCCATGGATAAGGCCTGGAGCACCGGCGACTTCAAAACCATCTCGCATTGCGTGTTCGGCGAACTGGCCGATGCGGACTTCACTCCCGCCGGCACCACCCAGTCCAACGGCGAAACGCTCGCGGTGTTTGACTTTCGGGGTCACCGTTCCTCGGGATGCATCGGGGTCAACTTCCGCTCGGAAATCGCCTATCCGGCTTTCAAAGGATCCCTGCAGGTGCGGCCGCAAACCGGCGAGCTGCTGCACGTCGAACTGGAAGCGACGGAAATCCCCGCGGCCTTCCCGCTCGACCGC
The DNA here is from genome assembly GCA_030039005.1 of Bryobacteraceae bacterium. The sequence goes on from JASHQT010000591.1 coordinate 28,072, forward strand.
GCCGAGCGCTCGGTGGATTTCAGCGTCGTCCGCATCGGAGCCTCCAACTACCTGCTTCCCAAAACCGCCTACTGGTTCGGTTGCTTTCGCAACACCTACTCGTGCTTTCTTAACCGCGTCGACTTCCGCGATTACCGGCGTTTCGAAGTGGACTCCACCGTTCAATTCGACAAGTAACCCGTCGCCTCCCTGAGTTCAAATCTCCCAGGGCGTATCACTTAGCCCGCGTAAATTTCATATAATGACCACGGGTCTTTCATGCTGCATGCAAATGACTGCTGGGCGGCAGCAGCGGTAGTGTCTCTCGCCTTCTGCGGGATCGCGCGAGCCGCCGACGCCCCCGATTTGCGCTTGATCCACGCCGCCCGCAACCAGGACGCGAAAACCGTCCGCGCGCTGCTGGCTGACAAGGTCGATGTCAACGCCCGCTCCAGTGATGGCTCCACGGCCCTCCTGTGGTCCGCCCACTGGAACGATCTCGACACCGCGAATCTGCTCCTTACGGCCGGCGCCGACGCGAATCTTGCTAACGATTTCCGCATGACGCCGCTCTGGCAGGCCTGTACCAACTCCGACGCTGCTTTCGTGCACGCGCTGCTCAAAGCCGGCGCCAAGCCGAACACGCCCATCGCCACCGGCGAAACTCCGCTGATGACGTGCTCGAAAACCGGCAGCGCGGACGCCGTTCGCATGCTCATCGAATACGGCGCCGATGTCAACGCCAAAGAGCCGAAGGAAAATCAAACCGCGCTGATGTGGGCCGCCGCCGAGCGTCACCCCGACGTAGTAAAAGCTCTCATTGCCGCGCACGCCGATCTCAACGCCCACACCAAGCAGGGCTTCCTGGCCATTCATTTCGCCGCGCGCGTGGGCGACCTGGAGTCCGTGCAGGCCTTCCTCGCCTCGGGCGTGGACGTCAACGTCGTCACCCAAACTGACGGCGGAACGAATCGTGTGTCGAACTTCCTAGGCATTGCGAAAACCATTGGCAGCCTCGGCTATACGCCGCTTCTGGTGGCCGTCGTCCGCGGCCAGGTGGACCTTGCGCTCTGGCTGCTCGATCATGGCGCCGACCCTAATAACATGGCGGCCGGATTCACGCCTCTGCATTGGGCCTCCAGCCAGTGGGAAAGCTTCACCGCCAATCCGGTCTACGGCTTTGACGATGCCATGTCCGGCATCCCCGATCGCCAGGCCAAGCTGCGGCTGGTGAAAGCTCTCCTCGCTCATGGCGCGAACGTCAACGCGCGCATGACCAAGCCCCAGCCCAATTTCGCCGGCGGTTATCTCGATGCCACCGGCGCCACGCCGTTCCTGCTCGCGGCCTCCGCCAACGACATTGAGATGATGCATATTCTTCTCGACGCCGGCGCTGATCCGAAAATCCTCACCGCCACCAACGCCTCCGCCATCATGGCCGCCGCGGGTTTGAACCATTCCATCGGTGAGGACACCGTCACCGAAGCGCAGGCCACCGAGACCGTGAATTTGCTCCTGAAACTCGGCGTCGATCCCAAAGGCGAAACCACGTTCGGCGAAAACGCTCTCTACGGCCCCGCCTATCGCGGCTGGAACAAGCTGCTGGCCCAGTTGATTTCGCTCGGCGTCACCATCAACGTCGTCAGCAAGGCCGGCCTGACCCCGTATCTTGCCGCCAACGGCAATGGCGACCGGCTCGGCGGCGTCCTATATAACAAGGAAGGCGCGCAACTGCTGCTCGATCACGGCGCAGACCCCAAGCTGGGCCACCCCTGCGAAGCGCAGAATAAGTGCAGGGCCGAACAATGAGAACGTTTTTCATCGGCGCGGCCTGTTTCGCGATCTCTGCTTTCACCCTGTGCGGCCAGAGCGCCCCCAGCCCCAATACCAACCCTGCTCGCGAGCTCGTAAACAAATATTGCGTCGCTTGTCACAACGAGAAGCTCAAGACCGGCGGCCTTGTTCTCACCCGCGCCAACTTCGACAACCCCTGGAACACCGAAGAAACTTGGGAAAAGGTGATCTCGAAGCTCCGCAGCCGCTCCATGCCGCCGCCCAAGCTCCCGCGTCCCGATAACGCCACCTACGACAAGGTCGCCTCCTGGCTCGAATCCCAAATCGATCGCGTAGCCGCCACGCGCGTGAATCCCGGCCGCCCCGGCAATCTGCATCGCTTGAATCGCGCCGAATACGCCAACGCCGTGCGCGATCTCGTCGCGGTCGAAGTCGACCCGCACGAACTGCTCCCGCCCGATCAGCAGGCCTTCGGTTTCGAGAACAATGCCGACGCGCTGGACATGCAGCCCGCCCTCCTCGATCGCTACGTCTCCGCTGCCACGTTTGTCGCGCGCCGCGCCGTCGGCGATACCAGCATCCCGCCGGCCTTCGTCCGCTATGGAGCCCTGAAAGACAACGCCAACGATCTGACGTACCTGCGCCAGGTGGATCGCCTGGGCGAAGATTTTCCGCTCGGCTCCAAAGGCGGTGTTGCCGCCGAGCACTATTTCCCCGTGGACGGCGACTACGTTTTCAGGCTTCGCCTCCAGCGCACCTGGTCGAACGAAATTCGCGGATTGAATGAGCCCAATCAGTTCGAGCTGCGCATCGATGGCCAGCGCGTCTGGCAATCGACGCTCGGTGGCGGCAAGGCGCCCTACAAGACTTTTATATATGACGGCGACCAAGTGCTCCAGACGCGCCTTCCCGTGAAGGCCGGCTTGCACAAGGTGATGGCGACCATGCTCAAAACGGAAGACGAGGAGCCCGAAGGCCCGGGTCCCGATCGCCTCCCGCTGTTCAGCCGCGCCTCGGACGTACCCAGCGCGCCCACCGCGATTGCCGCCTTGCTGATCGGCGGCCCGTATGACGGCAAGGTGCCGGCCGATTCGCCTAGCCGCGATCTCCTCTTCGTCTGCCATCCTGCGGCTCAAGGCGACGAACTCCCCTGCGCGACAAAAATCCTCTCGCGCCTCGCCCGCCGCTCCTATCGCCGCGCCGTCACCGAAGACGATGTCGACACCCTGCTCGCCTTCTACAAGCGCGGGCGCGCCAGCGGCACGTTCGACGACGGGATTCGCGAAGCTTTGGAGCGCGTGCTCGTCAGCCCCGATTTTCTGTTCCGCATTGAAGCCGATCCCGCTGGCGTCGCGCCCGGCTCCGCGTACCGTATTTCCGACGTCGAGCTCGCCTCGCGGCTCTCCTTCTTCCTGTGGGGCAGCACCCCCGACGACACGCTGCTCGACCTCGCCGTGCGCGACAAACTTCACGAGCCCGTGGTCATCGAGCAGCAGGTCGCGCGCATGTTCGCCGATCCCCGCGCCCGCAAATCCCTGGTCGACAATTTCTTCTCCGATTGGCTGGAGACTCGCAACGTCTGGCTGCTCAACCCCGACGGCACCAAGTTCCCGTTCTTCGACGACAATTTGCGCTCGGCCTTCGTCACCGAGACCGAAATGTTCCT
>JASHQT010000592.1 GCA_030039005.1 Bryobacteraceae bacterium
ATTTGCACGCCGCACAGCAAGCTGTCGGTGATGCTCCAGGGGCGGGGATCATAATTGAGCAGCGTGAATTCGAGCGGCAGCGCGTGGCGATGCGTCTCGAGGAAGTAATTGACGCCGCGCGCGTAGGCCGCGAAAACGGCGCGCTCGGCGGGGGCGAGCGACCGCGCGTCCTGCTCGGCGATGGCGCGCATGCGCAACCCGCGGGCTTCGCGGTCCAATTCAAGGGTGCCGGCGCCGAAGACCTCGGACAATTCGCCGGCCGCGAGACGGCGTAGTACGTCCATCTGCCACAGCCGATCCTGCGCGGTCGCGTAGCCCTGCAAGAAAATGGCGTCTTCCCACCCACCGGCGGTGATGTGCGGCACCCCCAGCGCGTCGCGCGCGACGCTGGCGCGCGCGGAAATGGGCGCCGCGATCTGGCCCGAGTTTTTCGGCAGCGGGCGGTACGCGACCCAATACACGGCGGCCAAGACCAGGACAAGCAAAACGGCTATGCTCAAGTTGATGAACTTGACGGTTCGGCTGGACAGCACTGCGTTGATTCTAGCGTACCGCCGATTCCGCTTCCGGCATTAGCGCGAATGGGATATCGCTTCGTCATCCTGGCGGCGGTGCTGCTACTCAACGGCTTTTTTGCCACCGCGGAAGTCGCGTTGATCTCGGTTCGCAAAAGCCGCCTGCGCACATTGGCGGAGGAAGGGCAAGCCGGCGCACAAGCGGCCTTGAATCTGCTGGCGAATCCATCGCGCCTGCTTTCTCTCACTCAGGCCGGCGTCACACTGGCCAGTCTCGGGCTGGGGTGGGCGGGCGAGAACACGGTGTTCCAACTGCTCCAGGCTATATTTGGGCCGCTGATCGTGCCACACTGGACGCCGCTGTGGCACGTGGTGAGTTTCGGCATCGCGTTTTTGCTCATCAGTTACGCGCACATCGTTTTCGGCGAAGTAGTGCCGAAGAATCTGGCGATCGAGAAGGCCGACCGCATGGCGATCCTGGTGGCGCCGGTGCTGGTGGTGGTCTCGCGGCTGCTCGCGCCGTTCACCTATTTCGCCGAAGCTTCGGCCGCGGCTGTGTCGCGCTCGATCGGACTGCGGGGACACGGCGGGGGAGGACACTCGGCCGAAGAGCTGAAGCTGATCGTCAGCTCCAGCCGCCGCGAGGGCCACTTGCACCGCTTCGAGGAGGACGCCATCCAGGCGCTGCTGGAGCTATCGGATTACTACGCGCGCGAAATCATGGTGCCGCGCAACGCTATCGTGTCGATTTCGGTGGACGCGAGCCTCGACCAGGTGCTGCGGCGCATGCGCGAGCATGAATACTCGCGGCTCCCGGTGTACGAGGGCAGCCCGGAACACATCATCGGCTACGTCCATTACAAGGACATGATGCGCATCTGGGAGGAGCGCCGGATGGCGAATTCCAAGCGCCGCCCGCTGCCTCCCTTCCATCTCTCGCGCGTGCTGCGCAAGCCGCTGGTGGTTCCGGAAACCAAACAGCTCAACGAGCTGATCGACGAGTTTCGCGAAACGCACATTCATCTGGCGATTGTGGTGGACGAGTTCGGCACCATCGCGGGGCTGGTGACGCTAGAAGACGCGCTGGAGCAGATCTTCGGTGAAATCGGCGATGAGCATGACGTCAAACGGCCGCGCCCGGCCACCGAGGCAGCGAGCGTGGAGGTGGATGGCGCGATCACGATTCGCGATCTGGATACGCAATACGGCCTGGAGCTGCCGGGCGACGCCGGTTTCGAAACGCTGGCCGGATTCCTGCTGTTCCAGTTGGGCTACATTCCCAAAAAGGGGGATGCAGTGGAGTATGGGCGGCGGAGGTTCATCATCCTGGCGATGGTGCACAACCGCATCGCGCGGGTGAAGATCGAGCGTCTCCCTGAGACGGCCGCTCCCGCCGCGGTTTCCTAAAGCGGGCAAATCAAGTAGAATAGGGATTATCTTTTTGGAGACGTCCTTCTGAAACTGCACGTGTACCTTAGCGCGGTTCTGCTGTGCGCCTGCGCGAGCACCGCAGTCTGCCAGCAAGCGGTTGCCCCTATTGCCGATCCGGTTCCCCAAGCGGCTTCCCCAGCCGGCGCGGAAACTCCGGGCGTCACGCCTGCCCCCGCGCAGATCGCGCCCGGAACGCCGGCCGCCGCGGACCCGAACGCGGCCGACGACCATCGCATGTTCGGGCTTCTGCCGAATTACAAAACCGTCAACGATCCTTCGCAACCTTTTGAAGCTCTCACCCCCGGCGAGAAGTTCGGTCTGGTGAAGTATTATTTCGATCCGTTCTGGTTCGGGTTTACCAGTATCACGGCCTCCATCGAACAGGCCACCGATGAGAAGGCGGCTTACGGGCAGGGCGTGCTCGGTTATTGGAAGCGGTACGGCGCCGATTTCACCGACGGCTTCACCAACCAACTGTTCGTGACCGGCGTTTTTCCCACCCTGATGCACGAGGACCCGCGCTATTACCGGCTGGGCCAAGGCAGCGGCTGGAAGCGAACCGCCTACGCGCTGTCGCGCATCCTGGTGACGCGCACCGATTCGGGCGGCGATCGATTCAACAGCTCGGAATTCCTGGGCAACTTCGTTTCGGGAGCGCTCTCCACCACTTACTATCCGCAGAACGACAAGAACATAAACGGCGTGTTCACGCGCATGGGCGTGCAAATCGGCTACGATTCGCTGTTCAACGTCATGAAGGAATTCTATCCGGACCTGAAACGGAAATTCCGTCACAACCAGTAAAACTTCGCGCGCTATAATCCAGACGATATTCCCGCGGCGCTTCCATCATTTCCCATTCGTGAGACTGGGTTGGGAGACGCACAGCGCCTCGGGCGTGCGTCTTAGAACGACGCCATTTTCGCCCTCGCCGCGCATAGACTTGACGTAATGAAATACTCCCGTTCGAGGTCTAGCGTGGGTAGTTGTGTCCTGGTGATCCTGAGCTTATCCCTACTCCATCCAGAGGCGGTCACGAGTGCGCCCCCCAGGAGCGCCAAAGGGTGGAGGATCTTTGTCAACCGGGCGGGCTGGAGCATTCGAGTCCCTGAAAACTGGCAAATCGAGAGTTGCAATCAGTGTCCTGACCCGACCGACCCCGGGGTTTTTGTGTTCTTCTATGATCCCCCGACGAAGACCGGGATGATGATCGAACCGTTGGCTGACAAGCCCCGGCGCGATACCGCTGAAAGTTGGTTGCTGGAAGTCAGCCAGGATACCGTTCTTGCCCCGCGCGTGCGGACGGATTGGGTCAGTCTCGATCACCGAAGAGCGCTCAAAGTGCTAAACGGAGATACCGACTCGAACGCCAGCGAGAATATCTACGTGCTTTTCGGTCAAAAGACATTTGCCATCCGCACCGCCCCAAACGATGCCGGATATTCTACGATCAAGCAAATGCTCTCAACCTTTAGATTCGTCAGCTCGGGTGAGAGCCGCACGCGCAATTAGTGCGCCCCGCTACTATCCGCAGAACGACAATAACATCGGCGGCGTGTTCACGCGCATGGGCGTGCAAATCGGCTACGATTCGCTGTTCAACATCATGAAGGAATTCTATCCGGACCTGAAACGGAAATTCCGTCACAACCAGTAAATCTGCGCGCGCTATAATCCTGACGATATTCCCGCGCGGCGTACTCGCGCCCGCGCAGAAAGGCCGCGCATGCCGCCGGCGCCGAACATCACCAATATCGTCGTCCTCATGCTGGAGAACCGTTCCTATGACAATCTGCTGGGATGGCTGTACCATCCGGGCAATCCGCAGCCGTATGACCAGGCGCCGCCGGGACAGACCACTCTGGAGGGTCTCACGGGCAACGAATCGAACCCCAACCCGAACGGCGGCAATCCGATGGTCGTATCCAACAGCCAGAGTACAAACGTTGGGGGCCAGACCTATCCCGGGACTGTGATCCCCGGCTACGATCCCGGCGAACTGTTCAGCGATATGGCGCAGCAGATTTTCGGATTGGCGCAGATTCCGGAGATCAATCCTTGGGCAGATTCCAATTCTCAGCGCAACATGCAGGGCTTTACGACGAACTACGCGGCGCTGTCAGGCGGCAACACGGTGCCCGAGGCCAATTATCCGGATGTGATGAACTATTTCACGCCCACGCAGGTCCCGGTGAGCGCGTTCTTGGCCCACAACTACGCGGTGTGCGACCAGTGGTTCGCTTCCGTGCCCTGCCAAACCTTCACCAATCGCAATTTCGTCCACTGCGCGGGACCGGCGGTGCACGGCGCCGGGTTCCTGCACGAAGCCTTCAGCATGGTGGACGATCTGCAATATTTGTTCGCCAACGCCAATTTCGGGAACCTGGTGGAATACCCGTCCATTTTCGGCGCGCTCGACAAGGCCTATCCCGGGAGCGCAAGCCCGAATTGGAAGCTCTATTTTCACGATTACTCGATCGCGATGCTCATCGTGCCCGACGTCTACCGCGCGGCGGTGAGCACCAGCAACGTCAACGTGGCCACTTACGACAACCTCGATTGGGGCAACGAAACTCCCGCGCCCTTCGGCATGAAGCTGGGCGCTACGCCGTCCACGTTCCTGGACGACCTGGCGGCGGGTACGCTGCCGAAGTTTTCGTTCATCGAGCCGCGCTACAGCGACAACGTCGCCCAGTACGCCTATCCGCCCAATTCGAATCACCCGGGGCGCTGCCACAAAACTGCTCCGCCTACCGATGTGGCCCAGGGCGAGGCCCTGCTGGCCCAGCTTTACAACGCGCTGCGGAATAGCGAAAAGTATTGGAATTCGACGCTACTCATCATCACCTACGACGAACACGGCGGCACGTACGATCATGTCGCGCCGCCTCCAACCAACATCAGCCTCAGCCCGGAATTCCCGGCGGCGATGAACATTGCCGACTCCTCCGTCGATGGGTTCACGTTCAATTATTTCGGGTGCCGCGTGCCGGCCATTATCGTGTCGCCCTGGATTGCGGCCGGTTCTACCATTCGCGCGGCCGTGGGAATGGCCCCGTTCGATCACACGTCGATCATCAGAACCGTCTGGGACTGTTTTGGCTTATCGGGATGGTTGAAGTCGAGCTCGCTGACCGCCCGCGATGGCGCCGCGCCCAGTTTGATGGACTTTCTCTCACCTACGCCCGGCAATTCCACAGGCCCCTACCTGGGTCCCACGTTGCAATCAAGCGCTTCGGCGCCGGCGGCGCGCCCGAAGACGCCAGCCGAGGCGCGGGCGCTCCTGATCGAGCGGCTTACGAAATCCTTGCGGCTGCTTTCCTGATCACCGAGGTGCTCCTCCCTCTGTTGGTCTCAAACTTGGTCTCGACAATCTTCTGAATACGAAAAAGTAGACCGCCGTAAAGACAAGAAGCGGGACTGCCAAAATCAGCCAGAGGGGAACCCAAGGGCCGTTGACAAAAACCCCCACCCCGCCGCCGTTAGCTCGAAGCGCCGATCGTTCCATGACGAGGGGCGCGACGAATGCCCCTCCCACGATCAGGGCGCCTGTGACCGCCAGCGCGGCTAAACCGGCCAGCACACTTTTTGCGTAAATCAACGCAGACCCTCAGGCCTGTTTATGAAACACCAGCACGTCGTCCTGGGGAGTCTGGGGAACAATGGAGGTCGTATCCACGGTGAGAGTCTTGCCATCGTCGCTCAGCTTCATTTTGTAGCGGGTGACGTGGTCGCCGTGGGTCTCCATTTCGACCAGCAGCGGTCCGTTATACCAGAAGGAGGCCGTCCCCTTTTCCCCCGTGAGCTTGCATTCCTTCCCATCCGTGGTGCACTTCAGCTCCAGTTTCTTGGCTTGCCCGTCCGCGCTTTCGCTGATCTGGATGGAGCTGTCGTCTTCGTTGATCACCCAGGTAGCCCCAGCCGCCCTCGCGGTGTGCAGTTCGCTCTTGGAGCTGTCGAATTGCCAGGTGCCGGAAAGATTCGGCCGATCTTGCGCTCCCAGCGGCAGAGCCAGAACCGCGAGAGCCGAACACACGGCGAAAGTAGCTGCTATGCGCATGCTAAAACCTCCTGCGAGCTACTATATTCCAAATCGCGGAGGGCTGGATATCACGGCGATACGTGAGATCGCCAGAGGCGGGACGCGGGAAACTCCCGGGTTAGCGATGCGGCACGATATGGTAAGCCAGATGCGGGCGGCGTACGGACGTCGTGGTGATCGCGGGTGTCGAAGAACCCAGCTCGAAGCCGATCACGAACGCGTCCCAGTTGCCGGTTATGGTCGGCCGCGCCGGGCCGCCCACGCGCGACAGAATGTTGGAGCTCGAATAGCCTGCCAGATACATGTCGCCCTTGGTGTCGAAATCCACGCCGTATGCCACCTGCTGGCCGTTGCTGCCCAAATACGTAAAGTAGTCGATTCCGGCCGCGCCGGACTTGGAGGGATCCAGCTTCAGGCCGAAGGCGTCCACGCTGCCGTCGTAATCGGCTTGCAACGCGCCGCTGGTGGAGGGCAAGCCGGCCGACTCGGTGTAGCCGCTGATGTACAGCGCGCCGGTGGAATCTTCCTTTAAGTCCATGGGCGCGTCCGGTTCGTCGCCGCCGAAATAGGTGGAATAGACCAACTCTCCTTTCACCGTATTGAGAATGGTGACGAAGGCGTCCGTATTGCCGCCGTATTTCGTCTGGTACGCGTTGCTCGACACGGGAAAATTCTTAGAGAGGGTATATCCGCTCAGGATGATGTTGCCGGAAGGATCGAGCACCAGGCTGGTGGCGGCATCCTCGTCGTTGCCGCCCAGGAAACTCGAATACAGCAACGCGCTGAGGCCGGTGAGCGAGGGATTGATATGCGCGATGTAGGCATCGCCCGAGCCGCGGTAAGTTGACTGGTAAGGACTCCCCTGGCCGCTGGCCGCTTGGATCCAGATGTCGGGCGAGAACGTGCAGCCGGCCAGCCAAATGGTTCCGTCCGGCGCCGCGGCGATCCCATAAGCCTCGTCATAGTGCGTTCCGCCGATGTAAATGGCATAGAGCAGGGACGACGTGCCCGAGTTGTTCCCGTCGAAATCGGCGATAAACATGTTCTGCGTCCCGATCAGTGTTGTCTGGAAACCGCCGCTTGTCACCGGCAGATCGTTGGACGTCGTGTTGCCGGCAATCCAAATATGGCCGCTCGAACTCACCGTGATGGCGGTCCCGATCTCCGTCTCTTCTCCGCCCCAATAAGTGGAGTAGACCAGGCTCTGGCTGGAATTGAACCACGACACAAACGCGTTGGGTCCGCCGCTGGTTCCGGGTTGCGTGGTTAAATAGCCGTTCTGAATGGGGTAATTGCTGGAGCCGGTAGAGCCGGTCAGATACACATCGCCGGCCGGGCCCACGTACATCGCGCCGAAGTTCTCGTC
>JASHQT010000593.1 GCA_030039005.1 Bryobacteraceae bacterium
CTCCTCTTCGATTTTAGTCTGCTTGAGAATCGCCTTGTAGGTCCCGGGGCGGACGTCGTCGCCCAATTTGCCCGACACCACCGTGATTCGACCGTCGGCATGCCGGAAAACACGGTGGTCCCCTTTCGTCCGAACGTGAACCCAACCGGCTTTTCCCAATTCCTTGATTACCTCGCGGACCTTGACCGGCACAATCAACAGCATATCCGCCCAGCACTCGAAGTTGACGCATCCTGCGACAATACAAATAGCCCCTCGCAACGATGGATCTCCGGGACAAAGCCGCCCAACTGCCTCTGCTGCCCGGCGTGTACCTCTACAAAGACGAGCACGGCGAGGTGATCTATGTCGGCAAGGCCAAGAACCTGCGCGCGCGCGTCCGCAGCTACTTCAATGACGATCGCCTGGCCGACGTCAAAACCGGTACCCTGATCTCGGACGCCCGCGACATCGAATACATCCTGGTCGACAACAACAAGGAAGCGCTGGCGCTCGAAAATCAGCTCATCAAGCAGTGGAAGCCGCGCTTCAACATCCTGCTGCGCGACGACAAGACTTTCCCCTACATCAAGCTCACCAACGAAAAATACCCGCGCGTCTACGTCACCCGCCGCTTGATCAAGGACGGTTCCACCTATTACGGCCCGTATTTCCCCGGCAACCTGGCGCATCGCCTGGTGCACTTCATCCACCGCACCTTCAAGGTGCCGTCCTGCAAGGTCGACTTCTCGCGCGTGCACACGCACCCGTGCCTGGAATATCACATCCATCGCTGCCAGGGCCCCTGCGTCGCCGGATTAACCACCGACGAAGCCTACGCCGCCGCGGTTCGCGACGTCCGGCTATTCCTGGAAGGCCGCCACAAGGATCTGGCGCGCGAATTGCGCGGCCGCATGAAAGAAGCCGCCGAGGATACACGTTTCGAGGAAGCCGCCGGCCTGCGCGACCTTATCTCCACCGTCGAAGAGATGGAGGAGAAGCAGAAGATCGCCGCCGCCGAAGGCGAAAACATCGACATCCTCGCTTATCATGCCGAGCCCCCGCTCGTCGCCGCCAACCTGTTCCATCTGCGCAACGGCCGCATCGTCGACCGGCGCGAATATTTCTGGGAGGACCTCTTCGATTTCGAGCCCGGCGAATTCTTCTCTTCCCTGCTCAAGCAGATCTACATCAACGAGCAGTACATCCCCAGCCGCATTCACGTGCCCGTGGACTTCGAAGATCGCGAGGCCCTGGAGGAGTTCCTCAGCGAAAAGCGCGGCCACAAAGTGGAGATCCTGATCCCGCAGCGCGGCCAGAAGAAAGCGCTGCTCTCGCTCGTCGAAACCAACGCCACACACGCCTTCCAGCAGCGTTTTCGCATCATGCATCCGTCGTCGAAAGCCATCGAGGAGGCGCTCCAGGACGCCCTCGGCCTCCAGGAAGCGCCCAAGCGCGTCGAGTGCTTCGATATCTCGCACATCCACGGCACCGACAAAGTGGCCAGCATGGTGGTGTGGGAAAACGGGCGCATGAAAAAATCAGACTATCGCAAGTTCATCATCCGCACGGTGGTCGGCAACGACGATTTCGCATCCATGCGCGAGGTGGTGACGCGCCGCTATTCGCGGCTGCGCGATGAGAACAAGGCTTTTCCTAGCCTTATTTTGATTGACGGAGGGCTGGGGCAATTACATGCGGCGGTTGAAGCCCTCGACGCGATTGGCGTGATCAATCAGCCTGTCGCTTCCATCGCCAAGCGCGAGGAGATCATCTACGTGTACGGCCAGGAAGACGAGCCCATCAAGCTGGATCGCTATTCGCCCGTCCTGCACATGGTCCAGCAGATCCGCGATGAGGCGCATCGTTTTGCAGTTACCTTCCATCGCACGCGCCGCGGCGCTGCGCGACTCACTTCGGAGCTCGAACAAGTGGACGGCATCGGCGCGAAAACCATCGCCAAGCTGCTGCGCGAGTTCGGCAGCCTGGAGCGCGTGCGCGAGGCTTCCATCGACGACCTGGGGCGGGTGGTCGGCCCCGCCGCCGCGCGCCGTCTGCGGGATTATTACAACTTGGCCGGCGCCGCCGAGCTCAAGGTTTTGAATTAGGGATTGTCGCATGCGGCGAGCGCTTCTTCTCCTTTCGTTTTCGCTCGGAATAGCTTTTGCCAACCCGAACGACACATCAACCGGTATCGACCTCGACAAGCTTCCACACTTCCCGCTGACGAAGATCCGATCCGGTCGGATGAAATCTGGCACGCGTCTCACGTTTGACAGCATGAGTGCCGTCGCGTCGGAGAGGGACGTCCGGCTAAGCGGGGCTGGCAAGTCCGGCAAACGATGGGAAGTCCACATTTTTGGGCTCGATGAAGTTTGGCGCGGCGACCTGGACGGCAACGGCACCCAGGATTATGTTCTCTTCGGCCTCGGACCTTACGGCAACGGGCGGACGGCACCCTCGTTCTCCCTCTCGATCCTCCTGATGGACTCCGGTGGAATGCCCGTTCCGTTCTTCACCGTGGTATACAAAGGCGAGAACGGCGACGGCATCAAGCATCTGTTAGACCTGAACCACGACCGGCACGCGGAACTGCTAATCAGCGATTATGATGAACTGCCCTCCAACGCGTACGTCGGTCCCTTTTGCTCCGGTCACTGGCTCAGCCAGTTGTACCGTTTTGTCGATTTAGGAGCGGAAGAGGTTCGCGGAACGGTTGCCGGCATTCGTTTCCCGTTCATTCACAGTTGGAGAGACCGCGCTTGCGCTGAGGAGCCGAAGCCATTCTCCAAGGTCGAGACGCCGGCGCCGCACAACCAAGGAACCAGGTTCTCTGGATTTGCCACGACGCTGCGGAGCCTCAGCGACGAATTCGGATCCGTAGCAATCAAGCCCGTCGATGGATGCAAAACGATCGAATCGCATGCCATCCTCTATGACACACCCCGAATCCGCAGAATCGCATTCCCGAATTTGTCGAGCGATTACTCCGAGCGACTTCTGGACAGAATACACCGAGCGCGAGCGAGCGCTGAGCTACGGGGCATTAACAAAGAAGAACCCCATGCCACTTGCGCGGTTAATCTGCTCTGGGCCAGATAAGTCGGGTGCGCGCGCTATCCTCGAGCAGTGCTCGGGCCTAACTTCGGAGCTGGAGCAAGTGGACGGCATCGGCTCGAAAACCATCGCGAGCCGCTGCGCGAGTTCGGCAGACTGGAGCGCGTGCGCGAAGCGTCCATCGACGACCTGGCGCGAGTCGTCGGCCGCGCCGCCGAGCTCAAGGTTTTGAATTAGATGTTGTATATTTAGTGGATCATGCAGCCCGGGCCGAGCCCCGCGATGCCGCCCTACGCGGCCCTGTTTCAGATGTGCCTCGGCAAATGGATCTCCTCGGCCATCTCCGTAGCCGCGAAACTCGGGATTGCCGATCATCTGGAGTCCGGACCCAAGACCACCGCCCAACTTGCCGAGGAACTCAACCTCCACGAAATGTCGCTGTACCGCCTGCTGCGCGCATTGGCGAGCGTGGGCGTCTTTCATGAGGGAGAGGGCCGCTCGTTCAGCCAGACACCAATCTCCGAACACCTGCGTAGCGGCGCTAATCCCAGCTTGCGGAGCGCGGCTATGATGTTGATCGACGGCTGGCACAGCAAGGCTTGGGCCGAGCTCGGCTGGGCGGTCGAAACCGGCAGGCCTGCGTCGGAGAAGGCCCTTGGCATGAGCCTTTTCGATTACTTCTCCCAGTATCCGGGAGAGACCATGAACTTCAACAATGCCATGACGGATCTTTCCCAGGACGATTGTCCGGCGATCGTGGGTTCGTACAACTTCTCCCGTTTCGCGTCCATCGTGGATGTGGGTGGAGGCATGGGCGCGCTTCTCGCGGCAATTCTGGAGAGCGCACCGAAGCTGACGGGCACACTGTTTGATCTGCCCAATGTGATCGAACAAGCCAGGAACGCGCCCCTGCTCGAGAGGTTTACCGTTCGCTGCGACTTGGTGGGCGGCAGTTTTTTCGAGGGGATTCCGGCGGGCGCCGATGCATACATCATGAAACATGTCGTTCACGATTGGGACGATGAACGCGCCACGCGGATTCTTTCCAATTGCCGCCGGGCGATGCGGCCAGACAGCAAGCTTCTGATTGTAGATCGCCTGGTGGGACCTCCCAACCAGCCCGACCTGGCGAAGTTAATCGATCTCGAAATGATGGTAAACCCGGGAGGGCTCGAACGCAGCGAGCCCGAATGGCGCAAGCTTTTGGCAGCCTCCGGATTCCGCGTGGAGCGCTTCATCCCCATGCCGGCCACGCGATCGATTTTGGAAGCAACTCCGGCCTAGCCAGCCGGCGTTTGGTATCCTCAAGCAGTGCCCGAGCCGCAAAAACGGCTCCAACCGCGGTCCTATCACGCCTTTCGCTGCATCGGCGCCGCCTGCGAGGACACCTGCTGCGCCGGTTGGATCGTCAACGTCGACAAGCCCACCTACGAAGCCTACCAGCGCTCGGATGACCCTGAACTTGGCCCCCGCCTGCGCGAGCTGGTGACCATCCACGCCGAGAACGCGAGCGACGATAATTACGCGCGCATTCAATTGAACGGACCCAGTTGCCCGTTTCTCGCCGAAGGCTGGTGCTCCATTCAGAAAAAGCTCGGCGAAGAGTATCTGCCCGTGATGTGCTCCACCTATCCGCGCATCATGTGCCTGGTCGACGATGTGTTGCAGCGCTCGCTCGACTTATCCTGCCCGGAAGCCGCCCGTATCGTGCTGCTCGATCCGGCGCCCATGGAATTCGATGAAGCCGAAGGCCCGCCGCGCGATCCACGCATCAGAAACTTGTCCATCCTGCGCACCTCCGATGGCGCATCCGATAAACCCTACCGCTATTTCCGCGAGATCCGCGCCTTCGTGATCTGGCTGCTACAGTACCGCCGCGATTCACTATGGCGCCGGCTCGC
>JASHQT010000077.1 GCA_030039005.1 Bryobacteraceae bacterium
CACGGCCAGGAGATCAAGCGAGGTCTGGATCACGGATGTGGAATGTGGCGCATGTCCTTTTCATTTTCGGAGCAGAACGATTCGAGCAGATCGGAATCGGGGACCAGGAGCTGTTGCAGCGTGACGGTGAACGGGCGCGCGTAGGTTTTGGGATCGTCGACGGTGAGCTGCACCTCCATGTGGCCGAAGTCGAGGCGGTGAAAGCGTTCGGTCAGACGCAGGGACTCGGTGTGAGTGTGGCCGCGGGCATCCAGCCAGCCGCGATCGTTGAATCCCACGCTCGAGACGACGAAGGTGTCGCCCTCCCATTTGCCTACCGAATAGCCGAGCCAGGAGGGTTCGGGATCGCCGGGCAGCTGGCGTCCGTCGGTATAGATCTGGCGATAAGTGGTGTCGCGCTCATAGAGCATGATGGTGAGTCCGGGCGTCTGGACGATTTTATAAGGCGCGGGCGACGTTTCCACCATGGGCATGCCCTCGGGAAGGCAGTGCGCGAGGGGCGATTCCAGGATGAAGTGCTTGGCGCGTTGTTCGAACTCAGCGGCGGCAGCGGGCTGAAGAGGCGAGTTTTGGGCGGTGAAATCGGTGAGGATGTTGATGAAGTACTGCGAGGGCGGTTGTTCGCCGGCGCCGTTGGTTGCGCCGGGGATCAGGCGTTCGAGCAACGCGGGGGGAGCGGGGGCGGTCATCCAGAGACCGGAGAGGTCGGGCTGGCCGGTGCGGGTGCGCGGCGCGGGCGCGGAGAGATTGGGTTTTCCATCGGGGGTGCGAGGGATTCCGGGCGTGGGGTGGTTGAGCCACTGGGCGGGGAGGAGGACGGGCGCTAACAGCAGGAGCCAGGGTATACGCCGGCGCATGGTTGTTTTATATTACTGCGTTCACACGAGTGTGAACGCCACATCCTTGTGTGAACGCCACAGCTCTAGCTGACGGCTCGGTAATAGGCGATGAGATCGAGCGGGGGAGGCGTCCGGTCCATGGCGCGGAGGAATCCGGAGATCTGGCCACGGTGGTGGGTGCCGTGATTGACCAGGTGCAGAACGATTTGCCAGACGGGTTGAGAATAGGGCCGGCCCTTGGTGTCCTTATACTCGATGATGCGCGTGACGTCGGCATCGGTGAAGTCGCGCAGCCAGAGCTTCCAGCGCTCGTGGAGAGCGGGCCACTCGGCTTGCAGCAGGCCGAGGTCGCGGTCTTCGGCGTCGATGAAGGTGGCGCGGGGTTCGCCGGTGACTCGCGCGAGCCAGATGCGGTCGGCCGCATAAATATGGACCAGGGTATCGAGGACGGATTTGTCGGCGGTTTTGAAATCGCGCGTGAGTTCCTCGGGCGCAAGGTTCGCGGCGGCATCGAGGAGACGCTGGCTGGCCCAGGCCGTGTAATCGACATGGGTTCGGAGGGTGTCGGCGGAGACAGGCATCTTTTGATTATGTAATAACGCCAAAAGAGGGTGCGACCTAAGGTGAAACGCGGGGGGACGAAGCGAGCCTCACGCACTCCGCGCCGGTATTACACAAGTCTTACAAATGACCTGGACGTTCCCTGTTAGGTTGAGACTTAGACCATCGAAAGCTTCGACTTTTCAGGGAGACGCGTGAACAGCGAAATTCAAGCCATCTACGCCAGCAGGAAACTGAACTGGGCGATTATTACCACGCTGACGGTATTGCATGCGGGCGCGATTGGAGCGCTCTTTATGTTCAACTGGCACGCGCTGTGGGCGACGTTGATCCTGTATTGGATGGCGGTGGGATTCGGGGTCAGCATGGGCTATCACCGGCTGCACACGCACCGCTCCTACAAGCTGCCGAGGGCTCTGGAATATTTCCTGGCGTTCTGCGGAACGCTGTCGCTCGAAGGCGGGCCGATTTTCTGGGTGGCGACACACCGCATCCATCACCAGTTTTCCGACAAGCCGGGCGATCCGCATTCGCCGCGCGACGGGGCATGGTGGTCGCACATCGGATGGCTGCTGGTGGGCGAATCCAAGCACAACAACACGAAGCTGATGGCGAAGTACGCGCCGGACCTGGCGCGGGATCCATTTTACGCGCGGCTAAACACGTATCATTGGGCGCCGATCATCGTGGTTACGGCGCTGCTGTATGCGATCGGCGGATTGCCGATGGTGCTGTGGGCCACCTGCTTCCGGCTGGTGTTCGGGCTGCACGCCACCTGGGCGGTGAACTCCGTCACGCACTTGTGGGGCGAGCGGCGCTTTGCTACACGCGACGATTCGCGCAACAACATGCTGGTGGCGCTGGTGACGTTCGGCGAAGGCTGGCACAACAATCATCACGCGCATCCGACGTCGGCGCGGCATGGGCTGGCGTGGTGGGAAATCGATTTTTCCTGGATGCAGATCTCGGTGCTGAAATGGCTGGGGATCGCGCGGGCGGTGAAGGTGGCCAAGGTGCACACGGCGATTCCGGAGCGGGAAGCAGCTTAGAGGGCGAGCCGCGAGCGGCTCGGCTCCGCCTGACGGCGTCGCCTCCGGGATCAGGGGCTAGGGCTCAGGCGGTGCGCTCGTTGGATTCGAGATCGAGGCGCCAGGCGGCTTCGGCCAACCATTCATCGGCGGGACTGCGCAGCACGAAGCCGTGTTTGGCGGCCCAGGAATGCAGCGCCGTGCGTTCGGACTCAGAGAGTTGCGCCGCCTGGGACGGCATGCGAGGGGCAGCGGCTTGTTCGGGAACCATGTCGGCCTGGCGCGGAGGGTCGGTATGATACAGCGATAGGCGCATCGAGCGGCCGCCTTTCTTAAAAAAACTGGAGAGCTTTTAGTGTATCAGTAGCGGGGCGCCGCGGGGTACTAGGGAAAGCCCTCGAACTCGGTTAGCCGACTCTAACGCTATAGGCCTCAGCTTCGATACCCTGAAAGCATGGTAGTTGCCGGACGCCGGAGGTCCATCGCGTTTTTCATCGCGCTAGGCATCGGGCTGATTTCCGTCATCGTTCTACTGTACGTGGGCTGGGTGCTGCTCAACTGGCACACCGGCATCCTGCTATTCCTGGGATCGCTGCTCGCGCTGCTGATCATTTCGGGCGTGGTGCTGAACACCACGTTCCTGATCCGCGAGATCCGGCGCAACGAGCAGAAGGATGCTTTCATCAATGCCGTGACGCACGAGCTGAAGACCCCGGTGGCGTCGATCCGGTTATACCTGGAAACGCTGCAAACTCGCGCGGTGGAAGAGAGCAAGCGGCAGGGGTTTTATCAGACCATGGTGGAGGATTGCGACCGGCTGCTCGCGACCATCGAGCAGGTGCTGAGGACGGGGCGCATTGGATCGACCAGTCATCGGAAGTTGCACCTCACGCGCATCGATTTGAACAACGTGATCGCCGATTGCCTGGCGCGAACCAAGACGCTGCATCGGCTGGCGCCGGAAGCGCTGGAGTACCGGCCGGGACCGCCGGTGACGGTGATGGGCGATTCCGACGAAGTGCAGGCGGCGGTATCGAACCTGATCGACAATGCCGTTAAGTATTCCGGGAATGCCGTGCAGGTGCTGGTGGAGACCGAGCCGGTGGAGGATAAGTTCGTTTCAGTGCGGGT
>JASHQT010000594.1 GCA_030039005.1 Bryobacteraceae bacterium
TTGACGATCATCCCGGCACCATTCGATCCGAAATCCATGCCATCCTTGGATGATTATGATTCAATGGATTAACTCGTTTGGGCGCCCAACCAAGCGGCAAGTAACACAAGCGCTAAGTTAGAAATGAGCTACTGGGGATTCAAATTTCGCCGGGACCTGCGGGCGCTTCGCCGCCGCGTGCGGGAATGGAAGATGATTCTGCGCGGCCTGGCGTCCACCAGCCATCCCGTCATGGCGCACATCATCCCCATCCGCCGCTGCAATCTCTCCTGCGCCTATTGCAACGAGTACGATGATTTTTCGAAACCCGTGCCGTTTGAAACCATGACCGAGCGGCTGGATCAGCTTGCGCGCCTGGGCACCACCATCGTGACCTTCAGCGGCGGCGAGCCGCTGCTGCATCCCGATCTCGACCGGCTGATCGCGCACGTGCGTAGCCGGGGCATGATCGCCGGCATGATCACCAACGGCTATCTGCTCACCCCGCAGCGCGTGCATCAGCTCAACGACGCCGGCCTGGATCACATGCAGATCTCGATCGACAACGTGATGCCGGACGATGTGTCGAAGAAAAGCCTCAAGGTTCTGGACAAGAAACTCCAGATCCTGTCCGAGCACGCGCTGTTTCACGTAAACATCAATTCGGTGCTCGGCGGCGGCATTCAGAGTCCCGAGGACGCGCTGGTGGTGGGTAAGCGGGCGCTGGAGCTGAGCTTCACGTCCACGGTCGGGATCATTCACGATGGCGACGGGCAGTTGCGGCCCATCGGCGAGCGCGAACGCAAGGTGTTCCTGGCGATGAAGAACTTCGAGAAGAAGAATTTCTCGCAGATAAATTACTACCAGGACGACATCGCCAACGGGCGTCCCAGCGACTGGCGTTGCCGCGCGGGCGGCCGCTATTTGTACATTTGCGAGGACGGCCTGGTGCATTACTGCTCGCAGCAGCGCGGTTATCCGGCCAAGCCTTTGGCTGAATACACCGTAGACGACATCCGCCGCGAATATCTGACCGAGAAGGGCTGCGCGCCCATGTGCACCATTTCCTGCGTGCGCCAGATCTCGTACTTCGATAATTGGCGCGACCCGCAGACCATCCCCAGCGCCGCACCGGCCGAGCGCGAACCGCTGGTGCAGATCCAATCCAGCGGGAACTGATTCTCAGCCACCGATGAATGGGGATCTCGGTATCAGGTGCCTTTAGGGCCATTTCTGCGCGCCATGCAGGATGCGCAGGATGTGGATGGCGTCATTGCTGATTCGATAGACGACGATATAGGGCAGCGGTGAAAGCACCAGTTCCCGGGTTCCTTCTTTCCTGCCGGGGCGCCCACGATAGGGAAATTGCAAGAGGGCAGCGGGGGCGTGGTAGATGGCCCGCAGCAACTCCCTCGCGTGCGGCGGCGTGTGCTCAAACAAATAATTTGTGATGCGTTCCAGGTCGTCGGCGGCTTCCTCCGACCAGCGCAGTTGCATCTAGAGGCGCGAATGCTTTTCAGCGATCAACTTCTCAAGCCGCGCACCGACTTCTTCGTGCGTCAAAAGCTCACCCCGGTCGCTAGACGCCAAGCCTTTTTCGACTTCGCGGATAAACCACTCATCGTAATCGACAAAGCGCGCGATGGCTTCTTGCGCGAGGGCTTCGGCATCTCGGGCTTGCACAGCGGCGAGCCGGTTCAGCTTGGCTTCCACATCGGGATCGAGGTGAACTTCCATCGCCTTCAGAGTAAAGATTTCAGGATATTAAGTCAACGGGCGAAGCTAAACATTGCTTTCTCATTCTGTACTAATGTGTGGTAAAGGGGATATTCGTACCAAATGGTGTCCGTCCTCCTATCCGCGGTATCCCTGGCGATATCCGTTATGGTCGCCTGGCTTTCGCTGTTTCGCCGAGGCAATCTAGGCATGACACAACCGATGCTCCTAGGCTTTCTTCATGAGGACCTCCGGCCGAAGATCTTTTTCCGGGTCATGCTCTACGCTACCGGCAAACGCGGCCATATCGTCGAGGCGATTTACCTGACGGTGCAGCGCGCGGGTTCGACCCACATATTCAACTTTTGGATGTACGGCGAAACGAAGGATCTGAAGATTGGCAGCGGACTTCGAGTCGGTGAAGAAGGGGTTTCTTATAACCATCATTTTCTTCCACCGAGAGACGATTCGTCGTTTACGTTCGCGGCTGGCGAGTACGTCATCGACGTCCACGCAAGGATTCTTAACCGGAGCGCGCCGGTGCATCTCTCGAGTGTCAAGGTTTCACTTGCGCCCGAATTGGCCGGGGCACTGCTCGACCTCAGAAAGGGTGTGCTATTTACGTGGAGACCGGATTCGCAAACCTATCGCGCAGAGGTATCCGAGCCGCTGAGCAGCGGATACGCACGTTCGGTTTCTGGCGCGGGAACGGCAAGATTGCCCTGGGCTTAAGCATAAGCTGATGATGGGTCCGGGCCAATATGGCCTAGCTCAGCGCCTGGTCCAGATCCGCGATAATATCGTCCACCGCCTCGATCCCCGCGCAGAGGCGCACCAAACCATCGGTGATCCCCATGCGCTGGCGTTGCTTGGGCGCGATCTCGCGGTGCGACGCGATGGCCGGGTACAGCAGCAGGCTGTGAACGTCGCCGAGTGACGTCCCGCGCACCACCAGTTGCAGCTTATTCATGAAGCGGAACACATCTTCTTTGTTCGCGTCCTTGATCTCGAAGGGCACCAGCGCGCCGTAGGGGCCATCCGGAAGCAGCCGCCGGATCACCGCGGCATCAGGATGCTTCGGATCGGCGAGGTAATGCACACGCGCCACTCGGCGGTGCGACTCCAGCCACGTCGCAATCCGGCAAGCATTCGCGCACTGGCGCTCCATGCGCAGCGGAAAGGTCTTGATGCCGCGCAGCGTGAGGAAACTCTCGAACGGCCCGAGCACCGGTCCCATGGTGCGCGAAAGCGACCGCAGCACTTCGGCGTGATCCGCATCGGCTACCACCACGCCGCCTAGCACGTCGCCATGGCCGGCCAGGAACTTGGTCAGGCTATGAACGGAAAAGTTGGCGCCGTGTTCGAGCGGGCGTATCATGAGCGGTGTCGCGAACGTATTGTCGACCAGCAGCGCCGCGCCGGCCGCGCGCGCCAGCTCCGCGATGCGATCCAGGTCGCCCACGCGCAGCAGTGGATTCGAGATGGTCTCCATGACGATGCAGCCGGGTTTTGTTTCGGCAATTTTCCGCTCGACGGCCGTTAAGTCGCACGTGTCGGCCAAATTCAGCTCGATGCCCAGCGGCTCCATGATCTGCGCGAGCAGAGCCGTCGTGGTGCCGTAGAGATTATTGGCCGCCAGCACCGACTTGCGCCGGTCCGTCAACGCCGCCAGTAGCGCCAGGTGAATGGCCGCCATTCCGGATGAGCACACCTGCGCGAGCGCGCCCGATTCGAGCTCGTTCAGCAGCTCTTCGAGGCCCGAGCGCGTGGGATTGTCGTAGCGGCCGTAGCAGAAACCCGGCTCTTCGCGTCCCAGCACGCGATCGAGTTTCGCGACATCTTCGTAGATGTAGGTAGTCGCCGTGTAAATCGGCGTGGACGACGGCACGAACGCTCCGGGCGCGTCCGGATTGCGCTTGCGGTCGCCGGCATGAACCGCCTTCGTTTCAATTTTCATGACTACTTCCTCTTCCAGCGGATACCTTCTTTAGTGTCTTCCAAGACGATCCCGGCGTCCATCAGCTCCTTCCGGATCTCATCGCTGCGCGCGAAATTGCGCGCCTTTTTCGCGGCGTTACGCTCGGCGATCAATTCTTCCACGCGCGCATCGGACAAGCCGCCTTCGGTCTTGGTCGGCTCCAGCACGGCGAAGATGCGATCAAAACGGTCCAGCAAATCGAGTGCCGGCATTGTGTTCCCGGCGCGAAACCCGCCCGCATCCATGGCCGTGTTGGCGTCGCGTACAAATTCGAACAGCGCGGCCAGCGCCTCGGCGGTGTTCAGGTCGTCGTCCAGGCTGTCTTCGAATTGGCGGCACGCCGCTTGCGTTCTCTCCACAAGCATTTCGTTCATTCCGTCGGGATACTTGTCGGTCTCCAGGCGCAGCTTGAAATTCCGCAGCCGCTCGATGGCCGTCGCCGCTGCCTTCAAACCTTCGAAGGTGAAATTCAGTTTCTTGCGATACGGCACCGACGCCAGCAGATAGCGCACCACTTCCGGCTGGTAGCCTTCCGCCATCAAATCGCGCAGCGTGAAAAAATTCCCCGCCGATTTCGCCATTTTCTGCGATTCGACGTTCAAAAACTCTGAGTGCAGCCAGAAGCGCGCGAACGGCTTGGACGTGATCGCCTCCGACTGCGCGATCTCGTTCTCGTGATGCGGAAAAATCAGGTCCACGCCGCCCGCGTGGATGTCGAGCGTCGCGCCCAGGTACTTCATCGCCATCGCCGAGCACTCGATGTGCCAGCCCGGCCGCCCCGGTCCGATCTCGCTTTCCCAAAACAGCTCGCCGTCCTTGGGCGCCTTCCATAAGACAAAATCGCGCGCGTTTGCTTTATCGTATTCGTCCACGTCCACGCGCGCGCCGGCGCGAATGCCCGAGAAATCGTTGTGCGAGAGCTTGCCGTAGCCCGGAAAATTGGCGATGCGATAATACACCGACCCGTCGCTTTGGTAAGTAAACCCGCGTTCGCCGAGTTTTTCGATCGCTTCCACCATCTCCGGAATGTGCTCGGTCGCTTTCGACAAGACTTCCGGCCGCTGCAGCCGAAGCGCGGCGCTGTCTTCGAGAAACGCCTGGGTGTACTTGGACGTGTACTCGGCGATTGACTTGTGTTCGGCCGCGGCGTTGCGAATAATCTTGTCATCCACGTCCGTGATGTTCATCACGTGCTGCATTTCGTAGCCGCGATAAATCAACCAGCGCCGCAGGATGTCTTCAAACGTAAAAGTCCGCAGGTTGCCGATGTGCGCGTAGTTGTAAACCGTGGGACCGCACGTATACATGCGCACGGTGTTGCCTTCGAGCGGCTGAAAATTCTCGACTTGCTGCGTAAGAGTGTTATAGAAGCGAAGGGCCATGAAAGTCTCATGTTACCCCAGGCCTGCCGCTCGGCCTCCACGCGACCAGCGACTTGGTCCACCCGAAAACACGCTCACGCACGATGGCCGCGCCGGGGAAAAGCGCGCCCAGCTCCGCCGCTGATAGCAAGCGGACCGTTTCCAGGTAGTGCTTGACGTAAAACTCGCGCTCCGCCTGATTGTGTTTCGTCACCAACCGCCACACGGAGAACCGCCGCAAGATTCCTCGTTGCCACGCACGCGGAAGCCAGTGAACCAAGGGCGTCCACATGTGCTGCTCCACCGGGAAAAACCGGTTGGGCGTCTGCACCCAGTAGCGCTTGCCCACGCGCGCGATCTCGGCCGCGAAGCGGGCTTGCGCCGCGGCGTCGCCGACGTGCTCGATCACGGAATTGCTGAATACCAGATCGAAGGATTGATCCGCGAACGGCAGCCGCGCTCCATCGCCGAGGATCGCGCCTTCGGCTCCTCCGATTTGATGCGGCCAGAACGCCTGGTTCAGAAGGATCACGCGCGGCATCACCGGCGCCGTCCGCCAGATCTCGATGGTCCCTCCCACGTCGAGCACGCGCATGCCGGCCGTGAGGCCCACGGTCCGTGCGAGCAACGCCATGCGCCGCGCGCGAAACCGGCGCTGGAGGGAGTCGAGGAGCATCGAAACTCAGCCGGCGAACGGGTCGATGACGCGCACATCCGCATTCTTGAAATCGGCGTGGTTGCGCGTGACAACGGCGAGACCATGAACCAGCGCGGTGGCCGCGATCAGGCTGTCCTTGATGGGCATCGCTTTCCCCTCTCTCCGCAGCCGCGCGAGGAGCTCAGCCCATTTCAAGCCGGTATCGGCGTCCCACGCAAGACAGTGAAGACGCCCCGCTCCGGCGTCGAACCAGCGCTCGAGCGCGGTCCGCTTCTTTCCTCGAGGCAGGATAAGAATCCGGAATCGCAGTTCACCCAGAATCACCGGATCGACGGCGATATCCGATGCATGCACGCGAAGCCATTGGATCACGTGCGGGTTCGGAGCCGGCTTCGTGGGCTCGCTCAGAACGTTGGCGTCTACCAGGTACTTCACAAGGAGTCGGTCGATTCAGATTCGATCGGCACGAAGAAGTCCTTGTACGGACAGGCGAGTAGCCAATCGATGGCGCCTTCGTTCGGCGGAGCCGCACGCCTGATGAGGCGATAGTCCCCGCGATCCAGCCGCTCGATATCAAATTCCTGCCCCGTCTGGATGCGATCCAACCGCCGAAACTCCGCCGGCAACACGATCTGGCCTTTGGAGGAGACGGTAGTCTTCATATTGGTAAGATAACGTCTTACATGAGAGGACGTCAAGGGCGGAGTCTCAGAGGCGCCACTTGGGCATTCTCGATCGGCGGCGGGTCAGAAACCACGCATCGTTGGAGGGGAGCGCATGAGATGGCGGGCGCGGACCGCCTCGGAAAGCATCCAAGCCTTCCTCGATCGCCTGTGCGAACTTGCGCGCGTCTACCAGAACGATGAGCGCGAGGAAAACGATGATCGCGACCTGCATACCGAAATTCTAGCTCCCTCCGTACATTGAAATAGTGCGTTCCAGCTCCTTCTCCACCTCGGAGAACCTGCCTGCCTGAGCCCCCGCTTTCCCCTACGCTAAAGCCATGGAAGTGCATTTCGCGCCTGAGCTTCAAGCCAAGATCGATCAGTGGGTGAGCGAGAC
>JASHQT010000595.1 GCA_030039005.1 Bryobacteraceae bacterium
AGAAACGTCAGAGCGTCACCCGCGATCAGCACCAGAGCGACGGCCGCCATGAGCGCGAAGTAGAGCACTCCGTAACGTCCGGGGGGATAGCGATTAGTGAAGTACTGCACAAGGTAGTCTCTTGCGAACAGCGAACAGGAAAAATAAACAAGACCGGCAGTGAAAAGGAAAATCGCCGAAAGGTAGTCAATGTGGACCGACAGCGCACCCCATCCGTATAAGGTCCACAGCGCTGCGTCAAAATCCCGACCTGCCGCCAGTTGCAGCACGGCCGCAGTCATGAGCAGCACAGAAGAGAGCCCGCCGATCCAAGCGAGCAGGAACGCCACGACCTTGTTCGGCACAATCACAGACAACACGAGTCCAGCGGCGCAGAGCAAAAAAAACAATGCGAGCACTGAGCCGATTAAGGCGGTCATTGCGGCGCTCCTTCATACAGTTCGGCCCGCGGTGGCACTGGCTTCTTGCGACCTGTGACAATCAGCAATCCGTGCAGAATTGCTAACGGCGGAGGCGGATCGCCGGGCACTTCGAGGTCCACGGGCAAAACCGAACCAACACCGCCAGCCGACATGAAGCTTCGTCCGAACACTCCGCCGGTCAAAGCGCAGGTGCCAACGGCCATAACGCACTTCGGGCCAGGCATGGCATCGTACGTCTTGACGAGTGCATCGCGCATGTTCTCACTCACCGGTCCGACGACTAACAGAACGTCGGCGCTGCGCGGCGTCGCAGTGAAGAAGATGCCCAGCCGGTGGATGTTGTATAGCGGATTATTGAGCTGCCTCACCTCGTTTAAGCAGGCTCCGCAGTCGCCTGCATCCACCACGATGACGTGTAGCGATCGCGCGAACTCACTTGGAAGAGGAATGTATTGCGATGGCGAACGGGCCTGGGCCCATTCAAAGCTGTCGTCCCATTGCAATGGATTCGGCGTGCCGAAGTGGCAGCGCTCGCAGTAGACGCATTTCTTGAGATCCACGTGCGCTTCGCGTCCAATGGCGGTAATCGCTTCGACAGGACAGTTCGCCGCTGCGATAGCCGCGTCCTCCGGAGTGGCGAATATCGTGTCTAGCGGCCGTCCGGGAGAAATGCCCGGCGCCGTTTCCGTTGCGTTCGGATAGCGCGTGGACCGGATTCCATTGCGTATGCCCTGCCAGAACCAGAAAGCCATGGTGCTCCTATCGATCGCATTCGGCCGCCGAGAGACCGAACGTAGCCAGAATGATCGGGAAATCCTGAAAAGCGAAATTCTCGACGGCAACGTGCAGCCCGAGCCAGTTCCGAAATGAGGGCGACAGGATCTTATACCGGTCGATCCGGCCGTTCTCGTCGAACCGAAGCCAGTGCATCGCAGCTCCGATCGGCGCTTCGGCCCATCCGAGTGCATTACCGGAGCCGATTTGAAATTCCGGGGCGCAAACTGGACCTGGCTGCAGTGCTTTGATCGCCTGGTGTATGAGCGCCGCGGATTGTTGTGCTTCAAAGAATAGCACCCGCAGGCGAGCAAAGCCGTCGCCGTCCGGTTCACAAGCCGTCTCGAATGAATAGCTCTGGTAGCCCGTGTATGGGCAGGTTCTCCGTAGATCATTTGCTAGTCCGGATGCGCGGCCGATCGGACCAACGAGGTCCAAGTCGCGCGCGGCTTCAGCGTTCACTACACCTGCATCCTCCAGGCGATCTAGAAAGCTGCTGGTTAGACGCAGGCGGTCCTCGAGCTGGCGGAGATGTAGTGCAGTTCCATCAACTGCGTCCAACAACGCCCAGCAGGCAGGTGGCTCCCAGTCGCGACGCAGTCCTCCCGGCGTGTTCAGGCCAAACAAATATCTGTGGGCTGAAAAGTAGCACGACGCCCGGAGTAGGTGCTCCTCAATGATTGCAGCGTGAGCCTCTGAGACGCTCAGGGCAGTGGACTGACATATGGCCTGGATCGCCCCAGCGTGATGCCTCAACCGTTCAAGTTCCGCGAGCACGACGCGTAACTGCCTGGCCCGTTCCGGAACACTAACTTGGGCAACGCCTTCCACCGCCTCGCAATAGGCCAGTGAATGGGCGAATGCGGATTTAGCCGCAAAGCGCTCGGCGAGCAGCAGGCCATCAGATACAGTCTTACCTTCTGCAATTTTCTCGACTGCGCGGTACTTGTAAAACAGCCGCGGAACGGCCCGGATGACGTCTTCGCCGACGGTTTCGAGCAGGAAATGAACTGATTCGCCCAGTCCACCTTCGTAAACGGGACCGATGGGCATGGCGAACGCGCCCGGATCTTCCACCACTAAGGTTGGCCACCACTCTGGGTTCGGGCGGCGCTCGAAACGTGACTGCAGTGGATAGAAGGCGCGCCTCATCGGCGCGATGCCTTCTTGCCAAACTTGATCGTGAAGAATAAAGTCGCCTAGTCGTGGGTGCTCTTCAAATTGCAGTCCGAATAGATCCTCCGCCTCTCGTTCATACCAGTCCGCGGCATGCACCACTGGCGTAATGCTGGGAACAGTTCGATTCTTCAGCGGGACTCGCAGTATGACCTTCAGCCAGCCAGTTCCTGGATGCAGGAAAAGGTAGATCAAACGCCATTCTTCCGCCTCTTCCTCCACAATGAGGCCACCAAAAGGGCACGCGGCTTCCCAGAAAAGGAACTTGCAAATATCCTGAAGAGCCTGAATTCGAATCAACCTCACGGCAAGAAGTTCGTCGTTTTCGTATTCGAGCGATGCCGCGGTCGTGAATCGCCGCTCGATTTCTGTTTCGAAAGGAGTCTTTGGGGGGCGAAGAGAAGCGTGGCTGATCATGATCAGTGTCCTCCCAACTGGCTTGCGGCAATCTGCAACAGATTATGAATGGGAACCGGGATGTAGATGCCTAGGAGAATCACGGGCGCCGCGGCGGCGAGGACTGCCAGGCGGCAACTTGTCGGAAGCGCAACGGCAACCG
Source organism: Bryobacteraceae bacterium (assembly GCA_030039005.1). The sequence continues at coordinate 2,932 of JASHQT010000595.1, forward strand.
TGGGCTCTTCCGGGGGCCCGAACACCATTCGATTGACGTTCCACATAATGGCGACGAATGCGATCACAATCAGCGTTGCAAGTATCGCCACGGCCGCGTGTTGCCCCGCACGAACGCCCGCCGAAAGGATGGAGAATTCGCTAAGGAAAATGGGGAACGGGGGCGCGCCGGCAATGGCGAGCGCGCAAAGCAATAGAGCCGATGCGGCGAACGGTGAAACGTGAAAAAGACCCTTCACGGATTTGATTTCGCGAGTGCTCACTGTCAACAGCACAAGGCCAGCGACGTAGAAGCAGAGCGACTTGGTTATCGAATGATTCAGCATCTGAGAAACAGCGCCGAAGTCCGAAGCCTGCGTCGCAAGGCCAGCGGCCGTAAGAATGATACCCATGTGCTCGACGGTGGAGTAGGCAAACATGCGTTTGTAGTCCCGCACTTGAAGCAATAGAAATGCGGCGATTCCGACTGAGACCAGCCCAAGCACGATCATCCAGTTCCCCACGCGCGCGGCTGGAGAGGCTAGGACGATAGAAAGCATTCGCAAGATCGCGTAGAGCGGGACAGTTGTTTTTACTCCCGACAACACGGCGCAAACAGGCGACGGGGCTTGGCTATGCGCGTCCGGCAGCCAGGTGTGCGTGGGCGCGAGTCCGGATTTCGAGCCGAAGCCGACGAAGACGAGCAGAAATGAGAGCTTCAGCAGATTCGGATTCATGGACTGGGCGAGCGCTCGGAGGCCGTCCCAAGTCTCTGCGACTGGCGCGCCGGTGGAATGATACGCCCAGAACAAGACGAAGAAGCCGAGCAGTGCGATGGGCGCTCCCATTACCGTGAGCACGGCGAACTTCCACGCGGCCTCCAGCGCCCCCGTCGTGTTTTCATAGCCCACCAGTAGAATGCCGAAAAGCGTCACCAATTCGACCCCCACCCACACCAGATTCGGATGCGTCAGTGCGGGCACCACTAGCAGGGCAAAAACGAACAGATTATAGTTTGAGTAAAACCACCATAGTCG
>JASHQT010000596.1 GCA_030039005.1 Bryobacteraceae bacterium
CTGCTGTCGAGCCCGACCACTGCGGTGACAGCCGAGGAAATCTCCGCTGGGATGACAGGGCGGGTCAGCGGCGCATGAAACGTAGTGGCTGGAACACCTGCGTGCGCCTGAAGCTCAAAATCGTGCAGCGTGACCTGGAAGGTGCGTTCCATCACGGAAGGCAGGCCGGTGGCGCGGAGAGTGGTCGCGCTGGTCTGCTCGACCTTGAGTCCGTAGCTTTCGAGCGCAGCGGTGACTTTGGCGATGCCGGCGCTGGAGGGTGCGAAGCGCGCGACGAATTCCTTCGAGGTGAGGAACTGGTGATACTGCGGATCGCCGGGCGTGTAGAGTGCTTCCTGCAGCTTCTCGGCGTCGGCCAATTTCGGAAGCGTCAACGCGATGGTCACCGACATGGGGGTGGCGGCCTCACGCGCGTCGAGCGGGCCGCGATCGAGAGCCGTGAGCTTGGATTGCGCCACAGCCGGCAGGGCTGCTGCAAGAGCCATGGATAACAGGGTCAGATTGCATGAAAAACGGACGGTAGTCGTTGTCAATGCGAGTCTCCTTTGATTCGAATCGTTTTTCCCGAGCAGTCCTCCGGTATCGAGTCTGCTGGGACATTTTGCGGTCAAGAGCGCCTGCGGACGGAAGATATGCAATACGAATTTCCAGTGAATCTTAACCGAAGTCGCGAGGATGCGCAAGCTTCGGCGTACTAGTGGATGCGAAGCCGCGCGAAGACTAGATGGTGAGAGTCAAACTGATCCACTACGCAGAAACTTTACATAATATCCGTTATCGGAAGTCTTTCAGAGACGACCCCACTCGGCGGCCTCAAGCACCGCGTCTCTCCAAATTTCATCCCGCTCGACATTTTCAAACTGGCCCACTACCAGTTTCTGGGTAGTGGGTCAGTTTCAAATCGATGGTGCTCAACTGACTACCCGAATTCCGCCCTCGCGCTACAATCAATCATGCGTTTCCTCTCGCTCGCCGTTCTGGCCCTATCTGTACTCACCCTCCTGCCCGCCCAACAACCCAAGCCGGCGCCATTGGACAAGGCCAAGATGGAAGCCTACGTTCGCCATCTGCTCGCCGTGATTCCGGAAGTTCAGGTCAAGGTCGACGACCCGAAGCCGGGGCCCACGCCCACGATGCAGGAGGTCGACGTTCACTTCACCTACCAGGGCCGCTCGCAGGACGAATCGTTCTATCTGACGGCCGACGGCCAGCACATCATTCGCGGCGTGGTGTACGACCTCAACCAGAACCCCTTTCAGGAAGACCTGGACAAATTGAAGACCGCCGGCGCCCCTAGCTTTGGCCCCGATAACGCCCCGGTGACCATCGTCGAATTCGGCGATTTCGAGTGTCCGAATTGCCGCGAGGAAGCCAAGACCCTGCGCGACAACATTCCCATGGAATTTCCCACGCAGGTGCACGTCGTTTTCAAGGATTTCCCGCTCGAACAGATTCATCCCTGGGCCAAGGCCGCGGCCGTGATGGGACGCTGCATCTATCACGCCAACCCGGCGGCTTTCTGGAAATATCACGACTGGATTTACGAGCACCAGGCGGAAATCACTCCCGACAATCTGAAGACTCAGGTGCTGGAGTTCGCTAAAACGAATCCCGAGATCGATGCGCTCCAACTCGGCAAATGCATCGACGACAAATCCACCGAGGCCGAAGTGGACGCGTCGCTGGCCGAGGGCCACAAGCTGCAAGTGGACGCCACGCCCACGGTATTTTTAAACGGCCGCCGCTTGGTGGGCAATTATCCCTGGCAGAACCTGGAGCAGATCATCAACGGCGAGCTCAATTATCAGAAGAGCGCGCAGAGCACCGCTCAGAACAATCAGCCCAAAACGGACGACAAGTGCTGCGAAGTAAAGATCCCGTCGCCTCTCAACAAGTGACATGCGCGCCCGAACTGTAATCCTGGCGGCGCTGGCTGTCGCAGCTTCCGCCGGCGTGTTTGCGGCCCAGATCGCCACCGGCGACGAATATCTGGACATCATCAAATACCTCGCTTCGCCCGAGATGCGCGGCCGGGCCACCGGCTCGCCCGAGCTCGAAAAAGCCGCCGCCTATATTCGCGATCATTTCCGCGGCTTTGGCCTGAAGCCGGTGCCCGGTGACAGCTATTACCAGGACTTCGACGTCACCACCAGCGCGCGCCTGGGCCCGAAGAACGATTTCACGTATCAGGACGACTCGGTATCCCACCCGCTCGCCTTCGGGCGCGATTTCATCCCGTTGAATCTTTCCTCGGCGGGCGATGTGTCCGGCAATCTGGTCTTCGCGGGCTTCGGCATTACTGCTCCCGAATACAATTACGATGACTACGCGGGCCTGGACGTAAAGGGCAAGATCGTCATCCTGCTGCGGCATGAGCCGCAGGAGTTCGACGACAAGAGCGTCTTTGAAGGAAAAGTCTATACCGCGCATTCGCAGATTTTCAGCAAGGCCTCCAACGCCAAGATTCACGGCGCCAAAGCCGTTCTGTTCGTCAACGACGTGGCCGCGCACCCGGGGGACGGCGACGAGCTGGAAAAGTTCGGCGCTACCGCCGGCCCGGACAACGCCGGCATCGAATTCGTCCAGGTGAAAGCCAATCTGGTGAACCAGTGGCTGGAGACGGCCGGCAAGAACCTGGAATCCGTCGAAGGCGATATCGATAAGAACCTGCACCCGGAATCGTTCGCGCTGCCTGAAAATCTGCGAGTGGACGTGAATGTCGACGTCGACCGCGAGATCAAAACCGTGCACAACGTAGTGGCCTATCTGCCGGGCAAAACCGACGAATACGTCGTCATCGGCGCGCATTACGATCATCTCGGCCTGGGCGAGCAGTACTCGCTCGCGCCGTCGCTCGCCGGCACCGTACATCCCGGCGCCGACGACAATGCCTCCGGCACCGCGGGTGTCATCGAACTGGCGCGCTGGTTTGCGCATCAGCCGAAACCAGAACGCGGCATTTTGTTCATGACCTTCGCGGGCGAGGAATTGGGGCTCCTCGGCTCCAGTTATTACGTCAACCACCCCCTGCTCCCGCTCGCCGACGACGTCGCCATGATCAACATGGACATGATCGGCCGCGTTCGCGACCGCAAAATCTACATTGGGGGCGTCGGGACCGGGACCACCTTCCAGCCGCTGCTGCAGCAACTGACGCCCCAGCACGATTTCGACGCCGATCTGACCGAAAAAGCCGGTTACGGCTCGAGCGATCACACCTCGTTCACCACCAAACAGATTCCCGTGCTGTTCTTCTTCTCCGGACTGCACGCCGATTACCACAAGCCCAGCGATACCTGGGACAAGATCAACGCTCCGGGCGCCGTGCAGGTGCTGGACCTGGTGGCCGACGTCACCGCTCACCTGATCGATGGCTCGCCGCGTCCGAAGTTCGTACGCGTGGCCGAGACGGAGCCACAGGGTGAGGTCGCCACGCCGCATTCGGGTCGCGGCGGCGGCTCGGGCTACGGTCCCGATTTCGGCAGCATCCCGGATTTCACCGAGCTTCCCAACGGAGTAAGGTTCGCCGATATACGGCCCGGGTCGCCCGCGGCGAAGGCCGGGCTCAAGGCCGGCGACATCCTAACCGACTTTGACGGCAAGCCCATTCAAAACTTGTACGATTTCACCTACGCGTTACGGGCCAGTCATCCTGGCCAGACGGTACTTGTCAAGGTACTCCGCGGGAACCAGACAATTGAAGCCAAGGTACTACTGACCGAGCGGAAGTAACTCCGCATACTTGGGTCAGGAAGAACATATGGCATCCGAATCATCCTTTGGAACGGTACCCGCTTTAGCGCATAACGTACAGACGCTGCCCCCGCTCATCCTGCATCCCTTCGCCGATGCGGGCGGTCCCGGCAAGCTGGTGGAAAGCTCGCGCGCCAATCTCAAGTTGCAGGGCCTGTTGCCCCAAGGCGAAGCGACACGCGAGGATCTGGACCGCGCCCTGCTGGATGGCCGCTACTCGGAGCTGCGCATGCTCTTCTACGTCGGAAAGGACCTGGCGCGCTGGATTGATCAATGCCTGGAATTCGTCGAGCGCCACCAGGATTCCCTTCCCCGCGGAATCTGCTACCAAAGCTTCGCATCGCTGCTGATCTTGGACCCGCCCACGGCCGTGCAAGCCAAGCTGCGTAAATGGGGCGTCGGCGATTATAAGTCCATTTTCGGCCGCGCTCTCGGTTTGCACACGATGTTCGCCGCCGCGCCCCCGCGCGAGGTGCTCTCCGACGAATTCGTGCGCTCTTATTTCCGCTTCGCCGATCACATTTTCCAGAGCAAGCAAAGCGAGTGCGACTTCACGCCGCTCAGCTCACGCGAGTTCACTTTCGAGCTTTACTCTTCGGGCGAATATTCACGCATGCTGGAACGCTCCTGGGGTGAATAATGGACCGAATCAGCGAGTTGTAGAAGGGCGCCGCAGCGCGTCTAATCTGGTGGAGGCCCGCCATGCCCGCCAAGCGGCCGGCCAAGCAATGGTCCCAGCACGTCACCGAAACTAGTAACGCCCTCGATTTAGACCAGGGGGTGTTTTCCTGGTCCGATCCCAAGCGCATCGCGCGCTCGCTCAAGCAATCGGCTGAAGCGAGCAAGCGCCGCAAAAGCTCGCCGCGCCAATCGGCCATGTCCATGCTGAACTTCTATATCAACCGCGCCGGCCACAATTTGCCGGCCAAGCAGAAGCGCATTCTGGAGAAGGCCAAGGACGAGTTGCGCGCGCTTTTCGAGAAGTCCCAATCCGCATAAGGGTGATACGATGGCAGCGCATGCGCTGGTTCTGTATTTTCGCGGCCTCGGTCGCTCTATTCCCTGGATCTTCGTTCGCTCAACTTGCGCCGCCCAACGACGCCGGCGTCTCCATCGGCCACATTCACCTCACCGTTCCCGATCCTGACGCACAGATCAAAGCCTGGACCGATGTCCTCGGCGCAACAGTCTCCAAGGACGGCTTCCTGACCTTGGTGAAACTGCCCGGCGTCTTCATCATCGTGACGAAAGCCGACGCGACGGAAGGTTCCGACGGCTCCGCCGCCAACCACATCGGTTTCCTGGTGAAGGATTACGCCGCGCTCAAGTCGAAACTGGCCGCCGCCAACATCCCCACCGTGTTCGATATCGAAAAGAACAAGCAGATCATGGCGACCTTCCCCGACAAGATCCGCGTGGAGTTCAATGAAGACCCGTCGATTTCCGAGCCGGTGGTTTTCCATCACATCCACCTGATGACCACCGATCCGGCCGCGCTCCAAGCCTGGTATGTGAAGATCTTCGGCGCCGTAGCGGCCACGCGCCGCAATCTGCCGGCGGCCAAAATTCCCGGCGGCGAAGTGGATTTCCTGAAGGCCAAGGACGCGCCCGCGCCCACCAAAGGCCGCACGCTCGATCACATCGGGTTCGAGATCAAGGATCTGGGCGCGTTCTGCAGAAATCTTCAAGCGCAAGGCGTCCCATTCGACGTGCCTTACCGGGAGATCCCCGCCATCGGCCTGAAGATCGCTTTCATTATCGATCCGGCGGGCACGCGCATCGAGCTGACCCAAGGACTTCGAGGCAAGTAGGTGAGTGTCCAAGACGTCCGCTACGCGCTTCGGGGCATGCGGCGCTCGCCCGGATTTACGGCCGTCGCCCTGCGGCAGGAGTGAGCGCTATGGACAGGGAGCCGAGCAGCGACGTTTGGCCGATGCGCTGGCTTGAGGATTACCTCAAAGACAGCTATTTCGCGTTGCGCCGGTTCCGGAAAACGCCTGGTTTCACGGCCGTCGCCGTACTTTCGCTGGCGCTCGGAATTGGCGCGAATACGGCTACTTTTACGCTGATCGAATCCACGCTCCTGCGGCCGGTGGCGCTGAAACATCCGGACCGTTTACGGTTGCTCACTTGGCGCGAGCAGCCGGGCGGATGGGTGGCGGCCAATCTCGGATATCGCTCGCCGGCGTTCGGAAGCATCTACGAACAGCGCCCCACGCCCGATGGCGGATTGATGCACATCGAGTTCACGCCCCGAATTTACGAAGCCTTCCGCAGCGCCGGCAACGTCTTTGACAGCCTCTTCGCATTCAAGGAAATCGGCCGCGTTACCGCGGTGGTGGATGCTGACGCCGAGGCGGTGAATTGCTTCCTGGTATCGGGAGATTTCTATCGCGGGACGGAGGTTTCACCCCTGATCGGCCGGGCCATCGGGCCGGAGGACGACCGGGCAAGCGGCGCCGGCGCGGTGGCGCTCATCAGCTATCGGTATTGGACCCGCAGGTTCGATCGCAGTCCGTCCGTGATCGGCAAGAAGATCACCCTGAACGAGGTTCCGGTGACCATTATCGGCGTCAATCCGGAATATTTCACGGGAATCCAGCCCGGCGCGAATTTCGAAATCTGGGCCCCCATGAGCCTGCCTTCCGTGGTCTACGGAAGTCTTCACCACGGCGGGGACTTCAAGGTGCGCTTGGGGAATTCGCTCTTAGACGACGCCGTTGCTTGGCAGATACCGATGATGGGCCGGCTGAAGGCGGGCGTCTCGGACTCGCAGGCCGCGAGTATTCTCGACGCGCTCTTCCAGCGGCAAGTGGACGCCAACCCCGGTCCGCTATGGCGGCTGCTGCAAAACCCTCAAGCGCGTCCGCGGTTCATCTTGCAGTCGGCGGCCCGAGGCGTGGATTACTTGACCGGACGCTACCAAGGCGCGTTTTGGACAGTCCTCATGCTGGCGGGTCTGGTGCTGTTGCTCGCCTGCGCCAACGTCGCCAACTTACTACTGACAAAATCCGCCGTGCGGCAGCGGGAGATCGGATTGCGTCTCGCGCTGGGCGCCGGGCGCTGGCGCATCGCGCGTCAGTTACTCGCCGAGGGGTTACTGCTCGCCTCCCTTGCCGGCCTCCTCGGCGTCGCCCTCGGATATTGGACGCGAAACGCGATCCCTGCTGCTTTGTCCACGGCGTGGCGGCCCAGCCCATTCGCCACCACGTTCGACCCGCAAGTGCTCCTGGCTTCCCTCGCGATCACGTTTGTCACCGGCGTCCTGTTCAGTCTTGCGCCGATGTGGCAGTCCCGCCGCGTGGACGTCAATGAGGCTTTGAAAGACGCCAGCAGCGGCACAGCGGGCCTCTCCAAACTGCGAATCGGCCGGCTTTTGGTCGTGCTTCAGGTAGCATCATCGATGCTCCTGCTGGTGGGCGCGGGACTCTGCGTGATGACATTCGTGAATTTGGCGAATACTCCGCTCCGTTTTCAGCCGCGGGGCGTGTTGCTGTTCAGCCTGGATGTGCCGCGTCTGCATTATCCACCCCAGCGAATTCGAGCTCTGCTTTCCGAATTGCAGCAACGGCTCGCTGCCATATCCGGCCGGTCGGCGACGTTTAGCGGCAGCCCGGCGTATACCGGCATTGGGCCAGGAGATCAGAAGCAAACATACCAGCCCTTCGGTGGTTCTTTCCTCGAGATCGGCAGCGGCTTTTTCGAGACCTTGGGCATCCGCGTTCTCAAGGGCCGCGCCATCGACGAACATGATCGCCCCAATGGACCGCGAGTGGCGGTGGTGAACCAGCAATTCGCGCGCCGGGTTTTCCAGGGAGAGGATCCCCTGGGTCAGAACTTCGTCGATTCCAGCCATACGAAATATCGGATCGTGGGCGTGTGCGCCGATTGGCGTGTGGATCAATTCCGCGATCCGGTACGCCCCGCGTTCTACAGCGCCTGGCTGCAAGATCCCTCGGCCGGGACTGTCAACTTCGCGGTCAAGCTCGCCGGCAACGAACCAGGCGCCGAGCGCCGCATTCGCGATCTGATCCGCTCGGTGGATCCGAATTTGGCGCTGGCCGATATCCGCACCCAACAGCAGCAAATCGATAGTGCTCTGTCTGAAGAACGCACCATCGCCGCACTGGCGACCATCTTCGGCACGCTAGCCTTGTTACTGGCGTCGATCGGCATGTACGGCGTGATGGCGTACGCGGTCGCGCGCCGGACCAGCGAGATCGGCATCCGGATCGCATTGGGAGCCCGGCCCGAGCGCCTCGCCTGGCTGGTGCTGCGCGAAACGCTGGCGCTGGCGGCGCTGGGACTCGCCCTCGCCGTTCCGGCCGTTCTGGCGCTAGGTCCGGTCTTGAACCATCTTCTCTCGCCGGGTTGGGGTCAGGGCTACGCCTTCGGCGCCAAGCCCGGCGACCCGCTCCTGCTTGCCTGTGCCGTGCTCTTGCTCGGCTCGGTTGCCTTCCTCGCCGGCTATTTTCCCGCTCGCCGCGCCGCATCGGTAGACCCGATGACCTCGCTCCGCCACCATTGACGCGAATCCCTACCGGCTTTTGCTACGCTTACTTCTTTAGCTCCACGCTGATCAGATGAATCTCGATGCCCGAGACGTTCTCCACCGAATGCGGCGGCAGGCATTCCATGAACGTGGCTTCGGACTTGGTGAGCAAGCCCGGAACGGTGCGGCTGTCGAACAGCACGTTGCCGTCTTGATCGCGGCGGATGAAGTCGCCCGCCACGATCGTGTAGTAGATC
>JASHQT010000597.1 GCA_030039005.1 Bryobacteraceae bacterium
TCGAAAAATCAAAGCCATCATCAGGGTAAGGTCAGACCTCCTCGAAGTCCAATGTTGTTTTGATAGTAGTCGATGCACCGGGCGGGATAGCGGCTCCATTCGTAAGACGCTCGCCGCTTTGAATCATGACTCCGGAGCGTGTTCAGTTGAAGATTACGTCCGGTCCCCTGCTTAGGGCGCGTGAAGTTCGCTTCCAATCCGTCCATTCCGTTTCACGTTTTTTCAGTCTTTCCAACAACCTGGGGAATCTGCTCTTCGCTCGTCGGACAACCCCAACGGCCGTTTCAGATAGGGTTTTGATACGGTTCTGATTCACCCATGGCCGTGCTGCGCAGGGCCACAACGGGGCATGAAAACTCCGTCGAATAGCGGGAAGATAGCAACTGCCGCGGGCACCTGAAGCCGGTCTTTATCTGGTGCTGCGAGCCCGTTTTTGAATCTGGCCGGACGCCGTTCTTGGCACAACGCAGTGTTGCCTCTATCGTGAGATGGAGAGCACGCGAAGGAAACTCTAGTTTCTTTTTCTGCGTCCCCGCCCGCGGCAAAGGAGCTTTATGCAAATCCTCTATTCGCGGTGTTGCGGAATGGATGTTCACAAGGATTCGGTGACCGCATGTGTTCTTGTGTATTCGGATTCACCAGAGCCTCAAGTCCGCAAGAAGGCGTTTGCGACTCACAGCAAAGGCCTTGGCAGCCTCCGGTTGTGGTTGTTCTCGCAAAAGGTGACGCACGTGGCCATGGAATCAACTGGTGTCTACTGGAAGCCGATCTGGCAGGCGCTGGAAGGGCATTTCCAGCTCATTCTGGCGAATCCGCAGCAAGTCAAGAATATCCCTGGACAAAAGACCGACGCCCGCGACAGCCAATGGTTGGCGGAGTTGCTAGCGCATGGTCTCATTCGGCCAAGTTTTGTCCCACCTCGCCCGACGCGAGAGCTTCGTGACCTAACGCGGTACCGCGTCAAGCTGGCGGAGGAGCGCAACCGTGTCCACAACCGAATCCACAAAGTACTGGAGGATGCATCCATCAAACTGGACACCGTAGTCAGCGACATCCTCGGCGCGACCGGCCGCGCCATCATTCGAGCCATTCTCGACGGTGTGGAAAGCCCCAACTTTTTGGCCGAGAGGGCCAAGGGACGCTTGGTCGGGAAAATCCCCGAACTACGGTTGGCCCTACGAGGCCGTGTCACGGATCATCACCGGGTGATGCTGCGCGAGCTGATGGAGGATCTTGAGTTCGTGGAACGCAAGATCATGCGCTTGGAACAAACCATCGCCTCCCGCGTAGATATCGAAGCTGCAGCGCGCTTGTGCAGCGTTCCCGGTATCGATCTGATTACTGCCTGGACGATACTCGCCGAACTAGGTTCAGATATGCGAGTATTCGCGAGCCCGCATCACGCCGCTAGCTGGGCAGGGCTATGTCCCGGCAATCACGAAAGCGGCGGCAAGCGACTCAGAATCGTACCCGCAAAGGAAATCGCTGGCTACGACGAGCTTTCTGTCAGGCCGCCTGGGGAGCAACGCGCCAGAAGAACTGCTACCTGGCTGCATTCTTCTATCGGAAGGCGGGCAAGCATGGAATGCGCAAGGCGATCGTGGCGACCGCACATCGTCTACTTCTCATCGCTTTCTGCATGCTCAGAGACGGAACCGAGTATCGTGAGATCGGCGGCGATTACTTTGACCAGTTGCACCCCGAGCGGACCCGAAACCGGCTCGTGAGGCGACTCCAGAGGCTCGGCCTCGATGTCGTCCTCCAGCCAAAGTCGGATGCTCAACCCCCAACCCAAGCCCCCGACCAACCACCGCCGCGACGCCGTAGAGGCCGGCCATGCTTGTGCGCACAGCGAAATATCCCCTGCATTCACAAACGCTGACGAATTAAGTTTTCGAAGGATACAGCTCGAAAGCAGGTGGTCTCCAGTAGCCGAACGACCGCGAGCAGGCTGACACCTTCACTGCGCGAGAATTCGAGTGGAACTGAAGTCAGGTGCATCCGGCGTTCCACTATATGCAATACGCGCTAGCCGCCTTCGCACAAGGTTCCCGAAGAATTCCGAATCGTGGCAGCGAAACGGCACCGGCTGACCTATCAGGTCATTCTCCAGGTGGCGAGTGTTGCCAATGCTTCATTGTGGGTGAGTCCGGTTTTATTTCGAGCTCCAAGGCCGATGCACCCTCCAGATTGACCTCATAGTCTTCGAGTTCGCTGGTTGATCCGGCAGGACTGAAATTCCACTGCTGCCGCACGATTTCTCTCGGGTTGCCTCCATCCGAGGTTAACCAGTGAAGCGTGAATTGCTGCAGGCGGACACACTTCGGCTCTAAAAAATGAAGCTGTATCCGACGCAGGGCCAAAGGCTGATCGAAGATGAGGCGAATTTTGCTGCGCGCCCTTTTGCGCTGCCCGCCAACCCGGACTGCCATCGGCCGTGAAGACGGATTCGATGGGAAATTCTGGATCTTCCGACGTGACTTCAACCGTCGCGAGCTGCCCCAGATCCATCCACCGCTCGCCGGACGCCGACTTGGCGGGTGTAATCGCCGAATTGACAACTCTCTTTCGCACATCCTTATTCTCGCTGAAGCGGGCACCAAGCGCCGTGATGGATCACCGAATTCCCAAGGGGGATCTGCAAGAAACGCGGCGCGAAGCAGTAAGGTCGGTTGCGAATCCAAACGGTTCAGGCGACCTTGGAGATTCCTGCGCACTGATTCGCTCGGATCAGCGTTCTCCGGCACGCTGAACCCTGTTTTGCTTGCACTTACAGTCCGGTGAGTGAGGAAAAGTGTGCGTGAGGTGTGCGACGCTGAGGAGTCGTGTTGCCACCGGGCGCCGTCATCGCCCACCGATCACATGAAGCAAAGCTTTTGACGTCCAGCTTGGGACCGATTGACCCCGCCGGTTGTTGCCGCCGGAACGTCTCGGTCACCTTAGGGGTCAAAGATAGTAGGTGGTGGTATAGTAGGTGGTGGAGGTGGTAGTACCCTATGGAGAAATTCCGGATTGGCGGGGTCGAGTTTCTGTTGAGCAAGGAGGAGGTCGAGCGAAAGCTGAATGGTGTAGAGCCTGAGAACGTGCGAGAGGTTTATGTCGAGGTGAAGGGTACGCGGTATCCGATCAAGCAGGTGCTGGCGCTATCGACGGGCTTGCTGCGAGGCGGGTTCACGACGCATGACGCAATGCGCGTATTCCGCAAGCTCGGGCTGCCGGTCGGGACGGAGGGCATCGATCCGAACACCATGCCAGAACGCTGTTACACCATGCTGAAGAGCCTCGGCGAGTTCGACAAGCTGGAAATTGCCGGCGTCGTCCGGGGCGTGCTGGCGAAAACGGATCGGGACAACTGTTTCATCGGAAACTACTACCGTGCGAAGGCTCATATCGACACGCTCCTGTCGCTGAAGAGCGCGAAGGATCTGCAGGCGATCGCAATGGTCGCGCGGGGCCTCTTTGAACTGGCGGTGGACACGAAATTGATCGATGTGGTCCCGAACGCGGTGAAGAAGATTCTGGTGTTCTCGGATGTGGAGAAGCTCCGGGCGGCACGAAAGATCGTAAAGTACAAGGCGGCGAATCCGGCCGCTGCCGTGGACGCGAGCATTCATATCGCGTTTATAGCGGCCGAAGCGCAGAGGATCGAAGCGGAGCGGGCCGCTGTCTGGCCGGGCGTCAAGAAGCTGACCCACTGGTCGGGGCTGGACCTTGCACAGCGTGTGGCCCTCCTGAAGGCACCGTTCGACGAAATGTACGAGGTCGAATATCCGGAGCTGAGCTGGTACGTGCATTCGGGATTGACCGGCTTCGTGAACCTGAAGGCGGAATCCTTCAACATGCTTGCGGGCAAGCAAAACAAGCTGGCGGGAGAATGCTTCATCGTCGTGCTCACCGCCATCATCGATGAATTCGGAATTGCCAAGGCGGACGACAAGAAGAAGAACAAGCTGAAGCTGGCGAAATTGTACCCGTTCATGGACAACCCGGAGGAGAGGGCCATGGTCGAGAAGGAACTGTTAAGTTAACGGTCCTGGGTTTTCGTGCCGGCTGTTAGAGGCGGAGAATTGCGATATCGCTCAACTTGTCGAGCATGGCAACGATTGCGTCCAGGTATTCGGAAAAAGCGTCGCGCAGATCGACGAAGAAGTATTGAACGGGTTCCCGCGCTCGAATGACATGGCGTCTGCCGATGACGTTGCCGAGCGCATCCCTGACCTCTTCGCCCAAGCGGGATTGAACCGCCGAATAGAACATCGCGTAATCGACCGATGGCCGGACGCGATGCATCAGACGGTTTCGGTATCCGACAGCCGTGTCGCGGCGGGGCGCGGTATCAGGAATTGCGAGAGCTTCGGCAATGGCGTCAAAATCCGCCTGCGACAATGCCCCGGAGGAGCGCTTGGCTTCCAGCCCATCCCTGACATTTTTTCGCGTCAGCTGGGTACGTTCCCATTCCGGCTTGGTCGTATCGACGAGATTGCCGCCGAGACTCTCGTGCAGCAGCCGGTTGACCAGGTCCTGGACTTTGACTAGGGCGTGGACAGTCTGGTTTAGCAGGGTGATCTTGCGGTCATGTAGGTAGTAGAGGTCATTGATGGCAAGGTCGTCGCCGAATGGAGGCTCCTGCGATGGTTCCAGTGACTTGAAGGCTTGCGCGAGGATGAGATCACCCTCGGCCCCCATCACGAGGTTGGCCAATTCGAGCCACATGGCCTGTGAATTCTGTATGTCGAAATATTGTTCTATGGCGGACGGCTGGTTTGGAAAATTCAGCCATCCCCGAGCCGTGGCGTTGTGCCGCGGCGGGCCTTGCTCGCCAACCATCACCTTCAGTTCGGCGAAGAGGATGTGGGCGAGACGATGCTCGCCCGCGAGATCCGGTGTATAGCCGGTCTCCAGAGTTTGGCGCTCCTGCCGGGATGCACCATCATCGTCTTTAAACGCTATCGATAAATCGATCCGTCTCATGGATTGCCTGGTCAAATCCGAGCGAGATTTGCAACAAGAGTTCCCGTCTGGGGCTTGAGATCTGTTCTCCGGAGACTGGCGTTCATTTCTTGCGCTTGGCGGCCTTGCGCGCCGCTTGTGGTTTGCCCTGCTCGGCTTTCGGTTCCGTCAGAAGTCTCTTGAGAGCCTCGGCCACCTGTCTCTCGATGAGGCCGGGATCGGCCGGGTCGTTGTGCCCGATCCGTAAGGCGGTTTCCTCACGGAACCCGCTGTCGTCAACGCGACGAACGATCAGTTCGAGCGGGTCATTGGGACGGTCACCTTTCTTGACGCCTTCGGATCTGGCTTTGATGATCGACGTGATGAGATCGATGACGCTCTTGGCCAGGGTCAGACCGGCGGAAGCGACGGCCAGATAAACCAGCAACTCTGGCCCGCTTTCGTGCTCCTCGAATTCAAACTCTGCGGTGGACCGAGCAAGCTGTGAATCGATCACTTCGTAGGCACAGGGCGAATGCTCGCGATGGAAGCAACCGGACGTAACCCGTATCTTCACAGATAACGCGATGTCGCCCGGCGATGGTGGCCGTCGCCGGCGAAAGCCCTGCATGCGATCTCGAAACGTTCGTTGCCAGTGGGGGTCCATGTCTTCCTTTCCTGGTTCAAGCCGGCGGCGGGATTTCGATGCTGCCGTCATAGCTTCTGGTTCTGGCATTCCAGTAAAGAAACAGCGCTCGCGTCGGAATCTGAACAAGCTCGGCGGCTTGCTGGTTTGGAACCGTGAAGGTCAATTCCGTCAGCTTCTCCGGCTTCGCTCGACCGACGATGGTGGCAAATACTTCGATCAGATAGTCCCCGCCGCCATAGACGAAATTCTCCAGACCTTCGCGGGGATTGAAGTGGTGATCGGAGGCTATGCCGGTCGAGCCGACGAACAGACCGCTGCCGAGGGTAAGCTTGCCGCTTTCCGTATGTCCCCAGAAGTCGAACGTATGGGTGCCGTAGTCCTGGCGCACGTTCAAGTACATGTTTTCGATGACGCGTCCCTTCGGGCCGGTCGTATAGAGTAAGGTGCGGAGAAAAATCTTCGGCCGCATGCTCGGACCTTCACGCTTGAGACAGACAAGCGTCGGCTGCGTCATTTTCAAACGGCCGTGTCTGAACTGCACAATCCAGAGCGCGTACGCGGACAACGACAGCGAAGCGATGGAGAGCGAAGTCGTAATGATGTCCTTTATCGCGACACCCATCGGTGACTCTCATTAAACGGGTGCGGCCCGGACGTGAAAGCGCACACCTTCGCGCTGCTGCAGAAAGCTGACGACTTCGAACAGGTTGTCGGCGCGCGGGTTGCCGGCAGGTCCGAGCATCCGCATCAGGCTTTTGGACGGAATATGGGTCGCTTCCGCAAGTTCGGTGAATCCCACGGTCGCGTTGATGTAATCGCGGAGGATGGTCTTGGCGGTAGCTATGTCTCCGCTGAGCATGCATTCGATGCCCTCGCGCAGAAGCTCCTTTCGGTACTTCGGGTCGCGCTCGACGCGTGCCCGGATGGTTTCCTTAAAGTCGCGGGTGAGAGCCATGATTGTCCTCCTACTTCCTCCGTTTATAATCCTGCCATCGCGCAGCAGCGGTTTCGATAT
>JASHQT010000598.1 GCA_030039005.1 Bryobacteraceae bacterium
TCTCGAATACGCACGCGAAATTCGAGAGGAAAACGAGCGGAAGATTGTCTGGCAATTTGTTCGAACAGCGGCTGCAACTCGGCCTCGGCTGCTCGCTTGCTAATGCCCGCCCGCAGGACGATCGACGATCCATAAGACGGCCCGCGCGATTCATCCAGCCGCAGCGGCAAATAAACTTCGCCGCCTTGCCAGGTAAACCGCGGCGGCATCACGCCCACGATCGTGTACGATTTGTGAACCAGCCGCAGCGTTCGCCCCAAAATATCGCGGCTTCCGTTGTAATAACGTTGCCAGAACCTATAGCTAAGGACCACCACCGGCTCCGGATCGCGCCCTTCGGGAGCATCGGACGGTAGCAGGATTCGGCCCATGAGCGCCGGCATTCCCAGTTGCGTCATGGCGCCGGACGTCAAATAAATCGCCTCTACATTTTCGGGCAGATCGCCATCCGTCGTGGTGAGCGACCAGTCGTCGATCGCCATAACACTTTCGAAACAATTCACCTGCCGGAGTTGCTCGAATTCCCGGGCCGATAGGCCCAATCCGCGATTGTTTCCCGACTTGTCCACGATTTGCAGATAGCCCATCCGCGCGGCGTTCCTATATGGATACGGATTCAGGAGGATGGCGTAGACAACGCTAAATACCGCCGTAGTGGCGCCGATCCCCAGCATGAGCGAAACGATCGCCGTGGCCGCGAAACCGGGGCTCTTTCGAAATTGCCGAAGGGCGAAAACCACGTCCTGACGGAGCATCGTCGCTCACTTATGACGTGCGAGTTTTGTTTTCGTTCGGGCTTTTTTGAGAGCGGACGCTATTCGGCCGCCTGCCGCCGGTAGACCGCGGGCGAAACGCCCACTTGCCGGATGAACCAGTGCGACAGGTGGCTTTGCGAGGAAAATCCCGAGGAAAGCGCCACATCCACCACCGGCAAATCGGTACTGCGCAGCAGCTCTTTTGCGCGCTCAACGCGCCGCGCCAGAACGTATTGATGCGGCGATTGCCCGATGGCGCTCTTGAACGCGCGCGCCAGGTACAGCGGGCTGATATCCACTTCCGCGGCCATGGCTTGGAGGCTCAGATCGCCATCCAGGTTGTCTTCGATGAATTCGATCACCCGCCGCATTTTCCAGCCGGCCAGGGGCTTGGCAGGGAGAATGCGTGCCGGGCGCGAGCGCGTGGAATGCGTGCGAGCTAAATGCACGGCCATCATTTGCGCGATGGTATCGATGTACAGGCCATCCTCGGCATTGCCGTCGCGCAGCGCGTTGCCGATGGCGATGGCCAGTTGCTCGAGCAGCGGATCGAGAATCGCAAAACGCGGGACGAGCTCGGCCCCCGAACTATCGCAGCCGTAGATTTCGCTCACCGCCGCCTCGTACACGGATTGGCGTAAGTAAACCTGGAGGATTTCCGGGTGCCCGGAGTGCTGCCATTGCGTGGTGGCTTCGCCCGGGGTCAGACAGATGCGGCGCGGACCGATGAGCGCGTTTTCGCGCGCCGCGCCCTCCAGCTTGCGGATTACATGCGTGGGCCGGCTCAAGTGGTAGATCAGCGAGGGATGGCGAATCGGCCGCTCGATCACGTGAAGAGGAGCCTCTTCGAGGA
This sequence comes from Bryobacteraceae bacterium, assembly GCA_030039005.1. Next base: position 1,609 of record JASHQT010000598.1, read on the forward strand.
TGGCAGCATGCAACGACCGCCAGCCGATGTCCTGGCTGTGGGCGATGAGGCGGTTTTGCGGGCGAAGTACGCGGCCGTGGGTCTCCCGAGCGGTAAAGACGGAATTGGGTGGGACTATCACGGTATCCCTGTATCGCCCCCGGCGTGGGGAACGTCTACTGTTGTGGCTCCATTGTACATCAGGGGTACGGTTCCGGTCGCTCCCAGCCGTTTCCGCTGAGAACTTAGTCTGCCCGCAGACACTGAGTGACGGAAGGTCGAACTTGAGGAATGCACTCAAGTCTTGACGAAAGGCCGCCGATAACTCATAATGTGGGAACGGTTTGCACTCAGGCTGTAAAGTGACGGTTCCGTCTGGTAGTTAGCCGTCCCGGAGTGGATTGTAAGTAAAGCCGTGTACGCGTAGTACAGATTTTAATTAGTACCTATTCTATGTCCCAACGCCTTTTTGTAATCTTAATTTCGATTGCACTCCTTACCACTTCAGCTTTCGGAACTACCACCACCCGCAGAAAACACCGGCGAATCCCCCGGAACACGGTCGCGGCAGCCAGGGTGCGCCGAGTGTCCTATACGCCGACGGCTTCCCCTGCCGCGCGGGTACCGGCCGCCAGACGGCGCTCTCTCGCGCGCCGCGCTGTCTCGAACAGGTGGGTAGCGTCCGGCCCCTGGACCAGTCCGACCTACGCGGATTCCACGGCCGGCGACCTGGTGAATGGGGAGGATTTGATGGCTCGCCGTGCGGCGGTGGAGGCGCTCGGGCCTTACAACGGAGCGGTCATTGCCGCCGATCCCACCACCGGCCGCATCCTCACCGTGGTCAACCAAAAGCTGGCTTATACTGGCGCATTTGAGCCCTGTTCCACGATCAAAATCATGACGGCATTGGCGGGTTTGAGCGAAGGCATCATCAGTGAAGAGAACTCCTTCCGCTTGACCAAACGCTCCATGAACTTAACCGAAGCGCTGGCGCGTTCCTACAACCCTTATTTCGCCTCGGTGGGCGAGAAGCTGGGCTACGACAAGATCGTAAAATACGGCGAGTTGCTGGGCTTGGGTGAGAAAGCGGGGTTGAACATCGATGCCGAGCAGCCGGGCTTGATTGCCCCAGCGCCGCCCGACGACGGCCTCGGCATGATGACCAGCTTCGGCGAGGGTTTTTCGATGACCCCGATGGAGCTCACCGCCATCGTCTCGGCGGTGGCCAACGGCGGAACGCTCTATTATCTCCAGCACCCCAATTCCCAGGCGGAAATCGATCAATTCGTCCCGCAGGTGAAGCGCGAGCTGAATATCGGCGCTTGGCTCACCGATATCAAGCCCGGCATGGAGGGAGCGGTGGAGTACGGCACGGCGCGCCGCGCCAACTACAGCGCTACCGAGCCCATTTTCGGCAAAACCGGTACCTGTACCGATAACCGCACGCCCACTCATCTGGGTTGGTTTGGCTCCTACAACGAAATTGCCGGACACAAGCTGGTGGTGGTGGTGCTGCTCACAGGCGGATATGGCGTCAGCGGTCCGATCGCTTCCGGCGTTGCCGGCAACGTCTACAAGAATCTCTCCGATCAGAACTATTTCGCCCAGGCCGCTCCCCAGACCGCACCCACCGCCCTGATCTCGACTCACTCGTACTAGAAGTAGTCGCGCAACTGCGCGAAGCGCTCCAGCTTGAGCAGCCTCCCCGGACCTTCGCGCAAATCCGTCAGTTCCAGGCCCCACGTGCGCTCGTGCGGCACGAACACCGCATGAATGCCCGCTTCGAGCGCGGGATTCACGTCCGATTTCGGAGAATTCCCGATCATCCAGGTGTGCGCCAGATCAAGTTCGCGCTCGCGAATCAGAGCCGCGTAGGACCGCGTGTCTTTCTCCTTCACGATCGCGGTGTGGCCGAAATAAATCGCGAGTCCCGAACGATCCAGCTTCAGCTTTTGCTCCTCGGGATCGCCCTTGGTGAATAGCGTCAGGCTGTGCCGCTCGGCCAGGTACTCCAGCGTCTCCTCCACACCTTCGATAATTTCGATCGGATGCTCCAGGATCTGCTCGGTGAAGCTGATGATCCGCGTGATATCGTCGGGCGCGACCTCGCGTTCCACCAACCGGTGATAACACTCGGTCAGGTTGCGGGCGAAATTGGCCGTTCCGTAGCCGTGTGTTTTGCTGTTGACGATTTCGATCTCGTCCAGAACGTCGCGCACCTCGGCCGGAGTGAGCCGCGAATGCGCGAGAAAGTCGCAGAAATCGTCGAAGGCCCGCTCGAAATAAATGTTGTTTTCCCAGAGCGTGTCGTCGGCGTCAACGATCAGGTTTTGGCGCTGGCTGATCCTCACGCCCCCAGCGTCCCCTTGGCGTGTCCGTTGGTGGGCGCCACGGTGCGGGCGTGCTGGATGCGCCGTTGCCGCGAGTTGTAACTGGGGAAAAACTCGGCCAGACGCCGCATCCGATCGGCTTCCGAACGCGTGGCCAGCAGAACCTGCCGGAAATCGAGATCCGGCACGGCTTGCGCCAGTTGAAAGCTGAGTTGTGGATCACTCATTTCCGGCTCCTGCACCGGCTCGGATTGCGCGATCGAGCGCAGGTCGTTGTACGACTCGATCACGCGCTTGCGCACTTCGGGCCCGATCGGATCGCTGCTTTCGTCGTCGAAGTATTCCACCGCGCCGCGCAGATAGGGCTTCTCGTCATTCAACAAGATGATCTCGAAGCGCCTGCGGCCCAGGCTGAGGAGATCCAGGCGTCCGTCGGGGTACTTCTTGAGGATCTTCTCCACCGTGGCCGTGCAACCGGTGTTGACGATTCCCTTTTCGCCCGCCAGCACCACGCCGAATTCCGTGTGCCCCCGCTGCACGTCGGCAATCATCTGCTTGTAGCGCTCCTCGAATATGTGCAGAGGCAGCGAGGTCCTGGGGAACAAAACCACTTGGAGCGGAAACAGCGGCAGGAACTCTTCCGGCATTCCTACCATTATGCGGCTTCGCTCGCGCCGCTTGCACCTCTCGGGGCAGTGAATGAGCCCGAGAGGGAAACCAGAGGGTGGAACTATGCTTATCGGGAAGACGCGAGACCCGCGCGAGTTGCCCGGCTGCGTCCTTTCACAATCCGCTTTCGCATTAGGAAGGCGCAGGCGCAAACCAGCGTTGCCAGAAAGAGCGCGGAATTAGGCTCGGGGACTGCATTGCTCGAGACTTCCGTAATCGTCCATCCTCCGCTGGAAAGCTCCGAACCCGGTGGGAACTGAGATGCACTAAGGTCAACAATTCCGACGCTGGCAGAAACCAGGTTCGTTGAGACAAATTGAAAATCCGGAGTAAGCGTTGTAGGATCGGGCGGTACTTGCCACGCGGTTTGGAAGTCAGGGTCTGGAGGATTGCAAGCCCCACTTAGAAGTGCGAAGCTGGCGGCGGCGCCCGTCTGACCGCCGAGGCAAGGGACCGTACCAAGTATGCCGGGATCGTTTGCACTGCCCGTGAGCGTGAATAGCAGGCCTTCCCAGGTGACCGTAAAGTCGGAGAAGGATGGGGTGGTGGAGTCATAGGTGAACGATCCGGCGCTGGGCGCATCACCGCTGCTTGTGGTGAAGTTGATGTCGTAAGTTGTAATCACATCCGCAAGGGCGGCTGGCGCACAACAGGCCGTGGTCAGAAATACGGCGGTCCACAATCGCAAGCAGGCCATTTAATAGTGCTCTCCTATCTGGATGCGTTCCTCTAGCAGGAACACAATCATAGCGTAATTTGTTACGGTAAATGATTGTTCTTGGCAGCTTCTTCCTGAAAGCCGTACCAAAAGTACCAGGTTTCGCATCGTCGCTAGCACTTGCATGCCGGTGTGAAGCTGTGCCACCATTCGTTACGCGATGTTACTGAACGCATGCTGCTGAAACTCAAACGCACGCCGGGACTGTATCTGGTCGGCTTCATGGGATCGGGGAAATCAGCCGTCGGGCGCTTGCTGGCCCATGAGCTTGGCTGGCATTTCGCCGACATCGACGAAGATATCGAGAAAGCCCAGGGTGTTTCGATCGCCGACATCTTCGATGCGCGGGGCGAGAATGAGTTCCGGGAGATCGAGCGCGCGGCCGTTCGCGAGCGCGTCCGGGAAGTCGAGCGCGGCAAACCCATGGTGCTGGCGCTGGGCGGCGGCGCGTTCGTTGACACCGAGAATCGCAAGCTACTCGAAGAGCGCGGCGTCACCATATGGCTGGATTGTCCGTTCCCGCGCATTCAGGCGCGCATCGCCGGCGAGGAGCATCGGCCTTTGGCGCGCGATCCCGGGAAATTCCGCCAGCTCTTCGATGACCGCCAGGACGCCTACGGCAAGGCCGAGTACCGCATCCACGCCGACACCGACGAACCGTCGGAAATCGTGGCGGAGATTTTGAAGCTCCCGATCTTCTAGCGAGAGATGGCCGCGAATTTACGCCGCCAGGCGCTGCGCATTTTTCAAGCTGCTCTCGAAGCGGCCGATCCATACCAGGCCGTGCTGCGCCATTTCGAGATGCCGCGCGGCAAATTCAGGAACACATTCGTCATCGGCGCGGGAAAAGCCAGCGCCCAGATGGCCCGCGCGGTCGAGAAGCAGGTAGAAAAAAAGCCTGGGGCGCGAATCACAGGCGGCGAGATCAACGTTAAAGACGGCCACTCGGCGCGGCTCCGGCGCATCCGGTTCAACGAGTGCGGCCATCCCATTCCCGATGCACGCGGAGTGGCTGGGGCGCGGCGTATCGCGCAGATCGCGAGCGCGGCGGGCGAGGATGACCTGGTGATCTGCCTCATCTCGGGCGGCGCGTCGGCTCTGCTGTCATTGCCTGCATCCGGCATCACGCTGGCTGAAAAACAAAAGGCCACGCGATTGTTATTGCGCTGCGGCGCCAGCATCCACGAGATCAATTGCGTGCGCAAGCATATTTCGGCCATCAAAGGCGGGCAGCTCGCGCGGCTGGTATATCCCGCGACGCTCATCACGCTGATCCTGTCGGATGTGATCGGCGACGATCTGGACGTCATCGGCTCGGGCCCGACGGTGCCGGATCGCTCGACACTAGCCGATGCGCGCTCAATCTGCGCCAAGTACGGGATCACCGTGCATCTCGATAACGCCGCGGAGACCCCGAAGCCTGGCGATCGAATCTTTGCGAAGGTCACGAACGT
>JASHQT010000078.1 GCA_030039005.1 Bryobacteraceae bacterium
GGCAGTTGCCATGCGAAATGCCCGCGATGCCGCCGTCATCGCCACTGTCAGGGCCGCTGTCGTGGCCGCCCCAATCCAGATGGAAGCCCAATTGGTTCTGATAATAGGCGGCGGCTTGGGCGAGGTCGGCGACGGGGATCTCGGGGACGGCGGCGGGGAAGTCGGGGTTCATTTGAGTTCCAGGATAGCGGAAATGAAGCGCCCTCGCGGGCGGTGCTGACTAGGGAGTATATTGTGGATAGGAGTCCACAATGGAGACCATACAGGTGGTACTGGATCGCAAGCTCCTGAAGGCTGCGGAAGTAGCGGCAAAACGGCAAAAGGTGAACCGATCCGCGCTTATTCGCCGGGCTCTCGAGGAACACCTCAGACGGTTGCATGTTTTGGAACTGGAGGAGCGAGAGCGCCATGGATATGAGGTCCAGCCACAGAAAATTGGAGAGTACCGGCCGTGGGAGGAGGTTGCGGCTTGGCCGGAAGACTGAATCGCGGCGACGTACACCTGGTGCGATTCGCTCCACCCGACAAGCAGAGGCCGGTTCTGATCCTCACGAGGCAGAGTGCCGTGCACCATCTCGCCAGCGTGACGGTTGCGCCGATCACCTCGACCGTCCGGGATGTTCCTTCCGAGGTGGTGTTGGATATGGATGACGGGATGAAGGGCCGGTGCGCGGTAAACTTGCACAACGCGGTCACGATCTCGCAGGAGCGTCTGGGCAAGCGCGTTGGTGCGTTGAGCGCTGAAAAGATGCAACAGGTCTGTGCTGCCCTCCGCTTCGCGCTGGGTTGCTAATGCTCGGTTTTAAGAACGCTTCGGCGGCGGACTTTCAAGAAACTTGTGCAACTTCCGGGCGGACTCCTAGAGCGCGCCGATAACGCCAAATCTGCGAACCGCCGATGTACCTTCAAGAAGGAGGCCGCTATGTTCGGGCGATTAACAGCGCGAACCAGTGGAGTACTTTGCGCGCTGGTACTGAGTTCTCTGCCAGCATTCGGGAGCGACGCCATCGGGCTCCTGCATCCGACGTGCGGGTTCCCCTACGGGTATCTCCTCGAGATTACGAGCTACCGGGGACAACGGTTGCCGGAACCAATTCGGTTCCAAGTTATGGGAGAACCCGCTCTTCAGTCGTACTTAGGTCAGTGGGATGCTCCGCCGAGCAATGACGACGCGAAATTCCGCCGGATTCAAGTGCTGCATGTATCTCACCACTGGGGGAGAGCCATGGAGATGTCGGGTAACTTCGTGATCGAATTTGAGGATGGCCGGAAGATGGAAGGCTCTTTCAGGGCTAAACTGGTCAAGCCGCCAGAGGTACTCATCTGCGAATAGGCCGTCTTTCACGACTTCCACGGGAAGGTGAACGGACGCATGGGTACGAACAGGGCACGCTGAAGCGTGCCCCACACCGGACCTAGTATCCTGATGAGTGCGTGCTTCGCAGCCTGCTCTTGGCGCTATCGCGGCAGCAGTGGCTTCGGCGCTGGATGGAAACCTCGCCGTCCGCCGAGCGGTTGACGTCGCGCTTCGTGGCGGGTGCGACGCTGGAGCGCGAGGTAGAGGTGTGCCGGAAGCTCAACGAGTCCGGGTATCTGGCCACGCTGGATCACTTGGGCGAGAGCGTCACTTCGCTCGAGGAAGCGGGACGGTCGCGCGAAGCGTATCTGGCCGCGCTCGACCGGATCGCGCAGTTCGGCCTCCAGGCCACGATTTCGGTAAAACTGACGCAGCTGGGCCTGGATTTTTCCACGGACGCGTGCCGCGCCAACGTCCAAAGCCTGGTAGCGCGGGCCAAGCCGCTGGGACGGTTGGTGGAAGTGGACATGGAATCGAGTCCCTATGTCGACCGCACACTCGCGCTGGTCGCGGAGCTGCACGCGGCGCATGGAAGCGTGCGGGCCGTAATCCAAGCCTATCTGCATCGCAGCGCGAGCGACATTCAGCGTCTTTGCGAGTTATCGATTCCCGTGCGTTTGTGCAAGGGCGCGTATCTGGAGAAATCGGACGTGGCTTTTCCCAGCAAGAAAGACGTGGACGCGAACTATGTCCGTTTGATGCTGGAACTGTTCGATCGGGGGACGTATCCGGCCATCGCCACGCACGACGAAAAGATTCTGCGGCGCGCGATAGGATATATTCGGGAACGAAGTATCGCCCCGGATCGTTTCGAATTTCAGATGCTCTATGGCGTACGACGGGATCTGCAACGTCAATTGGTGGCTGCCGGCTACCGTTTGCGGCTCTACGTGCCCTACGGCGATGCGTGGTATCCCTATTTTATGAGGAGACTGGCGGAGCGTCCGGCGAACGTTTTATTTTTGGCCCGCAATCTGCTGAAGAATTGATTCGAAGCCGATGAGAGAGACGATGGATCACCACATGCGCGGGAACCGGGAGCCCCGCGGGAACCAGAAGGCGATGAGAGGAATCCAATGAGCATGAAGTATTGGGGGTTTCTGCTGCTGAAACTGGCGGCCGGCGCGCTGGTGATGGGTGTGGTGTGGCGGGCGATCGTTGTCAGCTTTCGCGGCTCTTTAGCCTCCGGCTTTGAGCAAAGGCCCTTCGGTCACGACCTGGGCTTTACCAGCGCGATGCTCCTGTTCTTTTTGGCGTGTTTCGGCGTGCTGCACCTGATCATTTGGGACCAACGCTATCGCTGCCGCACCTGCCTGCGGCGCCTGCGGATGCCGGTGAGCGCGGGCTCCTGGCCCAACATGCTGCTGTTCGGACAGCCGCGCACCGAGTACATCTGCCTGTACGGCCACGGCACGCTAAAAGTGCCGGAGGTGCGCATCACTACCAAGAGCATCGATTGGGAAAGCCATGACGAAGACATCTGGAAGGAACTCGAATCGATCGAGGAAACGAAACGGTGAGTGGCTTGTTCGCGGAGTCCGGTCCTAAGTGAGCAAGACCGCGCGCGTGATCGCGGGCGCGACCGTCCTCGCCATTCTGGCTATCATTGCCGTCCTTCTGATTCCTCCCTATGCCGCGAACTGGCGGCTGCAAGGTTATCTCAACGATTTCGCGGACGACGCCGCGGCTTCCCACAAGACGGCGGACGTGGTGCGCAGCGAGGTTATGAATGCAGCCGCTACTTTGGGATTACCGGTCGCGAGCGATGACGTACAGGTGACGGCGACGGGCGCCGGCGTGAAGATCGACGTCCTATACATTGTGCACGTGGATGTGGCCGGCTACACCATTGATTTACATTTTCGCCCGCAAGCGGGCGGGTGATTTACATTTTTGCCCGCAAGCGGGCGGGGGATTCGCATTTTCGCCCGCAAGCGGGTGGACAGATGCGCTTATCGAGCGGCGATCCACTCGCGGACGTCCGCAGGGTCCAATTCCTCGATACCGACCGAAATTACCTGAACGCGCTGCCCTTCGCGCATTTGCTGCAACAAAGCCTGGCGGCCATTTTGGAATCGGACCGCGTCGCGATAGGTGTTGACCTCCGCCGAGATTTCCATGAACTGGACTTCTTCCACTTCGCCGACGCCCAGTTCGCGCTGCAAGCTCTTGGGAATGTCCGACAGCACCAGCCGGGAGCCCGGGGGAATGCAGACGGCCGGGACGCGCTTCTCGGCTTCCCATTGGGGGTTGCGGCCCAGGAACCACGCCTTAGCCCGCGACCACACCGAACGGTGCGCCATCTGTGCCGCCGAAATGACCGGAGCCAGATCCCCCGGAGATGCCAACCCGAGCGATCCCGCCCCGAACCGGTGTACCACCAGGTTTTCCCCATCGCTCGCCAACCGATTAGGATACGTATGCAGCGAATAGTCACACATC
>JASHQT010000599.1 GCA_030039005.1 Bryobacteraceae bacterium
CCGAAACTCGCCCCGACAACCGCGACGCTCTTCGCACCTTTTCCCTTTAGATACTGAACCGCAGCAAGAACGTCGTTTTCAAAAGGAGCATGATCGAAGTCCTTCTCGCCCGGCCCGGTGGAGCATCCGAAGCCGCGAAAATCGATCGCCAGAACTTGAAATCCTCGGGATGCGAGCGCACGCGCCTGATTGCGCCAGCTCTCCTTGTTGAATTGGCCGCCGTGAGCGAGCACCACGGCTCGGGCGGCGCGGCCATAAACGTCGGCGCAGACTCGCCCACCGTCCGCGGTAGGGAACGAGACGGTTCGCTGTGCGGCTACGGGCGTGGCAAGCACAAGTACCAGGGCCGCGGTCCGCAGTGCCGACATGCGGGAATTATATAGTGTCGACCTTACATATATTCCGGCACCGCGATGCCGAGCACGTCCAGCGTGCGGACGAGTTGCGCGCGAAAGTAAGTGGTCATCCAGAGAAGGAAGACGCGCTTCTCGAGATTTTCTTCGGTGAGCACGGGATAGCTGTGGTAGAAATTGTTGAACGCCTGCGCGAGTTGGAAGGCGTATTTGGCGACGTGCGCGGGTTCGCCCGAGGCGATGGCGCGCTCGATGGCCGAATCGGATTTCGAGGCCATGAGCAGCAACTGCCAGAAGTCCTCGCCGGATGGCGGTGATTGAAGCTGCCGCGCGAGCGCCGCGGCGTCGAGTTCGCGCGCGAAATCGGGAAGGGTTTCGCCGCGCTCGGCGAGTTTGCGCAGAATATTGCCTGCGCGGACGGCTGTGTACTGAACGTACGGCCCAGTGTCGCCTTCAAAGCTGAGCGCTTCGGCGAGATCGAACGCGATCACCGAATTGCGCGTGAACTTCAGCATGAAGTAGCGCAGCGCTCCGACCGCGATTTCCGTCGCGACACGTTTGCGCTCCTCAGCCGGCGCTTCGGGATGCCGCGAATCCACTTCTTCGATCGCCTTTTCGATCAGCTTATCGATCAGATCGTCGGCCTTCACGCCCAGGCCCTTGCGCCCGGACACTTCCACATAAGCGCGTTTCTTATCTTCTTCCGACAGCTCGATGCCGAGTTCGATACAAGTGGAGGGCGTAAGGGCGACCATTTCGTAGGAGAAGTGAATGGAGCGGTCGGCCTGTTCCTGATAACCGAGCGCGCGCAGGCCCGCGACAACGACGTCTTGTAAATAGGACTGGCGCGAGTCGATTACGTTGTACACCCAGTCGCCATGGCCGAAGGAACGCGTCTGGGGCTGCGGGTCGCTGGAGGTCACATAAACCTTTTTCTCGGGCCACAATTTGTAGTAAAAATCCTTGCCGAGCAGCCCGAATTTCCAAAGCTGATATGCGATGTCCTTGCCCACATAAGTCACCGTGTTATTGGAGCGCACAATCACCTTGCTGTCCTCGGTGTCTTCGCCGGTCTGCTCCTTGAAGGCGCTGGCGGGCATCACCCAGCAACCTTTGTTCTTGCCCTCGGTCTCGAAGTAGATGGCCTTGCGCTCTTTCAACTGCTCGAAGGCCGTCTCCCAGAATTTCAGGTACAGGATCTCGCTTTCGCGAGGCAGAACGTCATACCGGATTCCCAACCGGCCCATGGTATCGAGGTGATAGCCGACGATGACTTCGCTTACCAGCAACGCGAGGCGTACTAATTCATCCGCGCCTTCGCGATGCTCGATGGAATGCAGCGTTTCCTGGCGCCATTCCTTCAATTCGGGATGCGCGGAGACTTCGGCGTAGAGATCCCAGCAGTAATAATCAAACTTGCCGCGTTCGATCTGGCGCACGACGTCGTCATACGACATCCTCCTGAGGAAATGAAACCCGGCCACGACGTCCGCCACTTGTACACCTGTGTTATCGATGTAATTCTGCACTTCCACCGTCCGGCCGCCCGCGCGCAGCATGCGCACGAACGTGTCGCCCAACACCGCGTTGCGCAGATGGCCGATGTGCGCGGCCTTGTTGGGATTGATGTTGGTGTGTTCGACGATGATTTTGCCCGGGATGGGCTCGCGAGTCTCGTCCACGCCGCGTAGAACGCCCGATGCGTATGCGCCGCGATCCAGCCGGACATTGATATATCCGTTGCCCGCCACTTCGAGCGCGGACACGCCATCGATCGCGCCGACGTCGGCCACGATTTCGCGCGCGATGCTGGCCGGGGCGCGCTTCAACTGACGCGCTAAATGAAACGGTGCGGTGATGGAGAGCTCGCCAAAAGAGGCTTGCCTGGGCTCTTCCAGCACCGTGGGAACCGACGCCTCATAGCGGCCGCGAATGAATTCGGCCACGCGCGCGAATATACTTTTTTCGATGAGATGGAACACGTCCTTTTAGTATGCGTTACGGGCTGTCCACGGCGCACACGATATAATGAGTCGTGCCTAAGGTCACCATCGACGGCAAGACCGTCGAGTTCGAGTCCGGAAAATTGCCCTACCAGGAGCATGGAAAGCCGGAATCCATTCTCGACGTCTGCATGAATTTCGGGCTGCACCTGGAGCACGCCTGCGGCGGCAACTGCGCCTGCACTACCTGCCACGTCATCGTCACCAAAGGCATGGAAAACCTGTCGGAGATGGACGACGACGAAGCCGATCGCCTGGATATGGCCGCTGGTCTGACGCTGAAATCGCGCCTGGGCTGCCAGTGCGTGGTCGAGGGCGACATCGAGGTGGAGATTCCTTCGTGGAACCGCAACTACGTCAGCGAAGGCGGCGGCTCCATGAACCTGGGCGACGCCATTCCGGTGCCCGCGGGCAAGAAGTAGGCCATTCTCCGTCAGGCGCTAAGACAGGTTGTCCCCTAAGGCCCCACTCTAGCGGGAACAATTTGTCCCACCTATGTCTTCAGAGATCTGGCACGGCTTGAAAGATAAAGGAGCTAGCGGGTTCGAGAGTTGGGCCACAACGTGCTCCTGGTAAGCGCGAGGCGATCGATCATGGCGGACTCCTACAGGTGCTCCAACATAGCCCGCGGCGCTGAAAGAAGGGATGCCCAGCGAATCACTCAGAAACGCTACTTCGTGGATCGCGTAGGAACTTTACGAAATCCGGTCGAAGGCGAGATCGCGATTCGAGTGACTGACATCTCCCTCTCGGGAGTGCGCGCTTCGCTGCCTTGCCGCTTGAAACCGCAGACCGAGGTGGAAATTGAGTTTGCAGGAGCCGTGCAAAAGGGCATCGTGCGGCACTGCCAATGCCTGGGCGCGGCGGCATTCACCGTGGGGATTTGGCTTCCCGAATGCGACCCCGAAAAGCCACAGACGCTGAATCCGCACCATCTGCGCGTGCTTCGCGACGGGACGGAACTGGACGGGCGCCGGCGCAACCCCGTCCTATTTCGATAACCACAGGTCCAGAAATTTGTCGGCCAGGGCCTGGGGCACATTGGCCGTCACCTTGGTTTGCATCTGCTGCTCGGTCACCTGAATTGCGTCGTAGAGCTTGAGCAGCTCGGGCTGATTGTCGGGAGTGCGCAGGCGGCCGAATCCGATCAGGCCGCGCAGCACATCGTGGATGAATTTAGCGTCGCGCTCGGTTTGGCAATTGACGATCGCGAGCGCGTCGATGCCGTTTGAGAGATCGATGCCCAGCGCGGCCGTTTCGACGCCGCGAAGGGACTGCATGATGTTGCCCAGGTTGCCGTCGCGCGGCAGCGGAAGATTGAGATTTTCGATGCCGCCCGTGAGCGCGGCGTAGAGTTGATCGTTCGCCGGGAGGGTGCGCAGCAGGTCGCGCAGTGGAACAGGAAGGCCGCGGCCGGAGGGCCGATCTATTAGCGCGTGAAGCGCGGCGGGGGTCCCGGCGGCGGCGGTGGAATCGTTCAGAAACGTGATGACGCCCGGCTCATCGCCAAACAGCGCGTGGCCCTTGTAATTGGATGGCGCCGCGCCCTTGGATTTAAGCTGCGCTTCGAGATCGGTCACGCGAAATTGCCCGCGCACCAGCAGCAGCGCGTTCTTGCCGTCGTAGCAGAACAGGAACTCGGAAAGATCCTTGCGCGGGTCGAGCCCGGTTTCTTCGGTAAAGCGGTCGAGCTGCGGGAGGGGCACGCGGCCGATGAGCTTTTGATACGTCGCGGTATCGCGAATCGAAGCGAGGTTCACGCCCAGAATGACCGTGGTGTCGGCGGGAACCAAGGCTTCGAGCGCGGGGCTGACGTGCAGCGAAGCGGACTGCTTGGGCTGGCAGGAAACGAGCGCGAGCGAGGCCAGCCATAGCGGAACGCCGCGGAGCTCGGAGAGCCTCATTTAAAAATCTCGCCGCGCGAAAATCGCCAGCGCCGCGCCCAGCATCACGGCGCCGAACACCGCCGAGGTCCAGATGGGCGCGAATCCCGTGAACGTGCGGCTTTGGATCGCATCCAGCGTCATCTTGCCGATCTCATACACCTTGGGCAGCGACTCATAGAGCACGCGCCACACGTTGCGCGACCATTCTGAAGACAGCAGCCGCATCATCAGGCTGGTTTGCGCGAGGATGGGGCTGATAATCATCAACGCGACGCTGATCATGGTGGCGGCCGCGGCGCTTTCGAACGTGACCCCGATCAACACGACTACCGCCAGCAGCACCGCGAAAATGAACGTGGTGGTGGCGATGGCGATCAGAAACGCGGGCGACCAGATGCCGGTCTTGATGCCCAGGATAATCCATACGCCCAGCACCAGGTACGTGGTGTTCAGCGCGATCACGAGCACGTTGCCCGCGAAGCGGCCCAGCAGAATGTGCGTCCGTGAAAGTGGCTTCGACAGCAGCAGCTCGATACGGCCGGGCTCCAGCACGCTCGGAACCAGGCCCGCGGAGGCGAACACGGCGAGAAACATGCCCCAGGTGTAAAGGAAGGTCGCGATGGCACCGTAAACGCCGCGCACCACGCGCTCCACGTCCGGATTGGCGCGGGTTTGGCGGCCGAAAATCGCGATCGTCGCAGTGGCGCCCGAGACGATATCGATGCGCAGCAGGAACAGGAAAAACAGGATCATCAGCGTCGAGAGCCCGAACAGCACCCAGAAGATTTTGCGGGCCAGCGCTTCGCGGAAGGTGTCTTGAATGAGGGCCAGAGTGACCACTACTTGTTCTCCACGGTGCGAACGAACACGTCTTCGAGCGTGCTGGTGGTAGGCGCGAGCGCCTCAATCTCACAGCGCTGGGCGCGCAGCACATCGACCGCGGCGTTCACCAGTTCGCGGCTCGGGAATTGGAAGTCCACCAGGCCGTCGCGTACCGCCATGGAACTCGCGCGACTGCGCAGTTCCTGCGCCACAGGTTCGGGAGGGGCGGCCACGGTGAGCCGGTAGCCTTTGCCCGCCGTGAGATCGCGCATATTTCCCGACAGCGCCACTTTGCCTTTGTGCAGGATGGCCACCTCGCGGCACAGCGTCTCCACTTCGGCGAGCAGATGGGAGTTGATGAAGACGGTGACGCCGCGCTCCTCGAAGCGATTCAGGATCTCGCGGATCTGACGGCGGCCTACGGGGTCGACGCCGTCGGTGGGCTCGTCCAATATCAGGATGGAGGGCGAATGAATCAGCGCCTGCGCGAGCCCCAGGCGCTGCAACATGCCTTTGGAGTATTTGCCGATCCGCACTCCCGCCCATTGGCTCAGGCCGACGAGCTCCAGTTGTTCCGGGATCAACTTCTTCCGGCGCGCCGCCTCGACGCCCGAAAGAGCGGCGTAGAAATCAAGCATGCCGGCGCCGGTGAAATAGGTCGGGAAGCGGTGATTTTCGGGCAGGTATCCGATGGGGCGCCGCGCCTCAGGGCCGCTCGCGTCGCGGCCGAAGATCAGCGCGATGCCGCGCGTGGGCCGTACGGCCGAGAGCAGTGCCTTGACGAAAGTGGTTTTACCCGCGCCATTCGGGCCGAGAAGCCCGAAAATCACGCCGCGGCGGACCTGCAGCGACACGCCGTCAATAGCGCGGACCTCGCGCCGGCTCCAGCGCGAGACGTAAACCTTAGTGAGGTCCTGCGTTTCAATTGCGTATTCAGAATCCACTCAACATTAGGATACGAGGGAATGGGAGGGGAAGTTCCGGGCCTGGGATCGGGAACCGGAGGTCAGGGGACTGGCAAATCGCGGACGGCTGCTCCTTTGCCGGCTGCCCAGCGCATCGCAAAGCGAATTTCGTGAAATTTCGCGGCCGATGGAATAAGATATAAGGTACATAAATCCGAATGACGACCACCACGGCTGAAAACCCGCTGCTCGCAATTCAGTTTCAAATCCCCTTCGATCAAATTCGTGTGGAGAACGTAGAGCCGGCGATCGACGAGCTGCTGGCGGACGCACGCGCCGGTTTGGACCGGCTGATTGCCGAGCCGGGCCCGCGAACCTTCGCCAACACGTTGCAGAGGCTCGATCAAATCACCGAACGGCTGGATTATGCGATGCAGGTGGTACGGCATCTGGAGGCGGTGGCCACAACGCCGGAGCTGCGCGCGGCGTACAACGCGGTACAGCCCAAGGTTAGCGAATTCTATTCCTCGTTGCCGCTCCATGATGGGTTATGGAAAGCAATACTCAAGTATTCGCTCAGTGAAGAAGGCCGCGGGTTAACAGGCGCGCGAAAACGATTTCTTGAGAAAACCCGCGACAATTTCCGCCGCCACGGCGCGGAACTCGACGAAGCAGGCAAAAAGCGCATCGCCGAGATCGATGTGGAACTGACTAAGCAGACCATCCGCTTCTCTGAGAACGTTCTTGACTCCACCAATCAATATGAATGGGTGATCGCGGACGAAAGCCGGCTCGCTGGACTGCCCGAAAGCGCGCGCGCCATGGCGCGAGCCAGCGCGGCGGCCAAGGGATTGCCAGAACCCTCCTGGCGATTCACGCTGCAAGGCCCGAGTTACTTGGCGGTGATGACCTATCTGGACGATGCAGACATGCGGCGCCGGGTGTATGAGGCGTACGTGAATCGCGCCACCGAAGAAAAATACGACAATCGGCCGGTGATGCGCGGCATTCTGGAATTGCGCCGCGAAAAGGCGCGCCTGCTGGGCTACCGCGATTTCTCCGACCTAGTGCTGGAGGATCGGATGGCGCATACGGGCGCCCGCGCCCGCCAGTTCCTGGAAGATCTCAAGGCTAAAACCGAGCCGATTTTCGAGAAAGAAAACGCCGAATTACTGGCCTTCTCCGGGAAAAATGAGCTGCAGCCCTGGGATATCGCATATTTCGCGGAAAAACAGCGGGCAGCCTTGTACGATTTCGATGAAGAGGCCCTGCGGCCCTACTTCCCGCTGGAGAGCGTAGTCCAAGGGATGTTTGAGATCGTGCACCGGCTATACGGGATTTCCGTGGTGGAAAAGCCCGGCGCGCCAGTTTGGGACCCGCAGGTGAAGTATTACGAAATTCGCGACCCAAGCCGCGGCGCCGGCAACGAACTGGCCGGCGCATTCTACGCCGATTGGTTTCCGCGCGACAACAAACGCGCCGGCGCGTGGATGGAAAATCTCATCACGGGCGAATGGCACGCCCACCGGCAGGACCCGCATGCCGGCCTGATGTGCGGAAACCTGACGCCGCCCGGCCCGGACCGGCCTTCCCTGCTGACGCATCGTGAAGTTCAGACCATTTTTCACGAGTTCGGCCATCTGTTGCATCATTGCCTGACGCGCGTGGAGTTACGGGGATTTGCGGGCGTGAACGTGGCCTGGGATTTCGTGGAACTGCCGTCGCAGATCATGGAGAACTGGACCTGGGAGCGCGAGGCGTTGGACCTGTTCGCGCGGCATTACCAAACCGGCGCGCCCATTCCGGCGGAGCTTTTGGACAAAATGCGGCGCGCGCGTAATTTTCGCGCGGCTAACGCGCAGATGCGCCAGCTCGGATTCGGCATCGTGGACCTGGCTCTGCATCAGGACGTTGCGCCCGGCTCCACTATCGACTTGGTGGCATTCGCGCGCGATATTTTGCAGCCATTCGCGCCCGCCAGGCTGCCGGAACATTACGGCATGATCGTCAGCTTTACGCACTTGTTCTCGAGCCCGGTGGGTTACGGCGCCGGCTATTATTCCTACAAGTGGGCCGAGGTGCTGGATGCCGACGCATTCACCGCTTTTCACAAAGGCGGCATCTTCAGCTCCGAAGTGGGCGGGCGCTTCCGCGATCGCATTCTTTCGCGCGGCGACAGCGAGGATCCGGCGGAGCTGTACCGGAGCTTCATGGGCCGCGATCCGGACCCCGACGCGCTGCTCGAACGCTCAGGCCTGCTGGCGCGAGCATGAGCGCCGGCCGCAGACTGAGATGACGCCTTCCGACACTCGAACTGGCATCAGAGGCCGTGCCTCCAAGGTCGCAGAGGCCCGGCATGTGCGCTCGGCGGCGATCCCTGCAACAGTTGATTAGTAAGCTAAACGCGATGCTCGAAATTCAATGAAGCGGTTGTTTCGCGATCGCCCGCGCGCTGGTGCGCTGGACACGGCTGAGACGCGCGGTTAGCGCATTTGCCCGGCGGTTTCGAGCGCGTGCTCGGCGGTTCCTTGCGCGGCCTGGGTCAAATATGCCAGCGCGGCGGCGACGCCTCCTGCTTTGTGGGGGACGCCGGCGAGCGCCAGGCCCATTTCAACGCCGGAGAGCGTGCCAGCCAGCATCAGGTCGTTGAAATCGCCCAGGTGCCCGATGCGGAAGGCCTTGCCGGCCAGTTTGCCAAGCCCACTGCCGAGCGACATGTTGAAGTTTTCGAGGACCACTTTGCGGTACTCGTCGGCGTTGTGGCCCGATGGCGTGTACACGGCGGTGACGGAACTCGAGTAGCGCTCGGGATCGGCGCAAACGATTTCCAAACCCCAGGCGCGCACGGCACGGCGTGTGGCTTCGCCGTGCCGGCTGTGGCGCGCAAAGACATTCTCGAGGCCTTCTTCGTGGAGCATGTTGAGCGACTCACGCAGGCCGTACAGCAGATTTGTCGCGGGCGTGTAGGGGAAGAATCCGCTCTTGTTCTGGCCTTGCATGGCGTCCCAGCTCCAATAGGACTTGGGCAGCCGCGCGGATTTCGCGGCGGCGAACGCTTTGTCGCTGACGGCATTGAAGCCCAGGCCGGGCGGCAGCATCAGGCCCTTTTGCGAGCCGGCAACGGCGACATCGACCTCCCATTCATCCTGGCGGAAATCCATGGAAGCGAGCGAAGAAATGGTGTCCACCAGCAACAGCGCGGGATGGTTGGCGCGATTCATGACTTTTCGCACCGTGGGGATGGAATTGGTGACGGCGCTGGAGGTTTCGTTGTGCACGACGCAGACGGCCTTGATGGCGTGGTTGCGGTCCTCGCTGAGAATAGACTCCAGGCCGCGCTCGTCGACGCCGTGACGCCAGTCGCTCGCGACGAAATTCACGTCCAAGCCGAGATCGACGGCCATATTCTTCCACAGCGTGGCGAACTGGCCGGTTTCAAACATGACCACCTTGTCGCCGGGCGAAAGGGTGTTGACGAGGCAGGCTTCCCACGCGCCGGTTCCGGACGAGGGGAAGATCATGACTTTCCCTTTGGTCTGAAAGACGGGTTTCATATCTTCGAGAAGCCCGAGCGCGAGGCGCCCGAACTCGGGCCCGCGATGATCGATGGTCGGCCGCGCGATGGCGCGCAGGATGCGGTCCGGAACGTTACTGGGTCCCGGGACTTGCAGGAAATGACGTCCACTGGTGTTTGACATGGTGACTCTTTTAGGATACTTCCAATTCCACGATCGGGGCGGGATTGCCTACGTCTTTGAACCACATGACCTGCTCCCAGACCAGATCCAGCTCGAGTTGATAGAGTCCCTTCGCGCGCGGAATCTGAATCGGGAGCTGGATGGTAACCTTGCCGCCGGGTTGGAGTGCGGCGGGCAAATAGGAACGATCGTTGTCATGCTGGAGCAGCTTCGCGTCCGCCGATAGCAGATGATAGGAGAGTCCGAAGACACGCTCGCCCGAGGGGAAAGCTTCTTTCGAGACGTTGGAGACTTCGACCGGCAAGGTGATGGAGGAGCCGGGACGCGCCTCCAAGCGGCGCTTGGCGGTGGAAAGAACGGCGCGAGCGCCTGAGGCTCCCATAGCTTCGAGACAATCCGGCGTGGAAGCGTACAAATCGAAATAAGAGCGGAAAATATCGGTGAACAACACCGCGGGCGAGGACCACATTTCCACGATCTTGTGAGGAATGGCCGGAAACGTTTTCCAAAATGCGGCGTTGAGATCGAACGGGGCGGGTTGCTTCTGGAACAGCACTTTGTTGTAGGCCAGGGCGACGGGCGTCAGCACGCCGGGCTTGCGGACCAGGAGCTCGACGGCGCCTTCACAGACGCCGGGAAATTCGGGGTTGAAATAGTCGTCGAGGGCGACCAGGCCGCCGGGCACGAGTAGTGAGGCAGCTAGCTCGAGGTCGTGAAAAGTTTCGGCGCGCGAATGGCCGCCGTCCACATGGCAGAAGGAGAAATCGCCTGCAAAGCTGGAGCGAGCGAGCGAACCGGAAGCGCCAGTGATGGGAATGATGAAGTCGATGTTCTCGAAAAACTCGCGCATATTACGCTCGAAAATCGCGCGATTGCCGGCTCCCGAGCCGGATACATTTTGCGACTGGAGGTTTTCAAACAGGTCGACCGCATAGAGCTTCGCGTCCGCCGGCCGCAGCGCGGCGATAGCGATGGTGGAGAGGCCGTGATGCACACCAATCTCCAGCACGTTCGCGGCGAACCCGTGCTCGGCCAGGAGCTGGTGATAAGCCATGAACATAAGCGCCGCATCATAAGAGAACCATCCCTCGATGCGATGGAAAGCCGCAAGATAGCGCTGTAGGAAGCTGGGCTGCAATCCGCTATTGTAGCCGACGCTTTATTCGGCACGAATCGCTGCAATGGGATCCACCAGCACGGCGCGAATTGCGGGCGCAAGGCTTCCGGCGAGGGTCATCGCGATCACGACAGCGACAGTTGCGAGGAACGTGCGGGGATCGTCCGGCTGGACGCCCGCGAGCAGCGATTGCATGGTGCGGGCCGCGGCATAAGCGGCGGCGGTTCCGAGCGCGATGCCGGCCAGCGAGAGCGCCACGCCCTCGCTCATGATCATGCGCAGAATGTCTGCGGGGCGGGCGCCGACGGCGATGCGCACACCAATTTCCTGCTTGCGATGCGACACCGCGAACGAAAGCAAGCCGTGGATGCCGATACCCGCAAGCAGGAGGGCCACCAGCGCGAAGGTGCCGAGCAGGCGCACTTGGACGGCGCGCGGGGCGGAATCATCGGCGACCACTTGGGAGAGCATCTGCACGCTTGAAATCGGCTGCTCGGGGTCGGCGTCCTGGATGATGCGGCGGATGGCGGGCATCAGCGCCATAGGATCGCCGGAAGCGCGTATGGCGAGGTCCTTCGGCGCGTACCAGGTCCAGCCGCTGTCCGGGTCCTGCTGGTAAGGCATGTAAATTTGGGGTTCGGCTTCGCGCTCCAGCCCGCGGCCCTTCACGTCTCCCACCACGCCCACAATAGTTCGATCGTAGGCGGCGAAGTGGATGCGCCGGCCGAGGGGACTTTGGTGCGGCCAATACTTCTTGACGAAAGATTGGCTGACGACGCAGACCCAGGGGCGATCGAAACGATCCGAATCGCTGACGTCCCGGCCATCGAGCAGCGGAATGCTCAAGGTTTCGAAAAAGCCGGGCGTAACGAAGCGGATATAGGCGTTGCGGAATTCGGAAGGAGCGAAGGGATGGCCCTCCACGGTGTAAGGCAACACGCCGCCGCGCAGCGCCATGGGAAGGAAGCTCACGTACCCTGCTCTTTCCACTCCGGGCAGGGCGCGAATTCGCGGCAGCACCTGGTTGTAAAATTCGGTGCGCCGCGCCGTCTTCTCATATTTGGGCATCGGCAGCGAGGTACGCAGCGTGAGCACACCGGCGGTGCGGAATCCAGGATCGATGGATTCGACGCGCCACAGGGCGCGGATCAGCAGGCCGGCCGAGATCAACAAGACTACCGACGCAGTGACCTCGCCTACGACGAGCGCGGCGCGCAATCGTTCGCGACGGCCGCCGACGCCTCCGCGTGAACCCTCCTGTAAGCCGCCCACCGCGGCGCCCGTGGAAGCCCTGAGGGCGGGAAAGACGCCAAAGCCAATTCCGGTGATACACGTGAGGAGCGCGGCCCATCCCAGCAGGCGAAAATCGAAAGCCGGTTCGGCGGAAATGGGCAGCGAATTGGGAACCAGAAGCGCGAGCAGTGGAGCCACACTAACGGCGATCAGGAGTCCGAGCGCGCCTCCCGCGAGAGCCAGGATAAAACTTTCGGTGAGGAGCTGGCGCACCAGGCGCTCGCGCCCAGCTCCCATGGCGGTGCGCACGGCCAGTTCTTTCCGGCGCACCAGGGCACGCGCCAGCAACAGATTGGCCAGGTTGGTGCAGGCGATCAGCAGGACGCACAGCGAGGCGCCTAGAAGCGCCTTCAGCAGCATGCGCGAGCGGTCCGACATCTCGGAACGGTCGCGTAATCCAGCCACCAGGACTTTTACGCCGGCGTTCTCTTTCGGATGCTGGCGCTGCAATCGTGCGCCAATCAGCCGCATCTCGGCCTGTGCCTGCGTCCTTGAAACGCCGCGGCGAAGCTTGGCGAGCACGAACAGATAATTGTTGGAGCGGTCCACAAAATCGATCGGCGCGAATCGGATCGCGGCCCAAAACTGCGCCTCGCGGCTGGGGAAAAAGAAGTGCGGCGGCATGACGCCGATGACGGTGTGAGGCCGGTCGTCCAGCAGCAAGCGGCGGCCGAGCACGGACGGATCGCCGCCGAATTGGGACTTCCACAGTTCGTAGCTCAGTAACACAGTCGCCGGCGCGGTCTCACGTTCGTCGTCGCGGGAGAAGACGCGTCCCAAAATCGGCTGGACACCGAGCATCGGCAATATGCCGGAGGTCACGCCGGTCCCGGTGACGTGCCGAGGCTCCCCGGAGTTCGAGAGGTTGGGTTCGAAGGATGCATAGGCGCCCATCGATTCGAAGGATTTGCTGAGGCCCTTCCAGTCGCGGTAGTTGGCCGGCGAGGGTTCGAGCGATGAGTAGCCTTGAGGCGATTCGTCTTCCCACAACTTCACCAGCCGGTCTGCATCGGCGAAAGGCAACGGCCGGAGCAAGACATGATCGGTGACGGAAAATGCCGAGGTGCTCGCGCCGATGCCGAGCGCCGCCACTACGATGGTGGTCAGGGTAAATCCGGGCGAGCTGCTGAGCGAACGCGCGGAATAGCGCAGATCCTGCGCGAGGATGTCGAGATGCACGCCAAGTGCGTTGGTGAGAACATCGAAAACAGTTTCGAGCCAAAGCGCGATGAGGGCGAGCGGGCCGGCCGCGTCGAACGAGCGCTGGCGGAAGACCTCGCACATTTCGGCTGCGTACTCGTTGCGGAAGGACGCGGGATAGAGGTGCAGCAGCGCCTGGTAAAACCGCATAGCGTCAAGCCCTCCGCGGCGCGAGGCCGGTAGCGCGCGCAAACTCCACCAGCTTGGATAGCCGCCGGGCTTCGGCGCGGGCCACGGCGCGGCCGAAATCGGTGAGCCGGTAATAACGGCGGCGTTCGTCGTCGAGCTCGCGGGCCGGGCGATCGCGCGTTTCGACCAGCAGCCCCTGGTCCAGCATGCGCTGGATGGAGCGGTACAGCGTGCCGGCGCTCAGCTTCAACTCGCCATTGGTGCGCGCGGCGACATCCTGAATGATGCCGTAGCCGTGGCGGTCGCCATCGGCGAGCGCAATGAGAATGTGGAACGTCGCGGGAGGAAGCGGGAGGAGCGAATCGGGCTTCGGATCGGGCATAGATCCATTGTATCCGCTGTGGCTATATTGTCAATGGCTATAATGAGAGCGGGTATACTTTGCGAAAACTTGGGACGGTTGGGAAACTGGGATCACGGAGTTATGGCGGAACTGACGGTTCTGGAATTGTCCGCGTACCCGCGCGAGCGCGGGCGAATGCACGGTCGTAAGATGCGCGGCGCGATCCTGGCGAACTGCGAAACGTACCTGGAGCGGTTCGAGGCGGGCGGTGCGAAGCCGGCTACGGTGCTGGAGCAGAGTGACGCATGGGCGGAGTTCATCGCGCGCGACACGCCAGAATACGCCGAGGAGATGCGGGGAATCGCGGAGGGCGCGGAGCTCTCGCTGACGGAAATCGCGCTGCTGAACGCGCGCTATGAGCTAGCGTATTGCGTGTTCGGGGCGGAGGCGCAGTCGCTCAATGCGGGCGCGGCCGTCGAGCAGGAAGGCTGCACGGCGTTCGGGCTGCTTCCCGAGATGACCGCGAGCGGACACACGCTCATCGGGCAGAATTGGGATTGGCTCGAAAAACTGCAAGGCCGGGTGTTCCTGATGCGCGTGCGGCGAAGTTCGGAGCCGGAAGCGGGCAAGCCGGATTTCGTGGGATTTACCGAGGCGGGGATCGCCGGATGCAAGATCGGAGTGAATGCGGCGGGGATCGGGCTGTGCGTGAACGGGCTGGTGACGGCGCGCGACGGCGCCAACGGTTTCCGGCGTCCGTTCCACGTGCGCTGCCGTGAGATTCTGGACGCGTGGACGTTTGATAAGGCTCTGCTGCCAGTGGTGCAGACGGATCGCTGCTGCTCCACCAATTTTTTGATCGGGCATGCCGAGGGCGAGATCATCGATATCGAAGCGACACCGGACTATTGCTCGTACCTGTATCCGCAAGACGGGGTGGTGACGCACGCGAACCACCTGGTGTGCGAGAAGCGCATCGCGTCCCAGTTCGAACGCATCGCACCGCATTCGCTATATCGCGCCAATCGGCTGGACCGGATGCTGAGGCGAAGCGGCGGGGAGGCTGGAATCGAAAGCATCCACGGCATGCTGTCGGATCACTTCAGCACTCCAGCGTCGATCTGCCGGCACGCGGACACGACCCTGCCGGAAGCGAAACGCGTGATCACAGTGGCCGCGGCGACGATCGATCTGAATGCGCGGACACTTTTCATCACGGATGGCCCGCCGTGCCAGGCGCAATTTCAAAGCGTGCCTTTGTATGCGGCGGTGGCCAGCGTGTAGGAAGATCAGGCCTGCTGGCGCGCGGCGACCAGCGTGCTGTCCGCGGATTCGGTAGCCGCGAGCGCTTCGCGGCCCAGAATGCGGCGATGCATGCGCCCTACGATGTAGACGCAGATCGCCATGAGGGCCGGGCAGACGGCAAGGACAGCGAAAATATAGCGCACCGGAAGGCT
>JASHQT010000079.1 GCA_030039005.1 Bryobacteraceae bacterium
GGCGGCTTTCTTGATGTTGTCGGGCGTCGGGAAGTCGGGCTCTCCGGCGCTGAAATCGACGACGTCGACGCCTTCGCGGCGCAGGCGGTCGGCTTCGGCCGCGACCTTCATGGTGGAGGATTCGCTGATGAGCGAGATGCGTTGTGCGAGATCGAGTGTTGCGGTCATGAAACGGTTATGCTTCTCCAGTTTCCTCGGGCGTGGTGTGAGCGAGGAGTCTCTTCTTTAGTCTAACCTCGATCGGGGGCGGCACGAGACCGGCGATGTTGCCGCCGAGGCGGATCACTTCTTTCACCAGGCGCGAGCTGATGAATGAGTGCGCCTCGCCGGCCATGAGGAAAACAGTTTCGATTTCGGGGCGCAAGCGGCGATTCATCAGCGCCATCTGCAATTCGTATTCGTAATCGGAGACGGCGCGAATGCCGCGCAGGATGACGCTCGCGCCGCATTCGGCCGCGTAATCGACCAGCAGGCCGCCGAAGGATCCGACCTCGACGTTGGGAAGCTCGCGTGTGACTTCGCGCAGCATTTCGATGCGCTCTTCAAGGCTGAAGAGCGGGCGTTTTTCGTCGTTGCCCAAGATGGCGACGATCAGGCGATCGAAGAGGGCCGAGCCGCGCTGGATCAAATCCAGGTGGCCGTTGGTGATGGGATCGAAGGAACCGGGGTAGATGGCTACCACGGTGGCGGGTTTGGGTCTCAAAACGGCCAGTTTAGCAGGTTGCGACGGAGGACAACACGGGCGCGAGGCGTGAAATGGGGCGGGGGAGAGGCATGTGGGGGTGCGGTGATTTTTTTCGCCGCAAAAGGCGAAGTTGCGGCGAAGGCGGGAGGGAAAGTGAAAAGAGGCAATCGGTTCGAGAATAACTCCGGGAGCCAGGGATCGCGTGAGGCGAGCGGCGTAAGCGGTTGATGGGAAGCGGGTGACAGGTAAGACGGGAGCGTGACCGGTTGAGCAAATTGGCTCAAGAATCGGGGGAAACTCGCACAGGCTTTCCCGTGCATCGACGCCAATTGCAAGCTTTCCTGGCCGCTGACTTGCTCGGTTCCAGCAGAGGCGAACATGTCGCAGAAAAGGATTGCCATCATCGGCGGCGGGATCGCGGGACTTTGCGCCGCGGTATATGCACGAAAATGCGGCTACGCTGCGGACGTTTATGAGATGGGCCACATGGCGGGGGGCCTGGCGACGAGCTGGCGCAGAGGCCCGTACACCTTCGAGAACTGCCTGCACTGGCTGCTTGGGTCCAATCCGCGGCGTAATATGTATGCGCGCTGGCAGGAGGTGTTCGATATCGGCAAACTCCAATTCGTGGACCAGGAAGAATACGCGCGCGTGGAAACCGAGGACGGCCGGTCCCTGGTTCTCTACACTGACGTGGAGCGCCTGGAAGAGGAGCTTCTCCAGCACGCGCCGCAGGACGCCGCCGAGATCCGCAACCTCGCCTTCGCGGTCCGGCGGCTGGCGAAGATCCCGGTGCCCGATCCTGATGAGCCGCTCACGCTGCTACGTACCCTGCCCGCTCTCCCGTTGATACGGCGGATGTCGCGCATGAGCATCGAGGAATACGGCCGGCGGTTCACGCACCCGCTGCTCAGGAAGCTCTTCGGTGAAGGCCAGTTGGCTCAGCTCTCGGCGATTGCGTTCCTGTTTTCGCTGGCGTGGATGAGCGACCGCAATGCGGGATACGCGATCGGCGGATCGCAAGCCATCATCCAACCTATCGTGGCGAACCTTCGCAAGCTAGGTGGGAATCTGCGGCTGGGGGCGCGAGTGGAGAAGGTTGTGGTGGAGAACGACACCGCGACCGGGGTGCAACTGGCGGGCGGCGAGACGATGCCGGCGGATTGGGTGATCTCCGCCGCGGACGGACACGCGACCATTTACGGGATGCTGGGCGGCAAATACGCGGACCAGGCCATTGAGCAAGCCTTCCACACTTTGAAGCCGTTTCCGTCCTATGTGCAGGTTTCGCTAGGCGTGGCGCGCGACCTATCCGAGCAGCCGGCGATCGTGACGGTGCTTCTGGATACTCCGATCGCGCTGGAACCAGCGCTGGAAGCAGGCACGGAGCTGTCCGAGGCATCATTCCGGTTCTTTCATTTCGATCCCACGTTTGCGCCGGCGGGAAGGACGGCGGTGATTTGTTTTCTCCCGACGCAAAATTTCGAGTATTGGACCGAGCTGGAGAAGCGCGATCCGGCGAGCTACCTGGCGGAAAAACATCGCGTGGCGGAAGTTGTGATCGAGATTTTGGAACGCAGACTGCCGGGCATACGCGAAGCGATCGAGGTGCGGGATGTATCGACGCCCGCTACGGTGATCCGCTACACGGGCAACTGGAAGGGCAGCATGGAGGGCTGGCTGCTGACGCCGGAATCCGGGCTGCGTGGGGTGCCCAGGGAACTCGCGGGCTTGCGGCGATTTATGATGATCGGGCAATGGGTGATGCCGGGTGGAGGGCTGCCATCTGGGCTGATCACTGCGCGGAGCGCAATTCGGGCGATCTGCAAGGAAGATCGTGTGCCATTCCCGCCAGGAGCGGGGCGCCAGGGTCGAGCGGCGTAAAGACCGAGCGGCATAACGTCAGATGCCGGCGTACCAGGCGTAGCCGAACTCCGGAGACACGGAGCCGAGGCCTTTGCCGAAGGATTTCAGATCGTCCGTGACGGTGAGGCGGGCGAGGTACTTGACGCTCTTATAGCCGAGCTGGCGGGGAAGGCGAAGGCGCAGAGGGCCGCCGAAGGGGACGGGCAGATCGGCGCCGTTCATGCCGTGAGCGAGCAGAGTCTGCGGGTGCAGGGCGTCGGCCATATCGATGCTTTCCCACACGCCGCGTTGGAAGGAGCGGTAGACGACGTAGCGGGCCGGAGGGAGTGCACCGGTGAGATGAAGAAGGTGAGCGAGCGGCACGCCGGTCCA
>JASHQT010000080.1 GCA_030039005.1 Bryobacteraceae bacterium
AGGTGCGCCCGCGCCTCTGTGGGCTAAGATGAAGGTGAGCGAAAATGTTTCGCCTGATTTTTGAGCTGATTCTCACGGTGGTGGTTCTGACCGTGCTGAAGAGCATTGTCGGAATCGTACTGCGAGGCTTCTCTCAAGCCATGAAACCCGGGCCCGCAGCGCCGGGCGCGGGTCCGCGCCCCTCCCAGCAAGTCCCACTCACCGGCGAGCTGAAAAAAGATCCGGTGTGTGGAACCTATATCGCCACGGCCACTTCCATCAAAGAAAAGGTGGGAGGGCAGCTCTTCCATTTTTGTTCCCAGGAATGCCGCGATAAGTACGTTGCCACGCTCACTCGCTAATTTCCTGCCCCTGCTTGCGATTTCCGTTGCGCCGGCCAGCGCGCAGCCTGTCTTCTACAAAGACGTTCTTCCGATTCTTCAGACCCACTGCCAGCAGTGCCACCGTCCGGGCGAAATCGGACCCATGCCGCTGCTGACCTACGCCGGAACGCGCCCCTGGGCCAAGTCCATTCGCCAACAGGTGATCGCGCGCAAAATGCCGCCCTGGTTCGCCGATCCGCGCTTCGGACATTTCGCCAATGACCGCTCGCTTTCTCCATCCGAGATCGATACGATTGCCGCTTGGGTGAACGCGGGCGCGCTCGCCGGCAACGCTAAGGATGCGCCGCCCGAGCGGAGATGGCACGAAGGCTGGAACATCGGGACGCCGGATGAAGTGTTCGAAATGCCCAAGCCATTCGCACTTCCGGCCAAGGGTGCAATCGAGTACCAATATTTGATCCTGCCCACGCATTTCACCGAGGACCGCTGGGTGCAGAAAGTGGAGGTGCGGCCGAGCAGCCGCACGACGGTGCACCACGCCGTGGTCTACATTCGTGAACCCGGATCGAAATGGCTGGAAGGGGAGCCGCGCGAAAGCATGTTCTCTGTGCCTCTGGCCAAGGGCTTCACCACGAGCGACCTGTTGATGGTGTACACGCCCGGAAACTCGTACGACCAATGGCCCACCGGCATGGCCAAGCGCATCCAGGCCGGTTCCGACTTGGTGTTGCAGATGCACTATACCGCCAACGGCAAAGCCGCTGAGGATCGCACACGCATCGGCATCATTTTCGCCAAGGAACCGCCGAAGAAGGCCATCCTGTCCTTACAAATGAGTAACGATACTTTTGTGATCCCACCGGGCGATTCCAACTATCGCGTGCAGGTGTCGGGCACGTTGCCAAACGACTCTTTGTTGATCAGCATGTTTCCGCACATGCACCTGCGCGGCAAAGGGTTCGAGTATCTGATTACGGAACCCGGCGGGCACGTCGAAACGCTGCTCAAAGTGAACCATTACGATTCGCAATGGCAGCTGAATTACAAGCTCTCCGAGCCGCGGCCGCTCAAAGCGGGCACGCATCTGACGTGGGTGGGTTATTTCGATAACTCACCCAACAATCCCGCCAATCCCGATCCAACGGCAGAAGTTCGTTACGGCGAGCAGATCTGGGATGAAATGATGATCGGTTTTTTCGATGTCGCGGTGGACGCAGGCATCGACAAGCCGAAATTTTTCGAGCGCAGGCATGATGTCACCGTTAGCAGATAAAAAAGCTTGTAGTACGTCAGTACCAGCAGTACACTGTGGTTTATGTGGGGAAAACAGAACGACGGCCAAATGATTCAAAACGCTCCGGGGCAGCCCGCGCAACCAGCGTCGGCCACGCCCACTGCTCATGTAGCCTACCAACCTCCGGCGGCCTATCAGGCTCCGGCGCCCGCGTCCACACCCACGGTATTCGGCAAGTCCATGAAGATCATCGGCGAAGTGACCAGCGATGAAGAGCTTTATTTGGATGGCGATTTAGAAGGTAAACTCCATTTGCGCAACCGCTTGACCATCGGGCCGAACAGCAAAGTGAACGCCGACATCAAAGCCACGGAAATCGTGGTCTTCGGGACCATCAAAGGCAACGTCGAATCGGAGAGCCGCGTGTCGTTGCGCACCGGCGCATCCATCGTCGGCGATATCAAGACTGCGGGCATCGTGATCGAAGATGGGGCGTATTTCAAAGGCGGCATCGATATTTCGCGCAATGGGGAAAGCCGCAACGGCGACAGCCACAACGTGGAGAGTAAACCCGCGCCCAAAGCGCAAGGCGTGACCGCGGGGCAGCGCCGTTAACCCCGCCGGTGCAACGGTTTGAGCCGGCCCACGTCTAAATCAGTGAGGCCGCACCCTCAGAGATGAGGAACATGTGACCGGGAATGAGGCGTCCGTTGGAAGGCGGACGCCTCTATTCATTCACCGTCCTGGCGAATTTCTCCTCCAGACGCTTACGCACCCTTCGCTCTGGATTTAGCGCCAGCGCGGCCTTGTAGGCTGTGCCCGCCTCGGGGAAGTGGCGGAGCGCCGCTTCCAGATCGCCGATGCGTTCAAATAACGCCGGATCGCGCGAATCCTGCTGGACGGCCACACGCAGCTGCTCAATGGCGCCTGCCGGATCGTTAGTCTTCGTTAGAGCATCTGCGAGCGCGAGCCGAGCCGCGACGTAATCGGGCTTTGCTTCGAGCACCTTGCGATACTCCTCCGCGGCCTGTGTGTTCTCGCCTTGCGCGGCCAGCGCCCCGGCCAAGCTGAGACGCGACGGCAGATAATCCGGCGATTGGCGCAGATTCTCGCGCCAGAGATCGATCGCTTCCCTTTCGCGGCCTTTTTCGCCTTCGAGCAACAGAGCCAGGTTGTGGCGCGCGGGCAGCAGCTTCGAA
This sequence comes from Bryobacteraceae bacterium, assembly GCA_030039005.1. The sequence continues at coordinate 2,757 of JASHQT010000080.1, forward strand.
TCTTTCTGCAAGCTCCCGCGGTAAAGCTGTTCGGCTTCGGCGGGCTTCCCTTCGGCGGCTTTCAACGTGCCCAGCGCATTGTAGGGCTCGGCCGAACCGGGCGCCAGCATCTCCGCCTTCTTATACGCCGCTTCGGCGTCTTTGCGGCGGTTCAGGCGCTGATACACGAGACCCAGGTTGTACGGCAGATAGCTGTACTGCGGCGTCAGACGGATGGCTTCCTGATAGGCGCGGATCGCAGACCGGTAATCGCCGGTTTCCACATAGGCCAGCGCTGCGTTGTGCAAGGGATAAGACCAGTGCGGCGCGCGATGCGCGGCGTCGCGGAAGGCGGGAATGGCTTTGTCGTATTCGGCCTGTTCCAGATACGCGATGCCGAGCGCGTTGAAACCGTACGCCGCACCAGGGTCCATGCGGACAGATTCTTCAAGCAGACTCGCCGCTTCGGGAAATTTCTTGTCGAACAACAGCGCGCGGCCTTCAAAGAAATCTTCGCGGCCCTCGAGGAACAGCGATTCTTCGGTCAGCTTTCGCGCGGCCTCCATGTAACGTGCGCCGCTTAAGAACTCCTCGCGCGTTTGCGGTGTTTCGTCGCCCGCCAGGTATCGCAGCAGCACTTGTTGCGCTTTGTTTTCGAGCGCGACGCGCAGCTGATTTTCGCGCTCCTGATATTGCTCCGGTGAGGCGGCGGCCCTGATATCGCCCAGTGCGGTGAAGGCGTTGTTCGGATCGCTAGGCAGGATCCGGCCGGCGTTCACCGCGGCGGCAAACCGGTCAAGTGCTCCCTGGTCGCCGGCTGGAATCTGTTGCGGCGCACCCGCCAGATAGAGCGGGCCGCCATGCCGGGAATCCAGAATGACGCGCCAATGCGAACCGTCATTGTTCGCGGCGACATTGATGCCCGGTTTCCGCGTGTCGGAAAGCCGCATCGTGTTGTCGTAGTTGCCGAATTCACGTGGGTGCTGCTTATTCGCGGTAGCCATCGGCACCTGATCGCTGACGTACTTAATCAGCTCGTCGGCATCCACGACGCCGTCATGATTGGCGTCGGCCGCCCCTTCCAGGCCCTTGATTACGTAGTAACTGAAGACACCGTGTCCGCCGCCGAACTGCGGCCCTTCGAGGGAAACTTCGCGTGGGCGGCTGGCGAGCAGTCCGAACAGATCGCCCTGCACGTCGCCGAGTTGCTGCACGTTGGAGGCGACGGTGGTGTTGTGAATGGTCCCGATAGTCCCGGCCTTGCAAACATCTACGAACAGGAGCACGCGCCCCACCTTGCTCAATTGATCCTCAAACAGGGACTGCACTTCATCCATGCCGAGCGCGGTGCTCTTCAGATCCTGCGGGTCGGAATCGTACGTCAGGATGTACGCGTCCTTGCCGTCGACGGTGCCGTGGCCGGCGATCAAGATCACCACGGTGTCGTTCTTGCCCGCGCGGCGCTTCAAGAAATCCTGAAAACCGTTGCGCACCGCGGCGGTAGTGGCTTTTTCATCAGTGAGCAGCAGAACGTTATTGGCCGGGACGCCGCCGCCGAGCGGGCTCTCGATGAGATTCGAGAAGACGCTGGCATCCGCGTCGGCGTATTGCAGCGACAACTCGGGCTTGGCGTACTTGGAAATCCCGACCAGAAGCGCGTACGTTTGCCCTCCCGTTTGTGCGGCGGCCGTTGCCGCGGCGGCTTGATCGGCCAGCGCCTGCTCGAGATCGAAGATCTTGCTCTTGATCCAGACTGCGTCCGGCCACTGCTCGCGTAGTTTGTCATAGGCGTCGAGCGCGTTGGCGGTCAATTTGTGATTTTCGAAGATGGTGGCTTCAGTGACCAACGCTGCCTGATCCTTGGGATTCGCGGCGAGCGCAGCGTCGTAGGGCGCGAGTTCCGCCTGGACGTCCGCAGGTAACTTGTCGTGCGCCGTTGGCGGGATTTCGGGCTTGTTCAATCCACGCGTCATGCTGACGCCGTAGTGCTGCTGGGTGGCGGCGGCAACACGCAAGGTTTCGGGCAGCGTGCACGCGCGCGCGGGCTGTTCGCTGATTTTCCCGGCCTTCACTTTCGGCGCCTTGGCGTCGAAATGCACCTCGCCCGAAGGCGTCAGTGTGTCGAGAGCTTTGGCGGGACAAAAAAGGAACGACGCTGGTCCATTTTCGGTGCGGATGCCGTCACCCGCGAACAGTAGATCGCCCGGACGCGCGGAGAGCGGAGTCTCGGTATCCGCTCGAAGCAGCTTCGTTCCCGTCGCGGAGAGAACTAACCCGACGGGTTCTTCTTTCGTGTCACTGAACGCAGCCAAGGCCGCTATGGCCAATAGCGCGGCCGCCCGCAGGCGCGGACGCCACCACCCCAGCCGGGCCTTGAGGTCCGGCCTAAGCATTCACCGCGGTCCTCACCAGCGACGTCACCGTATACAAATCCACCGCCAAAGCCTTCCCCCGCACCGGCGCCTGCCCCAAATGCGACGTTGGCACCTTATTTCCCAAGCGCGATTGCGTCGCTCCCGTCATCAACAACTTCGTATGGTGCTCCTTGTTCAGGCTTTCCAGCCTGGACGCCAGGTTCACCGTGTCTCCTAGAACTGTGTATTCCATTTTATCGGCCGAACCGACGTTTCCCACTACGGCAGGTCCAGTATGGATCCCCGCGCCCGTTTCGAACTGGCTGCGGGCGGTGACCATGCGGGTGGCGCAGCGGACGGCGCGAAGTGCATGATCGCCCGGCTCGGCGCCCTCGTCGTCGTCAGAGAACACCGCCAGAATGCCGTCGCCGATGAACTTGTTCACGTGGCCGTGATACATCACGATGATCCCCACCATCATGGCCATGTATTCGTTCAACAGTTGCACCACCACCTCCGGGCCTTGCTCTTCGGAAACGCGCTCGGTGAACGCGGTGAAGCCGCGGATGTCGGTGAACAGGATGGTCACTTCCATGCGTTTGCCGGACAACGCGATTGCTTCGGATTCTTCCAATGTGGACGCCACCTGCTTGCCGACAAACAGCGCTATGGCCTTGTGAAACAGATCGCCACGGTTCTCCTCGGTCGAGAAGCGATACACCACCGATGCGATCAGGCAAATCGATGTCCCCAGCAGCACTTCCGATGTCGACAACACAATGTCGCCCTCGAACAGCAGATGCGTGGCAACGAGAATCCCGGCCATTTCCAGCAACATGAAAACCACAGCACGTCCCGCGGTGAGCGATGTGGCGATCCAGACCGTGGAACCGGTCGCGAGCAATAGCGCCAATCCCAGCGCCCATTGCGGCGCAGGCAGCAGGAAATTTCGCGTCAGTAACGTCCGCACCACGTTGGCGTGGATCTCGACGCCGGGCGTCAGCCAATTCGTACCTTGGAACAGCGTGACGAAGGGAGTATCACGGCGATCGCCCAGCTCGTCGGTACCGATGAGCACGATCTTCCCACTGACCCATTTCCGCAATTGATCGATATGGCCGGCCTTGTAGGCGCTCTCGAAATCCGCTAGCGAGACGCTGGGAAAGGTTCCGGGCGGACCCGCGTAGTTGATCGCGATGCTGCGGTCGGAGGCGATCGGAATGGCACGCTTTTGAAACACCAGTTTGCCGTCTCGCCATTCGGCGTCGCTTCCGGCGAACTTCTCGGCTACGCGCAAAGCCAGCGAATGCGCCATCCCCGGCGGCGCTTCGGCCAATTCCTGACGCCGAACGAAATCGTCGGAATCGGTCGTTAGATTCGCATAACCGGCCAGGCCCAATGCGGCTGAAAGCATGTTCACGGGGATGGCCTGCGCTTCGGGATTAGTGTTCAGCTCAGTGGCATAAGCGCACACCACCGGCACCGGGGACGTGCTGACGGCTTCGCCCAGCAAGCGGTCATAATCCGCATATTCCTGCTTGTAATCGTTCACTGGGATGCCAAACGCATGATCTAAGCCGATCACCTTAGCTCCGGCCTTGCCCGCACCTTCGATCACCGTCGCGTAGTGCTTGTGCCAAAAGAGCTCGAGTTCGGGGAATGTGTTCCGGGTCTTCTGATCCGCCAGCAGAAGGACGATGTTAGAAATTACGGGGCGCCTGCCGAAAAAATAGCGCACCACGAAATGCGCGTCATAGGCCTTGAGGTTCAGGATTTGAAAGAAGCGAACGTCGCTCAAAAGGGACGCCGCCAGTGCGCTGCCACCGGCGAGGAGGGCGCAGAGAACCCAGTGCCTCCACTTCTTCGTCATGGTAACCTGCATCTTACTACGTCATTGCGGGGTTTACTCTTTAGAGTCCGCGCGGGCTTGCTGCTCCTGGTGTGCGCCGCCGCTACCCGGTCGCAGACCACGCAGGGGCTGATTTCCGGACAATTGGTGGATTCGGTGAACGGTCGGCCGATTCCAGCCGCGAGCGTGACGTTTTCGAGCGCGTTCACGAATCTTGCGGGCGCGGCTTCGAGCGACGCAGCGGGCCGCTACTATCTTCCCCTGCTCTCGCCCGGCATCTACCGGATTCGCGTGACGGCGCCCGCTTATCAATCGCAGGAAGTGCAGGAGCTGGAATTGACAGTGGCGGCGCGCATCGAGCTGGATTTCCGGCTGCGCCCGCTAAACGACGTGTGGGAATCCGGGCAATACCGCGGCGTTTTTCTCCCGGGACAAAAGACCATCGTTCCGTTTTATGGCCCGGACGTCGATCCGAGCAAATCCGGATCGTTCGAGGCGCAGCAGGGCCGCGAGGAACCGCTCGAATCCACGATCTCGGAAGTCATCGATTCCGATGAACTCAATAATCTTCCTCTGGAAGGCCGCGACGTGTATGCGCTGCTGGTCACGCAGCCGGGCGTAACCGACGATGCGGCCACCGGCCGCGGCTTGGGGCTCTCGGTGAACGGGCAGCGGCCGTCATCGTCGAACTATCTGCTGGACGGCTTGGAGAACGACAACTACTTGATCACCGGCCCATTGGTGACCGTGGCGCCCGAAGCGATCCAGGAATACCGCATCTCCACCAACAATTTCTCGGCCGAGTATGGGCGAACGTCGGGCTTTCTGGCCAATGCGATCACGCGCACGGGCGGCGAGCAGTTCCACGGCGTGGTTTACTTCTATCTGGAAAACGAGGCGCTGAACGCCAACGCATTCCAGCAAAACCTGATTGGCGCGGCGCGCAGCATCGATAAGCAGGATCAGCCGGGATTCTTCGTGGGCGGGCCGGTGCTGAAGCATCGCCTGTTTTTCTCCAGCGCGTACGAGTATTTCCGCAGCCGCGGCACGGGCACGCCGTATCCGTTCGATCTGCCCACGCCCGAGTTCCTCGGCATCACGGCGCCCAACTCGCTGGCGCATCAGTTGCTCAC
>JASHQT010000600.1 GCA_030039005.1 Bryobacteraceae bacterium
AGACCTCGAATGAGTTTTACAGTATTCCTCGGAAACTTGCCCGTCTGGGTTACCAAGGACGACATCAAGTCCTGGCTTAACGCAGAAAACCTCGTATACGACGATGTGAAGGTGATCCGCAACCCAGAGACTCAGGAGTCCAAGGGATTCGCCTTCATCGATACACCCAACTCGGAAGAAATGAATTCGATCATCCGGCGCTTTGATCGAGCGCCTCTGGAAGATCGGTTGCTGCGGGCCAACCAGGCGCAGCCCCCACGGTCCAAGGGTCCTGGGGCGCCTGCCGGTCCGGCGGGACAAACGAATCGCAACGCCGCAGCGCCACCGCGCCGCGAGCGCGGCGGCAAGAAGCACAAGCGCGCGCAACAGAGTGGACCACAAGGCACACCTAGCGCGTTCGCCGAAGAACTCGCAAAAGCGCTCTGAGGCTCACGCGGGTTAAATCTCGCGCGAGCCCTTCCCCTCGTTGTATTTTACGTTCCTGTAACCTCCCCGGTCATATCCTGCATCATCCCTGTTATCAGTGCTATACTCAAGGGCACCTGTCTTAGCGCAGGGGTGCCGCGCTTAGATCCACAGTCGGCGTGCGCCGGAGGTGGTTCGTGAATAATCTGCTTATCGTCCGAATCCTATTCGTGGCGTCGCTTTCGGCCGCCGCGGGTTTCTTTCATCCTTTCAATCTGCCTACATCCTACAGCGCGGCTTGTGGCGCGCTCATTGCGGCAGTTATCGTTCTGTTCGAAATCCAGGTTCGCAAGACCACGCTCAAGCGGCTGTTTGGCGCGGCTTTTGGCTCCCTGCTGGGGATTCTTGGGGCGTATCTGATCGCGCTGGTCCTGGGGCACGCGTTTCCCGATGGCTCCGCGACGGTATCGTTTCTCGAGATCCTGCTGTTGCTATGGATGGGCTACGTCGGTTTGATGGTGGGCGCAACCAAGGGCGACATGCTGAACCTGGGAGCTCTGGGCGGTCTGTTCGGCGGCGAACAAACGTCGAGCCAGTCCTTCAAGATTCTGGATACCAGCGTGATTATCGACGGCCGCATCGCCGACGTGGTGGAGACCGGGTTCCTGGACGGCACGCTGGTGATCCCGCAATTCGTTCTGCGCGAGCTCCAGTTGGTGGCCGACTCGGCCGATTCGCTGAAGCGCAATCGCGGGCGCCGGGGCCTGGACGTACTACAACGCATCCAGAAGATGACGCAATTGCACGTGCAGATTCTCGAGGATGACTTCCCCAACGTGCCGGAAGTGGATATGAAGCTCATCGAGCTGGCCAAGGTTTACAACTGCAAGATCGTCACCAACGATTTCAATCTCAACAAGGTGGCGCAACTGCACGGCGTGGAGGTTCTGAACATCAATGAGCTGGCCAACGCGCTGAAACCCGTCGTACTCCCCGGTGAGACTATGCGCGTCTTTATTTTGAAAGAGGGTAAGGAGTACAACCAGGGCGTCGCGTACCTGGACGACGGCACGATGGTGGTGGTGGACAACGCCAAGAAGATGATTTCTCGTACCATCGATATTTCGGTGACCAGCGTGTTGCAGACCACCGCCGGGAAAATGATCTTTGGCCGTTTTGACGAGCGCGTGCATGCGGTCCATGACCGGGCGCAGCCGCACGCGGAACGCTCGCCAGGCGGATCGCGGGAGCACGCATCGCCATCGCCGCCTCACGGCACGCAAGCGGCGGAAGCCCGCGGTTCGGGTGTGGGCGCGGGCAGCTAGAGCACTCGCCATGCAAGTCACCGTCATTCTTCCGGCCGCGGGGCTGGGAACACGCATGGGACGCGCGGTCCCGGAAAAAGCGGGCACCAGCCGGAAGCAGTTCATGCTGCTAGAGGGCTCGCCGATCCTGCTGCACACGATTCGCAAGTTCGCCTCGACGCCCGCAGTGTCCGAGATTGTGGTGGCGCTGCGGCACGAGGACATCGAATGGGTCCGCGAGCTGTTGCGCGAGGAGAAATTCGGCAAACCGGTGCGCTTGGTGGAAGGCGGCGACAGCCGCCAGGAATCGGTGGAGAACGCGCTCGAGACGCTGGATAATTCCACGGAACTGGTGGCCGTGCACGACGCCGTGCGTCCGTTCATCGAATCCAGCGTTCTGGAGAAGGTGTTCGCGGAAGCCGAAGAAACGGGCGCGGCCATCGTCGGCATCGTGCCGGTGGATACTGTGAAGCAGGTGCATCGCAACAAGATCCGCCAGACCATCCCGCGCGAGCGCTTGATTTTGGCGCAGACTCCGCAGGTGTTCCGCTTCGATTTGCTGAAAGCGGCGTTCGCGAAAGCGCGCGAAGACGGATTTGCGGGCACCGATGAATCGAGCCTGGTGGAGCGGCTGGATCAGGTGGAAGTGAGCGTGGTGGCGGGAAGCGACCGGAATATCAAGATCACCAAACCTTCCGACATGGATCTGGCGCGTTTGTTCTTGGCCGAAGAGTTAACCGCACGAGTTGGCTCTTGACCGACGTCCGGGTCGGGCAGGGGTGGGACGTGCATCGAATGGTGCGGGGACGGCCGATGATTTTGGGCGGCGTGACGATTCCCTCCGAGTTCGGTCTGGAGGGCCATTCCGACGCCGATATTCTTTCGCACGCGATCACGGATGCGTTATTGGGAGCGCTCGCGCTAGGTGATATCGGAATGCACTTTCCGGACACGGATCCGCGCTGGAAGGATGGAAACAGCCTGATGTTTTTGCGGCACGCGCGGGAACTGGCGATGGCGAGAGGCTACGAGATCGCGAATGTCGATTCCACGGTGATTCTGGAGCGGCCCAAGCTGAAGGATCACCGCACGGCCATCCGCGAAAAGCTGGCTGAAACGCTCGGGCTGGAGGCCGGGCGCGTTTCGGTGAAATTCAAAACCGCCGAGCGTGTGGGGCCAGTGGGCGATGGACTTTCGGCCGAAGCCCAGGCTGTGGTGCTGTTATGGCGGCCGTAATATCGCACCCTCCGGGTCCGAAGAATCCCCCGATCGTCGGGAACTTGATCCCGTTTCGCGCGAACCCGCTGGTATATTTGACGAACGCGGCGCGCCGGTACGGCGACATCGCCTACTTCCGGGTGATGCAGCAGCACATGTACGTGCTCAGCCATCCCGACTTCGTGCGCGACGTCCTGGTGACGAATCAGAACAATTTCGTCAAGAGCCGGGCGCTGGAGCGCGCCAAAGTTCTGCTGGGTGAGGGTCTGCTCACCAGCGAAGGCAAGCATCATCTGCGCCAGCGGCGGCTGGTGCAGCCGGCGTTTCATCGCGAGCGGCTGGCGGGATACGCCGCAGCCATGACCGAACGCGCGGTGCGCTGGAGGGAGCATCTCCGGCCGGGGCACATGGATATCGCCCGCGAAATGCCGCAACTGACGCTCACCATCGTGGCGAAAACGCTGTTCAGCGCGGATGTCGCCTCCGACGCACCGGAGATCGGCGTTGCGATGACCAGCGTTCTCGAAATGTTCGATCTTCTTCTGCTGCCGTTTTCCGATTTCCTGCACAAGCTGCCGCTCGCGTCGGTGCGGCGTTTCGACAAAGCGCGCGCCCGGCTGGACGCGATGATTTACGGGTTGATCGAAGCGCGGCGCAAGAGCGGAATCGATACCGGGGATCTGCTGTCGATGCTGCTGCTGGCGCAGGATGAAGCGCCGGACGGCACCGAAGACGGGACCGGAATGACGGATCAGCAGGTCCGTGACGAAGCGATCACGTTATTCATCGCCGGGCACGAGACGACGGCGAACGCGCTCATCTGGACCTGGTATCTGCTCGCGCAGCATCCCGAGGTGGAGCAGCGGCTGCATAAAGAGATCGATGAGGTCCTGGGCGACCGGCCGCCCGAGTTTGCCGATGTTGCCCAGTTGCGTTACGCGGAGATGATTCTGGCGGAGGCTTTGCGCTTGTATCCCCCGGCTTGGGCGATCGGGCGCAGGGCTCTCGGAGCATTTACGGCGGGAGGTTTCGAAATTCCCGCAGGTTCGATCTGCATCCTGAGCCCGTACATCATCCAGCGGGATCCGCGGTGGTTTCCGCATGCGGACGAGTTCGATCCGGAGCGCTGGCGCGGAGAGGCGCGCGAGGCGCGGCCCAAATTTTCCTACTTTCCATTCGGCGGCGGAACGCGCGTTTGCATCGGCGAACGCTTCGCCTGGATGGAGGGCGTGATCCTGATGACGGCGATCGCGCAGAAGTGGCGGTTTCGCGTGGAGCCGGGCCAGCGCGTGGACCCGCTGCCGCTGGTGACGTTGCGGGTGAGGAACGGATTGCGGGTGATTGCGGAACCGCGCACTCAGACTTTCAGAAGCTCACGCCGAGTAGGAACGTAACGCCCGCGGTTTGTCCATCCATGGGAAGATTGAGGCGTGCGTCGAGCTGGATGGGGCCGAGCTTGATGTCGACGCCGATCGCCAGATCGACCGTGGCTCCCGTGTCGCTGAACGTCCACTGCACTTGACCCGTCTTAAAGGCGAGCGTTCCGCTGAACGCAGCCGTTCGCGTGATCTGATTCCCCGCGCCGCCGAAAGTTTGGGTGAACGTAAACCCGATCTGCAAGCTGGTTTTCCCGAGCATGCCCTGGCACTGGCCGCCGATGGTGAACGTCGACGCGCTCGCGCTTCCATCCGGTTTCACCAACGAGAGATCCAGATCGCCGTGGAGGTTGGGCTGCGTCAAAGTCGCGCTGAAGGAGAGGGTGGTGGAGGAGACCAGCTCCTCTCGAGAGCTCGATGTTTGAGGCTGGACCACGTAAGTGATCTCGAACGCTGGCCCGATCATCAGCGTGCCCTGAAAATCGATGCTGAGCGTCTTGTTGTCCTTCGCGTAGGTGTAGGTGAGTTGATTGGAACTGCGATTCACGGCGACCGCTTTTGGCAGTTCGAAGATCTTTTCGCCGGTTGGCGTCTGGTAATGAAAATCGAGCAGCGGCGTGCCGGATGCATCCACTTTGCTCGACCAATAACCCACGAAGCCGAGGACATAGGTTTCGAGCACATTGGCTTTGTTCGCGAAGTGGAAAATGAACCGGCCGATCGGATCGCTGACGAAGCCCTCGATCGTGGACGCGAGGCCGTTGATGGTCAACGTGAGGTCGTGATCCGGGCTCATGCTCCAATCGCCATAGAGCGCGAAGCTGAACGCTGCTGTGCGGTCGGGCTGGACGATGAGCGCGGTGTCGCGAGTGGTGTAGGAGTTGTAGTGACCGGAGGCGGAGAAATTGAAGAGCTCGGAGCTCCCGGAGCGAAGCGTGAGCTGGTTTTGAGCGTTGAAGAGCCAGTCCACGTCGAATGCGATGCTGGCGGCGCCAGAAAACGTAGCGACGATTTGATTCGTTGCGTTCGTGGTCCAGGATCCCGACAGATCGCCCGCGGCCGAGACGTTTCCGGCGAGGTCGAAATTGTACGTGCCGCCGTTATTGCTGAGTTGGAAATTCAACATTGAAATAAACCTTTCCTCGGCTGCCCCCGGTAGCGGCTGGGCCGAAGCCGTAAGCCCAGTCGAACTTCAGCACGGCCAGCCGCAAGTCGAGCCGCAGCCCGGCGCCCAATCCTTCGCGCAGACCTGGTGACGATCCGACGGTCTGATAAGCGCCACCCACATCGCAGAACGTCGCGAGTTTCAGCGGAGATAAGCGCGGCAAAGGCCACCAGAGCTCGTTTTGGCTAGCCCACAGACGGCGGCCAATGGCGTCGTCGGCGCGAAAACCGCGCACGGTATTCTCGCCTCCGAAGGATGGAAGCTCGAAGATCGGTGAATTGCCGAAAGCGTTCTCGAAGCGGCCGCTCAGGTCGTATTCCCAATGATCGAAACTGCGGTGGGTATTGGCCGTGAGGACGGAATGGGCGAAACGGCGATCGATCACGACGCGCGGCGCGATGGAAAAGCGCCAGGGGTATTGGGACGAGAGGTCGGTGTGCAGAAATTGGGCGCCCGGCTCGATCGTGTTCAACGTTTGATTGAGCACCACACTGTGGCGTGGACTCAACTGGAACGTGAGCGTGTTGCCGTCCAGCGCGCGCCAGGGATTCCAGCCGAGCGTTACGGAATGGGAGACGATCTGTTCGTTCAGCCTTACTCCATCCAGCACGCGGTTGCGCTCCACGGAGACGCCCGCGTCCACTGAGGCGGAGAAGGCGAGATACTCGCGCGAATAACTGCCGGAGACCAACGTGCCGGACGGACCGCCGACGGACACACTCAGGGGCGGCCACGATAAATTGCCGAGTGCGCTGAGATCCTGGCCCGGTTTGTATTCGAAGCCGGCGCCAATATAGCGCGATTTCGTTTTTGACTGGGGCTTCGACTTCGTGCCCGACGTGCGCTGCACCGTCAAATCCACGTATTGGCTCGCGCCCGTTCGCGCGCTGGCCTGCGTAGCGAGCGTGTAGCCGAGCGGCGAGACGAGGAGCTGCAATTCCTGGAGCTGGTATGCGATCAAGTATGGCTCATCGCCCGCGGCGTAGCGCAAGTCGCGGTCGAAATCGACGACGCGCTTGCCTTTGGCGCGACGAAATCGGCGAGTGTCGAGTAAAAGCCACAGCAGCGGATTGACGTCCTTTCCGGGAACCTGAGCGGCGGGCAGCAGGAGGGAGGCGATGCGCGGGCCTTCGACGATCTGGATCGTATCGGTGGTCGGAAACAGCAGGATTTGCGGCGTGAGGCCCAGGTTGGCGTAGAGTGGCGCGAACGCGTTGCGGATCGCGGCGGAAGACCACAGCGACCCGTTGAGACGCGTAAGCCGCTTCCGCAACTGCGGGATGCGCGTACTCCGCCGCGACGGCAGCACGCCGGGGAGTTGAATCCGAACCGCGTTCGAGTCCAACAGCGGGAGAATGGAAAACACGATTGCGCCGTCTACCGGGTCGATGTCCTCATCGCTCAATACGAGTCCGAAGTCCGGCGTTTGTTTTAAAAGATTCGCGAGAAGGAAATCCGGCGAGAAGAGCGTGCCGAGGTCGAGACGCGTGGGATCCGCGGCGGACCAGTTCTCGTAGAGATTTACATAGTCCGCCCAGGTGGCATCGACTAGCAGATCAGGGGACAGAGGCGCGACGCCCGAGACCGCCTGCCGCACGACGGTGCGGATCTGGGATTTGTACTGGGTGAGTGACGGCGGCACGCAAAACGCGTCGCGGTCCACCGCCAGCTTGCCTCGAACGATCTTGAAGCTCACCCAATACTGGCCCGCCGACTGGCCCGTTTGAGCGCAACTGCATGTAGCGAGCAGGCACAGTCCGGCGATCGACTGTGCGCACGCCCACTGCATTCGGCTTTCGGACGAAAGTGTAGCAGCTAAGGCGCGGGTTTCCGCAGAGCGGCCCGCGCGGGTGCGCCATCGCCGTCGACGATTTTCAGCGGCAGACAGATGAGCTCGTAACGGCCGGGCTCGACGTGCCCGAGCATCAGCCCTTCGATAATCCAGACGCCTGCTTTGAGCAGCATGTGGTGCGTGGGGCCGCCCTGGCTATCGAATGCGTCCACAGAAAGATAGTCGATTCCGACAGTCCGGACGCCGCATTCCACCAGGTAAGCCGCAGTCTCGGGCGGAATGTAAATAAATTTCGATTGGAAGTGATCGGTGTTCCAGCAAACCTCGGAATTTCGGGTCTTGAAGAGCACGCGCTCGCCTTGGCGCAAGCCATGCGGCTCGAGTTCGGTGACGTGAATGGCTTCCGGATCTTGAATTCGGATCACGCGCGCGGGGCCGATCACCGCGTCGATGGGCAGACTGTCGATTCCCGCCGCGCCCTCCAGAAAATGCCGCGGCGCATCCATGTGGGTTCCAATGTGGGCAGTGGTGGAAATCTGGGAGAGATTGCAAGCGCCGCCCGTCGCGATTTGGAGCGTGTCGCTTCGTTCGAACGGGGCGTCGCCGGGCCAAACCACCATGCCCTGGTACAAAGGCACGGAAATATCGATCCAGCCGTTATTCATTTCAAGCTCCCACTGAGACGACATTCTTGATGCCGCCGGCCGGCTGCTGAAGCGTGGCCGGCGCGTTCTCAATCGGGATACGCGCGGTGATGAGCGAGCGCACTGTGCCGGGCCACTTCTGCGTGAATGCGCCGAGGTGTTGGATGGCCGATTCGAAGGCTTGAGGAGGCGCGTTGACGCTGCCGAGCACGAGCTGATTGTTCAATACCATGTTGCGCATGATCTCGTCGGTATCCACGGGGATGGGGGCCTTACGGCCGGGAACGCCGGTGAAGACAAAAACCGCGTTGGGCCCGAGATGTTTCAGCACGTCGAAAGCGATGCTGGACGCGCCGGTGGCTTCGTACACCACATCGATGGGACCGGCCATCTTCGCCATGTCGGCCGTGGAGTTCGTCTCGGCGGCGATGTAAGGAACGCCGATGGCGTCCAAGATCCCGTTTTTTTCCTCGTGGTTGGGCGAGCGCGAATACACGCTCACCTCGAAGCCTTCCAGCTTCAAGGCCATCGCTCCCAGAATTCCCACCGGGCCCGCGCCCAGCACGATCGCGCGACGGCAATGGGCGGGCGACTTCGCGCCGTCGCCGGGGCAGGCATTGGGACAGACCCAGGGCAAACGGCGCTGCACCACCCAGAGCTGTTCGAGCGATTTTTCCGCGATAGTCAGCGGCTCTACCAACACGGCCACATCGCGCAGCTCACGTGGCACGGGATGGAGATAGCGCTCCTCTTCCACCACGAATTCCGTCATGTAGCCGTGCTTTTGCTTGATGCCGCGTTCGGTGAAATCGCCGGTATAGCAGAAATCCTGGCGGCCTTCGCGGCAGGCTACGCACTCCGGATGCGCGCAGGGCCGCCGGACGGTCATCACCACCAGATCGCCGGGTTTCACCTTGGACACTTTCGACCCCGTCTCCACGACTTCACTGAGCGACTCATGTCCGATGATGAGGTAAGCGGATCCTTCAGGCGGCGTGCCGTACTGAAACGAGACGATCTCGCGATCGGTCCCGCAGAGGCCGACGTCAAGAACGCGCATCTTCGCTTGAGTGGGGGAAGTGAGGTGGGGCTCCGGGTGATCGATCACGCGAACCTGGCGTTCGGCGGGAAAGACGGCGACGGCTCTCATATTTTCAGGATGCAATCAGGCCAGGACTTTGGTCGTGATGTGACCGTTACCCCACGTGCAATGGCGGCCGACGCCGGTCCAGGAAGCAGCTTCGAGGTAGGGCAGAAATTCGGCGAGATCGCCTTCGTATTCGGCGAAGCCGACCAGCCCGCCGATGGAATGGCGCTGTCCGGTGCGGCTGCTGCGGCGTTCGACGGTGACCGGGCGCAAATCGTGTTTAGTGTCCTTCACGGCAGTTGCTTGTGCGGCCAGCGCACGGAAATCGATGGGGAGCGGTCCGGGGCCGTACAGAGCGCGAAGCGTGCTCACGCGATCGCGAGCGCGCGCCAGAAGCACAGGGAAGCTGCTATTGGCTAATTGGCTTTTGGTTTTTAGGTCCGTCGGGGTGTGGAAGACGACTCGAATCCGCGCGGCACGTTCAACAGAAGAATATAGATTGATCGTGACGCGTTCCTGCTGGACCGAGACCACCTCCGCCCAATGTGCGAAAGCGCGCGTGAGATGGTCGAGCGTGGAATCGCGCGTGTCGAATACATGAAGCCTGAAGCAGAACGGCTCGCCCGGCTGCACCACGCGTGTGTCCAATTCCGGACATCGGAGCACGAACGGACGCGGCCGGTCGGATAGGCCGCTGGGTCCGGCGCCGCGTGCGGATGGCCGGAAAATGCGCGCGTACACTTCCGCGCCGGCAGTTTCACGCAGCGCGCTACCGAGTGCGCCGCGCAGGACGTTCCCCGCCATCGCCGGGGGGAAGTGAATCGCGCGCCGCGCGGCAAGATGAAACCGGCAGGCGGTGAGGTCAAACGTCATCGAAGACGTCCGTCACTGCAAAACCTCGCGGACTTTCGTGGCCAGTTCTTCGGTGGAGAATGGCTTCTGGAGAAAATGCGCATCGTCCTGGGCACTGGTGTCGCCAAAGCCGGAAACGTATAGAACCTTCATCCCGGGACGGCGCGCGGTCAGACACTCGGCCATCTTGCGGCCGCTCATTCCCGGCAGCATGATGTCGGTGAGCAGAAGATGAATGGTGCCTTTGTGGAGTTCCGCGGCGGCGAGGGCATCAGCCGAAGTAGCGGAAGAGAGAACCTGATAGCCTTGGCGCTTGAGCATGCTTTCCACTACCCGCCG
>JASHQT010000601.1 GCA_030039005.1 Bryobacteraceae bacterium
AGGACATATTCAAATGTCAATTTTTCCCATGGCCGCAGCGGGTAAGCTTGGCACGCGGCGAGAAGGTCCTGGAGCGAATACTTGCGCGTGATCGGCATCAGCTCGCGGCGCTGCTCTTCGTTCGATGCGTTGAGAGAAATGGCGAGCTTCGGGCGCACGGGCTCACGCCCCAGCTCGGCGATCTTGGGAACTATGCCTGCGGTGGAAAGCGTGATACGCCGGGGCGAGATGCCGATGCCCGCGGGATCGGTCAAAATGCGCGTGGCTTTGATCACGTTGGGCAAGTTGAGCAACGGCTCGCCCATGCCCATCATGACGATGTTCAAGCGATCGCTACCGGTTGAGATGCCTTGCGCGCGCATCACGAACAGCACTTGCCCGACGATCTCGCCCGCGGTGAGGTTCCGTTCCAGGCCCATCAGCGCGGTCAGGCAGAACTGGCAATTAACGGGACAACCTACCTGGCTGGAGATGCAGATGGTGTCACGCCTCGAATCCGGCCCCTCCTCGGGCATCAGGACCGTTTCCACCGTTCGGCCGTCGCTGAGCTGGAGCAGAAAGCGCCGCGTGCCATCGGTGCTGCGAAACTCGGCGGCGAGTGCAGGCAAACCCAAAGCTAGCCGGGAATCCAACTGTTTTCTGAGGGTTACCGGCAGGCTGGTGATGTCGGCCAGCTCGCCTACCCTTTGCCGATATACGGCGTCATAGATTTGGCGGGCCCTAAAAGGGGGCTGTTCCGCGCCGAGAAAAGCTTGTAGATCCGCAAGTTCAAGACCTACAACGGTTTGCTCCATACCTCCAGTATAAGGGGCCGCGGCGCTCAGTATTAAGATCCGGCGTGCATTTCGAGCCCGCTTTGTGAAGGCGGGAGGGCCGCGAAATCCGCGATAAAATAGAAAAAGGCAAAATGGCGAACCCAGTGCAAACTCTCCGCGATATTCAGGTGGCGACGCTGAACAACGGGGTTCGGGTGATCAGCGAGGAGATGAGCCACGTCCGGTCTGTCTCGCTCGGCGTCTGGATTCGCACCGGTTCGCGACGCGAGACCTCCGAGGAGAACGGCATCTCGCACTTTATCGAGCATATGCTGTTCAAGGGCACCAAGAACCGCTCGGCGGAAGAGATCGCGCGTTCGGTGGATTCGATCGGCGGCGGACTGGATGCGTTCACGGCCAAGGAGATGGTGAGTTACAACACCAAGGTGCTGGACGAACATCTGCCTATCGCCTTCGACGTTCTGGCCGACATGGTCCGCAATCCGCTGTTCCGCGAGGAGGACATCGAGAAGGAAAAAGGCGTCATCCTGGAAGAGCTGAAGATGGAGGTGGACAATCCCGAGTACCTGCTGCACGACATCTTTTCGAGCAACTTCTGGAAGGATCACCCGCTCGGCAAGCCCATCATCGGCAGCAAGGATACGATTCGCTCGTTCGACCGCGGGATGATCGATGCTTATTTTCAGCGCTATTACTCGCCTTCCAATATTCTGATCACGGCCGCCGGAAATTTGAATCACGCGCACCTGGTGGACCTGGCGCGGGAGCATTTCGAGGATCTGCGGGTGAACGGAACGCTGGCGCCGGAAGTGGCGCCGGTCCCGCACGCGCGGCTGGTATTTCGCGATAAGAAATCGCTCGAGCAGACGCACCTGTACATGGGCGTGCCCGCTTATCCGTTCCCGCACGAGCTGCGCTTCGCCTGTTACACGTTGAACACGATCCTGGGCGGTGGGATGAGCTCGCGACTGTTTCAGAACATACGTGAGAAGCAGGGTTTGGCGTACGCGGTGTATTCCGAACTTTCGATGTACCGCGACACCGGGTGCATGGCCATCTATGCCGGAACCGCGGTGGAGACGGCCGCGAAAGTGATCGATTCCATCGTGAAGGAGTTCCGCGAGCTGAAGGACAACCTGGTGCCGGCCGAAGAGCTGCGCCGCGCCAAGGACAACCTGAAAGGCTCGTTCATGCTGGGCCTGGAGTCCACCTCCAGCCGCATGGGAAATCTCGCGCGGCAGGATTTGTATTTCCAGCGTTTCTTCACCTTGGACGAGATGCTGGAAAGCATCGAGGCCGTCAACGCCGAGCAGGTGCGCGAGATCGCGCGCGAGTTTTTCAATCCGAAGAACATCACGCTGGCCGTGCTGGGCAACCTGGGCGAGTTTCGCATCAAGCGCGAGGAGCTCGACTGTTAAATCCATTGCGTAACGCCGCGCGAACCGTTCTGGTTCTCTGCGCCATCAGTGCGTCTCTATTCGCGCTCGATCTCAAGAAGCTCAAGCCGCAGGGCTACGTCAGCGATTTTGCGCATGTGCTCAGTGCGGATTCTCGCGAGCAACTGGAAGCGTATTGCGGCCGCTTGGAGCGCCTGACCGGAGTGCAGATGGCCCTGGTGACGCTGCCGTCGCTCGAGGGCGAACAGATCGAAGAAGTTTCCAACGACCTGTTTCGGCAATGGGGCGTCGGCAAGAAAGGAAAAGACGAGGGCATCATGCTGCTGCTCGCCGTCCAGGAGCATCGCGACCGCATCGAGGTCGGCTACGGGTTGGAGCCGCTCCTGCCCGACGGCTTCGACGGCAGCATTTTGCGCAACATCCGGCCGTTCCTGCAGCAAGGCAGCTACGGCCAGGCCATGATGTCGGGCGCGGTGCAGATCGGAGCCACGATCGCTCGCGCCAAAGGCGTCTCGCCCCAGGGACGCGGTCCCACGCGAGACCGAACATACACCACCCGCCAGACCGTTCACATTCCCGGCATTGTAATTGTCATCGGGATTGTCCTGCTGATCTTCCTGCTGCGCGGCGGCGGAGGCGGCGGTTTTTTGATGGGCATGCTTCTCGGTAATCTATTAGGATCTGGACGCAGAGGCGGCGATGACTGGGGCGGAGGCGGCTTCGGCGGGGGCGGAGGCGGAGGGTTCGGCGGCTTTGGCGGAGGCGATTCGGGCGGGGGCGGGGCATCTGGGAATTGGTAAGGCGGGAGTTGGTAGTTGCGGCAGTTGGCGGGCGGATTGAAATGGAAGATAAACTCCACGAACTGGTCGAGCGTCTGAAGCAAGCGCACGGCGATCGCCTGCTGGCGGTGATTCTCTACGGTTCGGCCGCTTCCGGCGAGCACAAAGAACATTTTTCGGATATCAATGTTTTATGCGTTCTGAGCCGGATTACGCCCGCCGAGCTGGCAGTGGATGGTCCGATCTTCGAATGGTGGCGCGGCCTCGGCAATCCTCCGCCGCTTTTGCTGACCGAAGAGGAAGTGCGCACCTCCACCGATTGTTTTCCCATCGAGTTTCAGGACATGAAAGAGCGGCGGCGCGTGTTGTTCGGCAAAGACGTGATTGAGAACCTGGCGATCGAGAAGACGTTCTATCGCGCGCAAGTGGAAATGGAACTGCGCTCGAAACTGCTGCGCCTGCGCCAAAAGGCGGCGGGCGTGCTTTCGAACGACGGCGCGCTTTTGCGTCTGATGATCGATTCGGTGCCTAATTTCCTGGTGCTGGCGCGGCATGCGTTGCTGCTCGCGGGAGTGCCGTCCGGATGGCGCAAGCGGGAGATCGCGCGGCACATGCCGGATATCGGCGCCGACAGCGCGCCGTTTGAAACGCTGCTGGATTTGCGGGATCAAAACAAATTCGCCAAAGACGTGGAAGCGCAAGCGCTGTTCGCCAGTTACCTGAGCCAGATCGAAAAGTTGGTCGGCCAGGTGGATCGATTAGAGAAATGAGAGGGATCGAATGAAAGTCGCATTGATCGTCATCGGGGTGATCGTGCTGGCCGTTCTCTGCGTGTTCGGCTGGGCCATGGGATCGCGGAATACGCTGGTTACCGAGCACGAAGCCGTGAACGCGGCCTGGTCGCAAGTGGACGTGGCGCTGCAGCGCCGCGCCGATCTGATACCGAACCTGGTGGAGACTGTGAAAGGTTACGCCAAACAGGAGCAGGCGGTGATCAAGGAAGTCACCGATGCTCGCGCGGCCTTGGGGGGGGCGCGTACGCCGTCGGAAAAGATCCAGGCCAATACGCAATTGGACGGAGCCCTCAGCCGGCTGCTGGTGGTGGTGGAAAATTATCCGCAACTGAAGTCAAACGAGAATTTCTTGCGGCTGCAGGACGAGCTGGCCGGCACGGAGAACCGGATCGCGGTGGAACGGCGCAAGTACAACGAAACGGTGCAGCGTTATAACACCGATATCGAGCTGTTCCCCAACAACCTGGCGGCGTCCATGTTCCACTTCGAGCGCGACGATGCGTATTTTAAGACTCAAGGCGACGCTCGCAACGCTCCGAAAGTCTCTTTCTAAGATCGGATTCTTAAGATCGAAGGCTTGGTACGCCGCGTGCCTGCCTCCTGATGGAGGTAGTCGTGCGTTTCTCATTCGTTACTTGCTTTGTTCTCGCAGTTGGACTTGCCGCTTGCAACAAGGGGCAAAACCAAGCCCAGACGCAGGCCGCCGAGCAGCAGGCTGCAAATGTTACCAGCGGAAATCCCGCTGACGGCAATCTGGCGCCCGTGGCGCAGGGAACGCCGCCCGCGTCGCCCTCCGGAGAAAGCTACGCGCCGCCTCCCGAGTACGAACAAAATAACGATCAGGCTGCTTCCTACGAGCACCCCGTCCAAGCGTCGGAGCCGCCGCCGCCGCTTCCCGATTACGAGCAGCCTCCCTGTCCCGGCGACGATTACATGTGGACACCGGGTTATTGGGATTATGCGGATGCCGGTTACTATTGGGTGCCGGGTGCGTGGGTGCTGGCGCCATATGTGGGCGCGCTGTGGACGCCGCCGTGGTGGGGTTTCGATAACGGCGTTTATATTTGGCACGCCGGATATTGGGGGCCGCACATCGGCTTCTACGGCGGTATCGATTACGGGTTCGGATACACGGGGCGCGGCTACTATGGCGCGTATTGGAATCAGGGGCAGTTGGATTACAACAGCGCGGTGACGAACGTAAATGTAACGGTGGTCCACAATGTTTACAACTACTCGGTTCCCAACAGCCGGCCCGGTGGCGTGAGCTACAACGGCGGACGAGGCGGAATCAACGCGCGGCCCACGGCGGCGGAATTGGCGGTCCAGCGTGAAGCGCGCACGCCGGCGGTAGCCGCGCAGGTGCGGCAGGCGCGCGACGCAGCGAGTGACAAGGGTCAGTTCGTCAAGCCGGGCACGGAGGCGAGGCCGGCTACCGTAGCGGCCTTGAAACCGCTCGCCACTTCGTATCACGCGCCAGCGGCACGTCCTCCAGCAGTGCACCCGGCGGCCCCACCGGCACGCGTGGCCGAGCGGCCGGCTCCGCAGCCAGCGCAACACGGTCCGGCTCAGGCGACGCGAGAAGCAGTACCGCCGCAGCGGCCCGAAGTGCGCCCGACGCCGCAGTCAACGCCGGAAGCGCGGCCAGCACCGGTCGAACCGCAAGCTCGTCCACAGGAGCGCGCCACTGCACCTCGTCCCGAGGCGCGACCGGCGCCGCAGCAGCGTGCTGTGGCACCCCGTCCAGAGGCGAGACCAGCGCCGCAGCCGACTCCAGCGCCTCGCGGTCGAGCCCAGGCGCGGGTGCAATCCCGCCCCGCTCCGGCGCGACCGGCGCCACAAGCTCGTCCTGCGCCCCATCCCGCGCCAACGGCGCACCCGGCAGCGCCGAAGAAAGAGGACGAGCGCAAGTAAAGCGGCGGGACAAAAGTCTCGCGATAAAATAAGGTGCCGATGCCAAAACGTTTACTGCTGATCGGCGCCACGACCGGATACCAGACGCGGGCTTTCGCCGCAGCGGCTGAACGCTCGGGATACGAGCTCGCACTCGCCACCGATCGATGCCACGTCCTAGACGATCCATGGGGCGACGGGGCGATCGCGCTGCGTTTTGAAGATCCTAAAGGCGCGGCGGAGACACTGGCGCTACAAACGGCTGTGGACGGGATCGTCGCGCTGGGCGACCGGCCGGCCTACATCGCGGCCCAGGCGGCTGAGCGCATGGGCATACGATATAACTCGCCCGATTCGGTGGCCGCAAGCCGAAGCAAGTTTCTGGCGCGCGAGCGATTTCGCGCCGCGGGCCTGAGGGTTCCCGAGTTCTATCGCGTGGCGTTGGAGGACCGTCCCGAGCGCGCCTCGGGACGGGCGCTTTATCCGTGCGTTTTGAAACCGCTGGGGCTTTCGGCCAGCCGCGGCGTGATCCGTGCGGATAATGCTGGCGAATTCGTGGCCGCGTTCCGGCGGATCGAAAAAATCCTGGCCGATGCCGACATCGCGCGCTTGCACGAAGACCAGGACCGGTTTCTGCAAGTGGAGGAGTTCATCCAAGGCCGCGAATTCGCGTTGGAGGGCCTTTTGACCGGCCGCTGCCTGCGCGTGCTCGCGCTGTTCGACAAGCCGGACCCTTTAGACGGTCCGTTCTTTGAAGAAACCATCTACACGACGCCTTCGCGCGAAAGTGAAGACACGCAACGCGCCATCATTGAGACCACGCAATCGGCAGTGCACGCACTTGGCCTCACCGAAGGACCGATCCATGCCGAGATGCGCGTAAACGCGCGCGGCGTCTGGATGCTGGAAGTGGCCGCGCGGCCGATCGGCGGGCTTTGCGCACGCGTTCTGCCCGGACTCGAAGACCTCATCCTGCGCCACGCCGCGGGCGACGATCCGGGTGGGCTTGCCATGCCCGCGCCTGCATCCGGCGTGATGATGATCCCGATTCCGCGTGAAGGAATTTACGTGGACGTGGAAGGAATCGAGGAGGCGCGCAAGGAGCCCTGCATCGAAGACGTGATCGTTACAGCGAAACAGGGGCAGAAGCTGGCGCCGCTGCCGGAGGGCGCAAGTTATCTCGGCTTTATCTTCGCGCGCGGGCAAACGGCAGACGAAGTGGAGGCCGCGCTGCGAAATGCGCACGAGCGCTTGCGCTTTAAGATCGCCACCGCGCTTACGATCGCGTGATTTCAGTTCTTCGTCTGTGGCGGAACGTAACCCGGCGGCAGCGCCGCTCCCTGGCCAAAGAAATAGTCTTCCATTTGCTTGAGCAGGAATTCCTGAGCTTCCTTGGTGCCCAGGTTGAGGCGATACTCGTTCATGATCATTTTCATCTGCTCGAGCCACATCTTCCAGGCTTCCTTGGAGACGTTCTCGTAGATCCGCTGCCCGAGCGGGTGATTGTCAAAAGGGACTTCGTCCAGCCCCGGCATTTCGCGCTGGAACTTCACGCAAAAAACCATTCGCCCCGCGGTTCCGCTTGTGTTCGCCATCCGCTTATTACTTTAGCTCAACTTACTTGAGCTCGGCTTACTTTAGCTCAACAACGGTGGCGCCCGTTCCGCCTTCCGCCGGCGTGGCCGGATAATACTTCTCGACATGCGGATTGGTAGAGAGCAATTCGCCGATGACCTTGCGCAGAATGCCCATGCCGTGTCCATGCACGATGCGCACACGATCTACCGACGCCATTGACGCGCTGTCAAGGAACTTGTCCACTTCCTCGCGGGCTTCTTCGGCGCGTTTTCCAATGACATTGATCTCGCGGTAGGTGACGTCCCAGCGCGGGCCGGGCTCATAGGAGACATTTTTGGGCAAGCGCGTGGTTTCGGGCGCGGCGGGCAGAACTTCCTCGACGTCGTCGGTGGTCACTTTCATGCGCATCAGCCCGGCTTCGACTTCAAGCATTCCGCCAGAGAGCTTGCGGCGCACGCGCGCGGGCTCACGCACACCCTTCAGACGGACCCGGTCGCCCTCTTCAATGGCAACCACCACCTGGCGGGGCGGCGTGGGCGCCTGGCCGAATATCTCCGCGCGGGCCTGCTCCTCGAATTCGCGGCGGGCCTTGGCGATACGGCGCTCGGTCTGTTCGGCGGATTTGCGCTGCTCGGCGCCGGCTAGCGCTTTCTGAATCGTCTCCTGGTTTTGCGTCTCCAACTGGGCGAGCGCGCGCCGCAAGCGTTCGTCGAGGTCTTTGAACTTCGCCTCTTCGCGCTTCTGAAATTCAGTCGCGAGCGCCTGCTCGCGAGCTTCGAGCGCCTGGCGCTGCTCGCGCAAATCGCGCTCCTCGACGGCGGTGCGGCGCAGGCGTTGGTG
>JASHQT010000602.1 GCA_030039005.1 Bryobacteraceae bacterium
AGGAAAGGCGGAAGTTTGGCGAATGCGGGAGATTGTGCGTTTTTAGACAATCGGTTTAAGAATAATTCGCTGGGGAGACGGAAATGACGAACGAGAATGCGGTAGTCGTTGATTCTGGGAAAGAAGTTTTGTGCAAAGCAAGGTTATCGCGCGATTGGCGCAGTTGGGATATGCTAGTCGACCAATGGGAGCCGTCGAGTTATGAGCGCACCGACTGGAGCACAGGCCAATCCCGTATATTTCCTTCCCTGGGTGGGATCTGACTACGAAAATGGCGGAATTTTCGGGTTGAAGGTAATGATTCTGGGAGAGTCGCATTACGACGTGGGGGAGTCGAGGCAGGCAACAATGGAAGTTATGGAGGCAGTCCTGGGAGGCCACGAGAAACCAAAACGACGATTCTGGACGAACGTCGAGATTGCATTGGTAGGTGGCAAGCAAGTTGGTGGGGACCGGAATCGATTCTGGCACTCGGTTCTTTTTTACAACTACATCCAGGAGTCACTGACCGGCCCCCGCATCCCTCCTCGCTACGCGCTGTTTCAAGCGGCCGAGGGGGCATTCTTAGAGGTCGTCGAGCGGAAATCGCCGGACTTCATTTTGGTTCTCGGCGAAAGACTTTGGAAGAATC
Source organism: Bryobacteraceae bacterium (assembly GCA_030039005.1). The sequence goes on from JASHQT010000602.1 coordinate 632, forward strand.
TCCCCTTGGATCGACAAGGGCCGGAATTGAGCCCGACGCGCGGAACCCGATTTTACAGCCGGAAAAGCCTGGCGATGAACATCAGACATCCTTCAGCCGCATTTTCCGGGAGCAAGTGGCACAAGCTCGTTAGGCAGGGTTTGGAACTGGCCCGTAGCGGTCGCTCGGCGGGCTAGTCAAATCAGATTCGGACAGGTCAGTCGGAGCAAAAAGCCCGCCCCGAAGGGCGGGCTTTTCTGAATTCTCGAATTCTGGATTCTGAATTCTTGGGGTTTAGTAGTCCATCTCGGGTCCGCCGTGGCCGCCGGGGGCGGGGGCGGGTTTCTTCTCGGGGATCTCGGCGATCATGGCTTCGGTGGTGAGCATGAGGGCCGCGATGGAAGAAGCGTTCTGGAGCGCTGAACGGGTTACTTTGGTCGGATCGATCACGCCCGACTTCACCAGGTCTTCATACTGCGCGGTGGCAGCGTTGAAGCCGTAGTGAGAATCGCTGTTGGAGCGGATCCTTTCGATGACGATGGCGCCTTCGTAGCCGGCGTTGCCGACGATCTGACGCACCGGCTCTTCCGCGGCGCGGCGGATGATATCGATGCCGATCTTCTCGTCGCCTTCCGCCTTCACGTTGTCGAGGGCCTTGCCCGCGCGCAGCAGCGCGACGCCGCCGCCCGGAACAATGCCTTCCTCGACCGCCGCGCGAGTGGCGTGCAGCGCGTCTTCCACGCGAGCCTTCTTCTCCTTCATTTCGGTCTCGGTGGCCGCGCCCACCTTGATCACCGCGACGCCGCCGGCCAACTTGGCCAGCCGCTCTTGCAGCTTCTCGCGATCGTAATCGCTGGTGGTCTCATCGATCTGGGTGCGCAGTTGCTTGATGCGGCCTTCGATGGTTTTCTGCGAACCGGCGCCGTCCACGAGAGTGGTGTTGTCCTTGTCGACGGTGACGCGCTTGGCGCGGCCCAGATCCTCCAGGCGGACGCCCTCGAGCTTAATGCCGGTCTCTTCCATCAGCGCCTTGCCGCCGGTGAGGATGGCGATGTCTTCGAGCATGGCCTTGCGGCGATCGCCGAAGCCGGGCGCCTTCACCGCGCAGGCGTTCAACGTGCCGCGCAGCTTGTTGACGACGAGCGTGGCGAGCGCTTCGCCTTCCACTTCCTCGGCGATCACCAGCAGCGGCTTGCCGGAGCGGGCGATCTGTTCGAGGAGGGGAAGCAGATCCTTCATGTTGCTGATTTTCTTTTCGTGAATCAGGATATAGGGATCTTCGAGCACGCACTCCATGCGATCGGGATCGCTGATGAAGTAGGGCGAAAGATAGCCGCGGTCAAACTGCATGCCGTCCACGGTCTGCAGCTCGGTGGCCATGGTCTTGCTCTCTTCCACCGTGATGACGCCATCCTTGCCGACCTTCTTCATGGCGTCGGCGATGGTGTTGCCGATGCTGGAATCGCCGTTGGCCGAGATGGTGCCTACTTGCGCGATGGTCTCGTTGTCCTTCACTTCCTTGGACAGCTTCTTCACTTCCTCGACGACGACGTCAACAGCCTTCTCGATGCCACGCTTCAGAGCCATCGGATTGGCGCCGGCGGCGACAGCCTTCACGCCTTCGCGGAAGATGGACTGGGCCAGGATGGTGGCGGTGGTGGTGCCGTCGCCCGCGGTGTCGGAAGTCTTGGAGGCCACTTCACGCACCATTTGCGCGCCCATGTTCTCGAGCGGATCCTTCAGTTCCACTTCCTTGGCGACGGTGACGCCGTCCTTGGTGATGGTGGGGCCGCCGAACTTTTTCTCCAGTACGACGTTGCGGCCGCGGGGGCCAAGCGTGACCTTTACGGCGTCCGCCAACTGGTTGACGCCGCGCAGAATCGCCTGGCGGGAATTTTCGCTATAGACAATCTGTTTTGCTGCCATTCGAATCTCCTTTTAAGAATTCCTTTTTTG
>JASHQT010000603.1 GCA_030039005.1 Bryobacteraceae bacterium
TCGATGTTCATGTAGAGGACGCCGTGCCAAAGAAACTGCGAACGGCGAACGTGAATGGTGCCGTGAGGAAGCAACAGGATGCCGTCGCGAAACACACCCGGATTGGTCAGATCCGCGGCCAGAATAACGTTGTCCTGCCGCACGGTGGAGCTCAGCAAAACGGGCCGGTATCCGAGCAGCTTCAGTTGCAGCCGTGACAGGAACCGGGTGCCCTTATGAAACACGCCTTCCTCCTTGACGGCTTCCGAATCAATATCACCGTATTCGTCGAAAACGCCGAAGGTGTCGTCCTGCTTCAGAACGCGAGTACGTTTGGCCGCGGGCGGGGCCGTGGCCTGAATCGTGTACAGCGGCTGCAAACTCTCGCTTACGCTGCTCATGCCACTGTTTGCGCCGCGCGATCCAGGGTTTCCTCGATGCGCCGGCGGTATTGGATCAGGTAATCTTTCGCCATCCGGTTCGCGGAGAAACGTTGCTCAAAGACTTTCCGGCATTGCGCGCGGTCCAGGTTCGCGATGGATTGAACGGCGGCCGCGGCCTGCTCGACGCTGGAGACGATGCGGCCGGTGATGCCCTCGTCGATGACTTCCCGCACCGATCCGCGATCGAACGCGACGACGGGAGAGCCGCAGGCCATGGCTTCGATCATGGCCAAGCCGAACGGCTCCGGCCAGTCAATGGGAAATAGCAGAGCGCGCGCCCCGCCTAGAAAACTGCTCTTCTCGTGATCGCCGATTTCACCGATGTATTCGACCAGGGGATGATCGAGCAGAGGCTCGATCTCGGCGCGAAAGTATTCGGCATCCACGCGATCGATCTTGGCCGCGATGCGCAGCGGGATTCCGGTGATCTTGGCGATCTGGATGGCCCGGTCCACGCGCTTTTCCGGAGAGATGCGGCCCAGGAACGCCAGGTAAGCACCGGGAATGGAATGGAACTTGAATTGGCGCATGTCCACGCCGTGGTAAATGGTGGCGCGCCAATTGGCCCAACGCAGCGGTTCGCGCTGTGAGTTGGAGATGGACACCAAGGGGCGCTGGGGAAACTGGCGGTAGATGGGATGCAACTCCGGCAGATCCAAGCGGCCATGCAGCGTGGTGAGGTCGGGGACGGCGGTTCTAGCAGACAACGCAAAGTGCAGGTAATCGACGTGTAAATGGATGACGTCAAAGTCGTCCGCGCGACGGAACACTTCGTCCAACATGATCATGTGATAGGCCAGCGGGTCGCGGCAGCGCGTGTCTAACCGTAATGCGCGGTCGCAGGGCGCAATCAGCGCCGCTGAGGTGCGTGAGTCACCGCTTGCGAATAACGTGACCTGATGCCCCATCTGAACCAGTGTTTCCGCCAGGTAAGAGACGACGCGTTCGGTGCCTCCGTATAAGGCCGGCGGGACACTCTCGTACAGCGGCGCAACTTGAGCGATTCGCAATGCGGCCTCTGCCTTTGTGGATGGCGATGGCACGCATCTTGTTACGGTGACTGCCGTTACACGAAAAAAGGCCGCGGGAGGTGGTACGCGTACGGGGGGCCGCGCTAGTACCAAGTAGAGACAGAGGGTGAAACGAAAGGAGTTTGCAATGAGTCGAGTCTCTTAAGCCCCTTTCGCTGGATGCTTTGCGTCGCGGACCGGCATAACCTTATGACAGCAGGGTCGATTTCGCGCCACGAGCAACGTGTCGCCAACGCCGTATCCAAATTGAAGCATGATGGCATTCTGGCGTTGAAAAATCTTACGCGCAGGCTCGACACGCCCTGGCCGAAAGGCGCGGAGAATGTGGTGTGCCGCAAATGCCATTGGAAATGCTCCCAACCCTCGCGGCGCAAAAGCCGGTTGGATCTGTTTCTGGCGCTGTTCCGGTTGCACCCCTTTCGCTGCCGTTCGTGCGGCCGGCGATACTATCGGCTCGCGCTGTAACTTTGCTCGGTAACAGGTCGCGCCACCCGCCGTCTTATCCTGGGAAGCCGGCGACGGCGTGACGCTCCCGGCTTCCATGAACGCCAAGGCCAGGCGCTTTACAACAAGCTCCCGGGAATGTCCGGTGCGGCTTTCGACCGTGCGTATATGAACGCCATGGTGCGAGATCAGACTGGCGCAGTCCGTGGATTCCAAAATCAGCGCCAGCGCCAGCCGTTAGCGCAGGAGCATGGCTGGGGCAGTCAGTTGGCGGCCTGATTGGCGGCGTTTCCGCCGGCTTGAGGAATGGTGAAATAAAAAGTGGACCCCTCGCCCGGGGTGGATTCCAGCCATATGCTTCCGGCGTTGATTTCCACGATCTTCTGCGCCAGGGACAGGCCGATGCCGGTACCCGGCACATCCTTACCATGCAAACGATGGAAGACCTGGAATATCGATTTCTGATACTGAGGCTGGATGCCGATCCCGTTGTCGCGAACGGAAATTATCCAGCGGTCGCCTTCGGCGCGGGCAGAGACGTGAATCTGGGGAGGCACGTCTTTGCGGGCATATTTGATGGCGTTGCTGATTAGATTCTGGAGGACATTTTCCATTCGCGAGTCGGTCACCAGCACCGGGAGCGGATCGTGTGTGATCTTCGCGCCGCTCTCCTCAATCGAGGCGCTCAGCGAACTCAGCGCGCCGCTTAAGAGCGTCTCCAGGTCCAGCGGTCTAACGTCGCTGCCGGCGTGCGTGGATTGGGAGTAGCGCAGCAGGTCATCGATGAACGCGCGCATGCGTTGTACGCCCTCTTGTACGAACTGAAACGATCTCGCCTCGTCGGGATCCAGCGTTCCGGTAAGCCGCTGTTCCAGGAGCTTGGCGTGCATGGTAATGGTTCGCAAGGGTTCGTTTAACTCATGCGTCACGCGATAGGCGAATCGCTCCAGCTCGTCGTTGGAGCGGCGCAGCGAGATCTCAGCCTGGCGCACCCGCAAGTACGCTTTAATGGTGGCGATCAGCACGGCCGGGTCCAGCGGCTCCACCAAGTAGCCATCGGCGCCGGTGTTCAAACCCCGCACCATGCTCTCTTGCTGAACGCTGGATGCAGAGATGTGCAAGATGGTGGTGGTGGCGAGCGCCGGATCGGTTCGGATGCGCCGGCAAACTTCGAATCCATGCATGTCCGGCAGGTTGACGTCCAACAGCACGACGGCCGGCCGGTGCTCGGACGCCAGCTTTAGGGTTTGGCCGCCGGTGCTCGCCTCGAGGACGTCGAAACCGGCTTGTCTTAAAATTTTGCTGCGGGCATAGAGGCCGGGCGCATAGTCGTCGACATTGAGAATCGAGGCTGGTTGCGAATCCATGGAGATGCTCCTAAATAACCGCCGGCAGGTCACGGGGACGTAAGGCTCGGCGAATTGCCGCGGCAATCTGCCCTTCTCCGTACCCTTCCTTGCTCAAGATCGCGGCCGTCTTTGCCTCTAATTCTACCCGTTCCTGGTCGGACAGGATTCGGGAGGTGCAGACTACCACCGGAATGTCCTTGGTGGCAGGGACGGATTGCAGAGCCTCCAACACCTCAAAGCCGCTCATTCCGGGCATCGTCAGATCCAGGATGATCGCGTTCGGCCTTACTTGGGCGGCTTCGCGAATTCCCTCCGCGCCATCGGAGGCTTCCCGGATGACGACCGCCGATTCCCGGAACTGCTGCCGGAGCAGGTAGCGGTGGCGCTCGTCGTCGTCGATGATGAGAATGCTCTTGGCCTCCGTCAGCTCAGCGAGCTTTTCGAGCAACGTAGCGCGTTCGAGCGGCTTCACCAGGTACGCATCGGCGCCCAAGTGGAAGGCCTTGGCCTGATCTTCCACCGTGCTCGCGATTAGAACCGGGAGGTGGCGCGTGCGTGAATTTTGCTTGATGTCGGCCAGCAGCCGCCAAGAATCTTCCGAGCGCAACAGCACGTCCAGAATCACGGCCCGAGGCGAATAGGTTTCCAGCGCTTCACGCGCTTCGCGGATCGTAGAGGCCGGAAGGAGATGATACGGCGAGCTTTTCAAATAGCCCCGGTACATCATCATCATTTCGATTTCGTCCTCGAGCACCAGGACCGGGAGGCGGTCACTAGCGGTTTCCGCGAGGGCCAGCACCGGCGGCGGCAATGCGACGGGGAGTTCCTCCTCATACCGGAGCGGAAGATCCAGAGTAAAGATAGAACCCACGTTCGGCCGGCTCTCGACGAGTATTTCGCCGTTGAGCAAGGTAGCCAGCTTCTTGGAAAGCGGGAGTCCCAGCCCGGTTCCTTTCACTCGCCTTTGGATGGGATTATCGAGCTGGACGAAATCTTGAAAGATACGGGTCTGGTCTTCCCGCGCGATTCCGATGCCCGTGTCAGAGACCGAAAATATCACGCGGCCGCTCTCGGCCACGCACGCCGAGACCCGGACTTCGCCGCGCTCGGTGAACTTCAGGGCATTCGAGATGAAGTTGCGTAGGATTTGCGAAATCTTGCCTTCATCGGAAAACATCGGAGGAATATCGTCGACGTTTTCGAACACCAGATCGACGGCCTGATTGAGCAGCATGGGCCGCAGCATGCCGCGCAAGGCCGCGAACAGGTCCGCCACACGAAAATCCAGAGGCTTAGCTTCCACTTTGCCGGCCTCTACCTTGGCCAGATCCAGAAGATCATTCACCAAGTCCAGCAGGTCGCGCGCGGCTCTGCGAATATACTGGGTCTGCTGTTCCTGCTCGGCCGTCAGCTCGCCGTCGGTGCGGTCCAGCAGCAAACCGCTCAACGCCAGAATCGAATTCAAGGGCGAGCGGAATTCGTGGCTCATGTTGGATAGGAAGCGCGATTTTAATTCGTCGGCGCGGCGGAGGTGATCGGCCTTTTCGTCCAGTTCCGCGTACAGAGCCACGACGCCGCGATTGGTATCTTCGAGTTCGCGGTTGAGCCGCGTCAATTCGACTTGTCGGCTGCGGATCTCCTCGAGCGCCTGCAGCAATTCCTGATTCTGATGCTGGAGCTCCTGGTAGGCGTCCTCGGACCGTTCACCGGCGAGGGAGCCGGCCAATCCCGCGATATCGGGCGTCTTCCAGACACGGCCGCGTCCCGGCAGGAGCTTCTTCAGCCATACCGTGGTTCCCTGGCCGGGCGCCGACTCGATCTCGAACTGGTCCATCAAGCGGCGCGCGCCGATAATGCCCAAACCCATCCCGGTGCGGGATTGGTAGCGGCCCTCCAGGATGCTCGCCAGGTCGCGCACGCCGGGGCCGGAATCCTTCACCTTCACGATGAACAGTTGCGGCGCGGTTCGGCCTTCAATCGCGTATTCCACGCGCCCGGCGCCGGCGTAATTGAAGGCGTTGCGCGCGATCTCGGAAACGGCGGTAGCGATCCGGGTCTGATCCTGGGCGTCGAAGCCCAGCAGGCGCGCGATTTGGCGGGCGCGTTGGCGCGCCGCTACGGTGTCGCGCTCCTGGGCAATCGCAAGGGTGAGAATGGTTCCGGACATTCAGGCTGCTTTGGCAACTACAACTGTAGCGTCATCGCGGCCGCGGCAAAAGTCGCGATAGAGGACGCCGGCGATCAGAACTGGATCGCGCGCCGCTAGTCCAGGATAGGAATCGAGGGAAGTGCTCGTGGCCAGGCCGTCGGAATGCAGCACCAGCAGGCCGCCCTCGGGCCACGGATAGCTGAACTCCTGGATTCGCTCGCACTGATGACCCGCCGTCCCGTTGAGCGAAACCAGGCTGTGCCGGCCTTCGGAGCCCGTGTACACACGCCCGGAAATATTTCCGACTCCGGCGAAAATCAAACCGCCGCGGACCGTGTCGATGCGGGCGATGGCAACGGCGGCGCCTCGGGTACTGCGCAGCGCCTGGTGGATCCTGGTGAGCAGCGGCTTGGGCTCCAGTTCCGGATTTTCCTGGAGCTGCCGGACGGCTTCAAGCGAGGCCAGACGGGCTTCCAGCCCATGACCGAGGCCATCGGCCACCAGAACGGTGAGGTCGCGATCGTTCCATGCCGCGCCCCAGGCGTCGCCCGACACCTCTTCCCCCGGCTTAGCCACGTTCACGGCGCCTAAGTGAATGGAAGGGACGGGCGCCGACCCTTTCTGCCGGGACCACCAGCGCGCCAGCACGGCCGTGCCCTTCCCGGGCAGCGTATAGATGTCGGACTGTTTCGACATGCGCTGGATTGCGCCGAGCCCGTGCCCCGGGCTGGAGGCCGTACTGTAGCCGTCCCGCAAGCACTGTTCCAGGTTGCTCATGCCAGGGCCCTGGTCCACCGCGAGGAGCTCGAGCAGGGGAATGCCGCTCGATTCCTCGGTCGAGCTTTGCAAAAGGATTCGGCCCCCGCCCGCGTGTTTGAGCAGATTGGTGCAGGCCTCGGTGGCGACAATGGCGACGTGCTCGGCGCCCGGTTCGTCCAGGCCAAAGTGCAACGCCATTTCGCGCGCCGTGCGCCTCGCTTCCGCGGTTTTGCTGGATTCCTCTATGGCGATGCTAACCGCGGTCGACAATCACTTCCACCTCAAAATGGAGACTCTGGTGCCCTCCCCAGGTTTCGACCAAAGTTCGAATTCGTCGGAAAGCCGCTTGGCGCCGCCCAACCCGAGTCCCATTCCGTTGCCCGTCGTGTAGCCATCGGTGAGCGCGAGCTCGGGATTCGCGATGCCCGGGCCCTGGTCCTCAAAGGTGATACGCAAGCCTGAACGTGTCCCGTTTTCGACAATCTCCAAATGGACCTTGCCTCCGCCGCCGTAATCGAGCGTGTTGCGGGCGAGCTCGCTCGATGCGGTAACCACCTTGGTTTGGTCCACCAGCCCGAATCCCATGCTGACGGATTTCTGCCGGACCGCCTGCCGCACCCGGACGATGTCGTCGGAAACGCGGATTTCCATGGATTCAGCGGATGTTACTCGAATCGCCATCTCGTCCCGTTTCTTGAATGGCGGCGCGCAGCGCCGTCATACCCTTTTCCACGTCGAGCGCGGTGCGGATTCCGCGCATCGGCAGCCCCAGTTCCACCAGCGTAATCGCCACCGCGGGCTGCATTCCCACCACCACGGTTTCCGCGTCCAGCAAGCGCGCCATGGAGGCAATGCTGGCCAGCATGCGCCCGATGAACGAATCGACAATCTCCAGCGCGGAGATGTCGATCAGGACGCCGTGAGAGCGGTGCTTCACGATTTGGGCGGTGAGGTCGTCCTGCAGCGTAATGGCCAGGCGATCGTGCATGTCCACTTGGATGGTGACGAGCAGGAACTCGCCCATTTTGAGGATGGCAATCCGCTCCACGGGTTACCTCGTGGCCGCACTGGACGCCGTCTGCGCCTCTCGCACCACCCGGTGGCCGCCGCGCCGCAACGCCAGATCGAATGCATCGGCGAGCGTTGCTTTGGTGGTGACATCCGAGAGGTCGACGCCCAAGTGAATGATGGTTTGCGCGATCTGCGGGCGGATGCCGCTGATCAAACAATCGGCGCCCATTAACCGCGCCGCGGCTACCGTCTTCAGCAGGTGCTGCGCTACCAGCGTGTCCACCACCGGAACGCCCGTGATGTCGATGATCGCGTAGTCCGAACGGGTTTCCACGATGGCTTGCAGGAGGTTCTGCATCACGACTTGCGTTCGGGCGCTGTCGAGGGTGCCGATCAGCGGCAGCGCCAGAATGTTTTCCCACAGCCGGACCACGGGCGTGGAAAGCTCCAGCAGCTCTCTCTGCTGGCGCTGGATGACGTCTTCGCGGGTCTTTTGAAACGCTTCGGAAGTCAGCAGCCCGAGCTCGTCCAAAAGCGCGGTGGCCAGCCAGACTTCATCGGCCAAAGCCGCTGCATCAGTTCCGAATTGCGTCCGCAGCGCCGTAAACAGCGGGCGTTTGAGCGAAAAGACGAACCAAGCCGTTTCCTTTGGGGAAAAGCCGTCTCTAGCCCTTCGAGCGGAAAGATCGATCAGGAAGTCGCGGATCGCGGCCCACTCGGGACCTGAAATATCGCCGCTCGCGTCGCGCTCCAGGGCGCTCTTGAGTGCGCGGACGAATTCGCGCGACTGGCGGTTGGTTTGTTCGCGCTCGGCCGGCGTGAGTTTACGGCCCGACGCCAGTTGCTGCTCGAGCCACTGATCGACGATCTCGTGTTCGCGTTTGTCAAAAAGTTCTGGAAGTCTGGTCTGGCCTGTTGGCACTCTGATCCTCGCGTCTCGCGGAAGCGCTGTGGGTGAAACTCAACTGATCTGAAACGGACTTCATCAGTATACAGGCAGATTTGGAGGTGAAACACTAGGCAAGGCCCTAGTGTCCCATGTGCGGGATGCGACTGGAAAAGCGGAACTTCCGAACACAATCGCCGATGGGTGTGCGTCCGCTCCCGGACGACCCTCTGGCTTCCGCGAAGGCGGCTCATCTGCGTTATGTGATGGCCGAGGGGCCTGGGATCTCCCGCAAGCGCGGCGGCAAAGGCTTCTGCTACGCCGGACCGGATTTGAAACCGGTGCGCGATAAAGCCACCTTGCAGCGCATCCGGTCGCTTGCGATTCCGCCAGCCTGGCGGACGTCTGGATTTGTCCCCTCGCGGACGGCCACATTCAGGCCGTTGGCCGGGATGCCAAAGGCGGCAAACAGTACCGCTATCATGTGCGCTACCGCGAGGTGCGGGATGAGACCAAGTTCCACCGTATGTCGGCATTCGGCGCCTCGCTTCGCAAAATTCGCGAACAGGTCAACCGGGACCTCTCGATTACGGGCCTTCCGCAACGAAAAGTGGTGGCCGCTTTGGTACGCCTCTTGGATGAGACGTACATTCGCATCGGAAACGAAGAGTATGCGCGGGAGAACCAGTCATTCGGACTTACGACGTTGCGCGATCGTCACGCCAGCGTGCGCGGCGAAATGCTGCACTTCCGTTTTCAAGGCAAGAGCAATCAGGAGCACGACATCACGCTACGTGACCGGCGCCTGGCGCGTGTTGCGAAGAGCTGCCAGGACCTCCCTGGCCAGGATCTCTTCCAATATCAGCTCGAAAACGGCGAATCCATCAAGGTGACTTCATCCGACGTCAACGAATACCTGCGGAAGGTCAGCCAACAAGATTTCACGGCCAAGGATTTTCGAACCTGGCATGGGACCGGTCAGATGGCGCGGCAGCTCGCTCCGTGCGGCCCGGTGGCTTCGGAGCGCGAAATCAAAAGGAATATTGTGGAAGCGGTGAAGCGGACGGCTAAGCGCCTGGGCAACCGGCCCGCGGCTTGCCCGAAATACTACATCCATCCCGCGGTGTTGGCGAGTTATGCCGAACAGACGATTTTCGCGGCGATTCCGAAGCCGGCTCTAAACGCCGCCGCGGCTCGAAACAAGCTGAGCCTCTTGGAGCGTGCGGTGCTTCGTTTGGTCAGATCCTACGCGAGCCCCCGGCAGGCCAAAGCTAGCTGACCGGCGGAGGTTCGCCGGCCGCGGGAGACGGGAAGACTTTCGCCAGATGTTCCTGGGCGTTGAACCGGTGCTCGATGCCGCAACCGCAGAGATTATTCTGCAAATCAAAAATGTCGTCTAGCGCCGCCACCAGATTTCCGATGTCTTCGGGCGTCGCCCACTTCTCCTCGTGCAGATGAACGATCCAATCCAGCACCTCAGTGGAATTGTTCATTTGCGCGAGCGAGAACCAGTAATCGTGAGGTCCATCGTAATAGATAACCCGTCTCGCGCGATCGAGCTTCCATTTACCCCACTGCTCGGGCAGCGGCTTGCTAAGGAGCCGGTCCAACACTTCGAGGATGGCGTGCAGACCGCCTTGTCCCGATTCGCCCACGCCCATTCCGCGGCCTTATCCGGCTAGCCCTTGGGCGCTGGCGGGAAGTGCTTGAACATATCGCTAACCTGACCCTCGAGCTTTTTCTCATTTTTTTCCGGTTTGTCGGACAAAGTCTTCTGCGCCATGCCCCGCCAAATCAGTTGCTTGCTGTGCGCGTCGAAGATATCGACCACTAGTGTCCCGACCGGCGTGTTGATAGTCTGCGTGGTCGCGATACCCGGTCCAAATCCGCCCCAACGCCAGCCGCCGCCAAAGCCATCGTAAAAAGTTTCCAGGCTTTGCTGATCGTGCCGGGAACCGAAAGCGGAGATGGCCGCATCACCGCCGGAAGGAACCTCCATCCAGCCCTTGGCCGTGAAGTCAGCGTTCACGTCACGCTTGATGCGATCCACCCACAACGGATTGCCTGCGTCCACTGTCAGCCACGAATAGGTGTGATAATTGCCGAAATCGACGGAATGACTATAGTCGGTGCTCACGTCGGCGGCCAGTAACAAAGCAGCGCCAGCCACAAACGCCGCCGTAAGCAATATGTTTCGTTTCATACTGTGAAACTCCTGCCTGTTTGACTTCGGGTGAAAGCCGAGGTTTCATTCCGTGATTTCACCGATTAAACCGCGCCGCTCACGGTTTGCGCGGGAACTTTCCGCGTTACGCGGGATCTCACAGAGGAGAGCGCACGATGATTCGCCAATCCCGTATTCTGTTTCCCGGTCTATTGATATCCGGCCTATTCGTTGCAACTGCAACGATCGGCAACTTGCAACTTCCGCCACCGTATGCGACGCCTTCGGCCGATAATCACCCGACTGTGACCGCAAAACCCGCCGGCGCTTCGCTGCATGTACCGAACGGGTTCCGAATCGAGGAGTGGGCCAATGGCCTTGTCCAGCCGCGCTTCCTGCTCAAAGGCGATCATGGCGAAATCCTGCTGGCCGATTCGGGGGGCGATGCCAGCGGCCGGGGAATCATTTACGTATTTTCGAACGGGAATCCGCATGCACGGAAGGAACTGATCGGGGTCTCACCCGTCCTTACGGCCTCGCGCTCTGGAAGAATTACATCTACGTCGGCGAGCCGCAATCGGTGAAGAGATTCCCGTATGACACGTCCAACTTCACCACGGGCATGGGCGAGCAGGTGGTCTCGCTCGCCGGATTCACCGAGGATCACTGGACGCGCAGCTTGGTGTTCGATCGAGCGGGCCGCAAGCTGTACGTGGGCGTGGGATCGGGGGCGAATGTCGAGACGGGCGAAGATCCGCGCCGCGCGGCCATCAATCGCTACAATCCCGACAGCAGCGGTCACGAAATTTTCGCCAGCGGGACGCGCAATCCGATCGGCCTGCATTGGTATCCGAACTCGGATACGCTCTGGGCCGCGGTACAAGAACGCGACGAACTCGGCGACAATCTTGTGCCGGATTATTTCACGCACGTGCAGCAAGGCGGATTCTACGGCTGGCCGTATTCCTACATCGGCGATCACCCAGACCCGCGCATCCAGCCGCAGCGGCCGGATCCGACGAGTAAGGCGATCGTGCCCGACGTGCTCTTCCACGGGCACGTGGCTGTGCTGGATTTCGCGCTCTACGCCGGTACGCAGTTTCCGGCGCAATACCGCGGCGGCGCATTCCTCGCGTTTCACGGTTCCTGGAATCGATCGCGGCGCGACGGCTATGAAGTGGCGTTCGTTCCGTTCCAGAAGGGGAAGCCCACGGGTGAAGCGCAGGACTTTGTCACGGGGTGGATGGTCGCGCCTACCAGCAAAGATGTGTGGGGACGGCCGGTAGCGATTCTGCAGATGCAGGACGGCAGTTTATTGATCAGCGACGATGGCGGAAGAAAAATCTGGTGTGTGACCTACGGCAAAAGTTAGAACCCAAGACTTACAGCATGACCAGGCCTCGCCGGATGGCCTGCGAGACGGCCTCCGTGCGGCTGGAAGCGCCCAGCTTGGCGAAAATCGCCGCGACGTGCGTCTTCACCGTGTGCTCGGAAATGCTCAGCCGGTGCGCGATGAGCTTGTTACTCAGCCCTTCCGCCAGCAGATCCAACACCTCCAGCTCGCGCTCGCTGAGCGGCTCGGCCAGTTCTTCAGCGGAAGGATGTAGGCCCGCCAGGAACTCCGGTGCGGTCACTATCAAGCCGCTGTTCACCGCCGCCAAAGCGCTCTCAATTTCTTGCGGCGTGGCATCCCAGGAAAGCGCCCCGCGAACTCCCGCGCGTAAAACGGAACTTAGAAGCGCGGAATTCGAAGGGTCCAGCAGCAGAACCACCGGAATCGGCAACTCAGCGAACGCACGCCAGTCGTACTCATTCCCGGGTTCGACTTCAACCAGCAACACGTCGCCTGCGAGATCGGTGCCGGCTAACGGCCGATCCACGCGGCCCGCGAACTCAAGCGAGGCGCTCGATCGAATCGCAGTCTCGAACTCGCTCGATTGCGATGCGAGCAAAACGCGAATCACGCCGCTCTCTTGCTCGCGAGCGCGAGCGAAACCGCCACGGTTCTGCTGTTCGAGCTCGTGGCGCGGCGAAACTGAAGATCGAGAATGCCGCAGCGGCTGGCTTGAATCGCGACTTCGAGATCCTGGACCGCGTGGAACCGCTGGCCGTTCGCGCCGGTCAAAATGTCGCCCTGCAGCAGCGACGCACACTCGGCGGCGGATCCGGGCGTCACTTCGAGCACCAGGAGCCCGAATTCGCGTGTGACTATGTCTAGCAAAACCGGACGCACCACCACGCCCAATTCGAACTCCGGCTCTACGTTCTGGCTCAAGAATCGCGCCACGGTGCGCGACGGAACCGCAAACGCGAGTCCTCCCGCGATCATCGTGTTGACCCCCACCATTTCGCCGCGCGCGTTGGCCAGCGGACCGCCGGAATTTCCAGGCGCCAATCGAAGCTGGCTCACCACCCAAGACCGGTTATGCGAAGACCGGTTATGGAAGCCGTGCACAACTCCCGTGCTGGCCGCGCCGATAAAACCGAGCGGATTGCCGACCGCGATCACCAGTTCGCCTGCGCGCAGCGCGCTCGAATCGCCGGCGGTAATGGCAGGCAAATCGATCGCGTCCACACGCAGCAATGCCAGATCGCGCCGGCGGTCGCGCTGCACGATCTTCGCGGGCAGCCGCCGTCCATCCCACAACTCTACTTCCGCACCACTAGATCGATCCACGACGTGGGCATTTGTGATAATGCCGCCCTCGGGCGCCCAGATGACTCCCGATCCTCCGCCGCTCGGACGCGCCGTCACCGCGACCGTGGACCGGCGGAGTTTTTCGATCACCTCGCCGAGCGTGGGATTGGTTAATGAAGCCCTCACCTTTGCCTCCCACGCCCGCGCCGTTCGCCCGCGCGCACCTCGACATCCTGCAGGACGCCCGCGCGCAACACCTTGAACTTGACGACTTGGCCGGGCGGCGTCCGCTCCAGAAGATCCGCCAGCGCTTCGGGCTGTGTGAGCGGCGTGCCGTCGCCTGAGACCAACACGTCGCCCATCACCAATCCTCCTGCCGCGCCGGGACCTTCGGGCTCGACGCCCAGCAGCATGACGCCCGAATCCTGGCCCAGATGATCGCGCAGCTGCGGAGGCAACATCACCGGCTGAAGCGCGACGCCAAGAAAGCCGCGGCTCACGTAGCCCTGCTGGCTCAATTTTCCGGCGATTCGTTCGACGGTTCCGCGCGTCACCGCGAAGACCGAACTGCGCGAAAGGCCGGTGGAGATCATTCCGATGAGTTTGCCGCCCGCATCCAGCGCCGCGCCGCCGGAAAGCGTCGGATAGGCCGAGATGTCCAACCGCACGAAGGGCTCGAGTCTGCCGCCGCGCCAGGTTTTCCATTCGCCGGAAACTCCGCTGACGATTCCGAACGAAGCGATCGGCCCGGTGTTGCCCGTGCGGCCGACCGCCAGCGCCAGTTGACCCGCCTTTAGAGCGCCGTCATCGGCGAATTCGAGTGGGGGAAGGACGCTTGCGTCCGTTTCCAGAAGCGCTAGGTCGGTGCCCGAATCGCGTCCACGCAAGCGGGCTGCAGTCATGCGTCCATCCGGGAGCAGGATTTTGATTCCTTCCTCCGCGCGAACACCCTCGCTCGAGGTCAAAATCAGGTTATCGCGCCATGCGATGCCGCTCGAGCCGATGCCGCGCCGGGCATGTACCGCTACGATACTGGCCGCCGCGCGCTCGACGAGGGCCGCTAATGCATGGGAGAGAGTTTGAAGATCGGTTGCCATTTGCTTCGCCTTTTGATTTCAGGATGCCTCTTCGCACGCGGCGCGCGCATCGGAAAAAAGACTGATTCCGCCGGCTTTTGATACTCTGTAACATAAGCTCGCAAAATGGCCGGCGAACTCAAAATCAAAGTAAATGAGCGATCTTTCGCTGTTCGCTCCGCTCCCGACACTCCGCTGCTGTACGTTCTTTCGAATGAATTAATGCTGCAAGGCCCGCGTTTCGGTTGCGGGCTCGCGCAATGCGGGTCGTGCTCGGTGCTGGTGAACGGCGTGGAAACGCGATCCTGCATCACGCCGGTGTCGGCGGTGCAGGGGAAAACGGTCACCACGCTCGAGGGTCTTCCCGCCTGGTACGCGGCGCAGAAGAAGCTCGCGGAAGTCCCCGCGCTGCATCCGGTTCAGCAAGCTATGCTCGACGAACAGGCTGTGCAATGCGGGTATTGCTACAACGGGATGATCGTCAAGGCGTCCGAGCTGCTGGCGAAGAATCCCAAGCCCAGCGAAGCGCAGATCCGGACCGCGATGAACGGGCATCTGTGCCGCTGCGGGACCTACCCGCGCATCATCCAGGCCGTGCAGCGCGCGTCGCGCATAATGTCGGAGGCGAAAGCATGAGGCATCGCCGCGACTTTTTGAAAGCCGGCGGGGCGCTGGTCATCGGCTTTCCGCTCCGAGACGTGTTGTTGGCGCAGAGCGCAGGGGCACGCGGAACAATCGCCGGTCCGCCCGACGCCAAGCAAGTGGATACTTGGCTCGCGATTCACGCCGACAACACCGCGACGGTTTACATCGGATTCGCCGAACTCGGCCAAGGCAATTCGACCGCGCTGCTTCAAGTGGCGGCGGAAGAGCTGGACATGGACATGAGCCAGCTCTCCACCGTGCGCCTGGATACCAACGTCACGCCGAATCAAGGCGGGACCTATTCGAGCGCGTCCATCCAGCGCGGCGGACCGCAGGTGCGCACCGCGGCTGCCGAGGCGCGACAAGCTTTGCTCGAAATGGCGTCGAAGAAGCTGGGAGCGCCGGCCGATCGTCTCACCGTCTCGAAGGGCGTTGTATCTATTGTGGGTGCGGGGGCGGGCTCGGCGAACACGGTGACGTACGGAGAACTGGTCGGCGACAAGCCGTTCCGCCTGGCCTTCACCGGTTCGGCGCCGGTGAAATCGTCCGCGGAATATAAAGTGGTTGGGACACCGGTTCCGCGCAACGACCTTCCGGATAAAGTCAGCGGCAGGTATGTATACATGCAGCATGTCCGCGTGCCCGGGATGCTGCACGGGCGGGTGGTGCGGCCGCGCGGGCAGAGTGCCTATGGGGCGGGGGCGAAAGTGCTGGCGGTGGACGAAGCATCTATCCGCAGCATTCCCGGCGCGCGCGTACTGCGCAAGGCCGATTTCGTAGGCGTGGTGGCCGAGAACGAGTGGGACGCGGTGCGCGCGGCGCGGCAATTGAAAATCACCTGGGATTCCTCGCCCTCGCTTTCAGGCAGCGACGCGGTGTACGATGCGATGCGCGCCGCCAAGACCGACGATCGCACGGTGCTGGAACACGGCAATGCCGCTGACGCCATCGGCGCGGCGCCACACAAAGTGGAATACTCGTGCCGCGCGCCCTATCAGGCGCACGCGCCTTTCGGACCCAACTGCGCGCTCGCTGACGTCAAGCCGGATTCGGCGCTGGTGATGTGTTCCACGCAGGATGTCTACGGCACGCGCCGCACTCTCGCGCCTCTGCTCGGATTGCCCGAAAACAAGGTCCGCGTGCAGTACTACGAGGGCTCCGGAACGTACGGTCATAGCTGCTATGACGACGTCGCGCAAGCCGCGGCCATTCTTTCCCAGCTCGCAGCCAAGCCCGTGCGCCTGCAATTCATGCGCTGGGATGAACACGGATGGGACAACTATGGCCCCGCGCACCTGGGTGAAGTTCGCGCTGCCGCGAACGCCGACGGCAAAATCGTGGGCTATGAATACGAGGGCTGGCAGCATCATTGGAGCAACGTGGAAACGTCGCAGCAGCTTGCGTTCGGAAAGTCCGCCGAAGAGTGGCGGCCCAATCCGGCGATGCAGGTGAATCCGCGGTGTTGCGGCGGCATGTACGAAATTCCCAACATTCGGCTGGTGAATCATCACGTGCCCGGTCTCGGTTTTCTGAAAGGCGCCTGGCTGCGCTCGCCGCTGGATCTTTCGTTCGCCTTCACTTCCGAACAGGCGATCGATCAGTTGGCGTTCCTGCTGAAGCTGGATGCTTACGAATTTCGGCGCCGCAATATAAAGGACGATCGCTGGCTCGGCGTGCTGGATGCAGCCGCGAAGGCCGCCAATTGGACACCGCGCACCGCCGCTTCGAATCTCTCGCAAGCGAAAGTAGTCGCTGGGCGCGGCATCGGGATGGGCACGCACCTGGCCTCCTACGGCGCGGCCGTCGCGGAAATCGAGGTCGACAAATCGACGGGCAAAGTGGTCGCCAAGCATTTGTACGGCGCGATCGACGCCGGACTTGTCGTCAATCCCGGCAATGTCGAAAGCCAGATCAGCGGGCAATTGGTGCAGACTGCCAGCCGCATGTTCCATGAGGAAGTGACGTTCTCGAAAACCAACGTCACAAGTCTCGATTGGGCCAGCTATCCAATCCTGCGCTTCGAGGAATGCCCGCAAGTGACGCCGGTCGTCGTGCAGCGCTTGAACGAACCTTCGAGCGGCGCGGGTGAAGAAGTGATGGCAGCGGCTGCCGCTGCAATTGCCAACGCTTTCTTTGACGCCACGGGCGCACGGATGAAGGAATTTCCCCTTACGCCGAAGCGCGTCCTGGCTGCCCTGCATCGTAGCTGAACCGCCGGGAAAATAAGCCGCAACGCGAGCTGTAATACGGCCCCACTTCCCAGTTCGTACACTGAATGGAATGGCCAAATTAGGATTCGTGGGATTAGGCGTGATGGGCGGGCGGATGGTGGCGCGGCTGCTGGAGAAAGGGCACGCGGTCACGGGCTACAATCGCACGCGCTCGAAAGCGCAATGGCTGATGGAGCGGGGGATGGAGTGGGGCGATTCGCCGCGCGCGGTGGCCGCGGGGGCGGAGG
>JASHQT010000081.1 GCA_030039005.1 Bryobacteraceae bacterium
AATCGGTACTGGATGCGCTGCACGTGCCGGTGAGTTCGCAGGCGCTGGTGTTTTCGAAGACCAGTTTCCAATATCCCAACATCAATCCCGACGCGCCGCGGGCTCTTTACTACAACGACGACGTTTATGTCGGGCAGGTGCACGACGGAAGGTTCCTGGAGTTTGTCTCGTTCGATCCGGTGCAGGGCGCCATCTTCTACGTGATGGATGAGCATCGCGACAAGCACCCCAGGTTTGAGCGATCCGAGGTGGATTGCATTCAGTGCCACGTCGCGCCATCGACCAAGGGCATCCCCGGCGTCCTGATCAAGTCGGTATTCACTAAACCGGACGGCTCGCCCAACGCGGCCGAGCGCACATTCATTACCGGACAAGAGAGTCCATTCAGCCAACGTTGGGGCGGGTGGTACGTAACCGCGAAGAGCGGCACCGAAGGATCCATGGCCAATGAAGCGAGGGCTAATGAAGCAGGCGCTAATCAGGCGGGCCTGGCCAAGTATGTGGACACCAACGCGTATCTCGGTGCATCCAGCGACATAGTGGCGCTGATGGTGCTGGCGCATCAAACCCAGATGCACAACTGGATCACGCTCACCAACTATCAAACGCGGATTGCCCTGGCCGATCCAAACGAAACGCCGGATGACGTGGAGAAGAAGATCGAAGGGCCGGCCGAGCAACTGGTGCGGTATCTGCTGTTCGCCAACGAAGTTCCAATCCAGAATCCGATCGCGGGAACGTCGGATTTCACGCATGAGTTTGCCGCTCGCGGTCCTCGCGACCACCAAGGGCGTTCGCTGCGCGATTTTGATTTGCAGAAACGCATCTTCAAGTACCCCTGCAGCTACCTGATTTATTCGGAGGCGTTCGACGCCATTCCGGAGCCGGCCAAGGGTTATATCTATCGCCGGCTATTCGATATCTTGAGCGGTCGCGATCACAGCCCTGAGTTCGCGTCGCTCTCCAGCTCGGACCGTCGAGACATTCTCGAGATCCTGGTGGCCACGAAGCCCGGCTTGCCCGAACCGTGGAAACAATGCGTTCGGCAAACCAATCAGGGAATCGCCAGCCGCACTCAAGCGGGAGCGGCTCAGCTCCAATCAAAACGCTAATCGAAAGGAAATTCATGATCATGCAGATTTCGTGGAAAAACAAACATCTGGCGGGATTCGCCGCGATCGCTTTGGCCGCCAGCGTTCCCTCGTTTGCCGAAACTGTCAACTTGGACGGGCGCTGGGCCGCGACGATGACGCAAAAAGGCGGAACCGTGATTCCGTTCCGCTTGGATATTTCGGCCAACGGCGATCATCTGGTGGGCACGTTGCATAACGGCGCCGATGACCAGGAAACCACCACCGGCGCCAGCTTTCAAAATGGTGTTCTTACCCTGCAGTTCGAGCACTATCTGACGAACATCGTGGCCACGGTCAAAGATGGCGAACTGGATGGCAAGATCATCGTGACCCGCCGCAGCGCCATCAACATCACGCCCGGCCGGCTTTCCGAGGCGCCCGGCGAAGTTTCCACGGCGTTCCACGCCAAGCGCTATGTGGCTCCGACCGCCGAAGCGGTGGCCAAGGTCCCCAACATCGACGGCGTATGGGAAATGCCGCATGAATCGCCGAAAGGTGAGAAGTCCTGGCGTCTGATCGTCCAGCAAAAGGGCGCGGATATCGAGGCTACCGTTTTGCGCGTGGATGGAGATACGGGCGCTCTCACGGGCGACTGGCAGGACGGCAAGTTCGTCGCCAGCCACTTCGATGGCGCGCGTCCCGGCTTGATCGAACTGACGCCGCAGGCCGACGGCACGCTTTCGGTGAACCTAAGAGCCGAGCCGCGCAACGAAGTTCTTACCGCCTATCGCCCGGAAGCAGCGCGCGCCAAAGGGTTGCCGGAACCTGCCAACTATCTCACGCACACTACGGTCCGGAATCCCGACGAAGTGTTCACCTACAGCTTCCGCGATGTGGCCGGCAAGATCGAATCCAACGACGATCCGAAGTTTAAAGGTAAAGTGGTGCTCGCGATCGTCACCGGCACCTGGTGCCCGAACTGCCACGACGAAGCCAAGTACCTGGTGCAGCTTTACAAGCAGTATCACGCCAAAGGCCTGGAAATCGTGGCGCTGGATTTCGAAGAAGCCGATCAGCAGGAATCGCTCACGCGCGTGAACGCGTTCATCAAGCAGTACGGCATTCCGTATACGTATTTGATCGCCGGAACACCGGATGAAATGTGGGACAAGGTTCCGCAGGCCGTGAACCTCAACACTTGGCCGGCCACGCTATTCATTGGCCGCGACGGTAAGGTGAAGGCAACGTATTCGGGCTTTGCATCGGCGGCGAGCGGCGTCTATAACAAGGACCTGAAGGACGACTTCACCTCGATCATCGACCGCCTGCTCGCCGGTGGTAGCGTGCAGAGCACGGCGTCGATCGCGCATGCCTCCGGCGACGTGGCCAGCCGTTGAACCGCCTTCTTCTAGCAGCGTCAGCGCTCTGGTTTACGATGGCGTGCCAGGGCGCCGGCCGGCCAGAAACGTGGACCGATCCCGATACGCATTTGACGTGGACCTCCGCAGACAATGGCTCGGGGTTGAGCTGGCTTCAGGCGCAGCGCTACTGCCGCAATTTAAAGCTGGCCGGCTTTAAGGACTGGGCGCTCCCGACGATCGACCAGCTTCAAGGTATTGTTGGCGCCGCCGACAGTCACGCCACGTATCGCGCGAAAGGGCCAATTCAGATGACCGGCTGGCAATGGAGCTCCACTCCGGGCGTGCAGGAGGGCGAGGGTTGGGCGCTAGATTTCGGCGACGGCGGCCGCGCTTCTGTAGCAGCCGGCGATTCCGGGCTGAACCGGGCTTTGTGCGTGAGAGATCAGCGTGGGCGTGAGCGTCGTAAGTGAGCCAAGTTTACTCCTGTCATCAGGCAGGCTGCGCGTTGGGTTGACTCGAGGGCGACAGTTTCGCCGGCGAGTGTGAGTCGCGGGCTGAACGTTCTTCAACTCGCGGAGGTTGTTGGTTCAGCGTGAAACAGAGAGAGCGCGCTCTCCGTTAATGAGCATTCTGCGCCGCGGGCGCGGATTTTCATCGTTTCGATGAGCCCACCGCCCATCCCTCAGCATGGTTGCGTCCCCGCAGTGCGCTTCCGTTTCGCACGGCGGAATCATTGGAGCGCCATGCCACCGGCATGGCTGGTCAATTTTTCCGTGCACCGCCAGACTTCCGCCATCAACTTCGGATCCCGTGAAAGAGGATCGGAGTTGGCCGGCTTGGACTTGACGAAGTATGCTCCGGAGACTTGTGCCACCTCGGGAGAGGTCGCGAGATACAGGGACACCGCGGCGCCCTGTTTTGAAGTCAGCATGAACGGCTTCACCAAGGCGATGATCAGCTTGCCGATGAGCGGCGCCGGATTGGCGCTCCAGAAATTCGACGCTACTGCGCCTGGATGGAGGTAGTTCGCGGTGACCCCCGGTTCCCGCCAGCCTCCGTGCCGGCTCGAACGTAAACACGTTCATCAGCAGTTTCGATTGTCCGTAGGCGGCGATGCCACGGTATTTTCGCCGCTCGAACTGGAGATCGTTCATGTCGAGGCGTGTGCGGCGTTGAGGCTCCGAAGACGAGACATTGACGATGCGCGATGGCGCGCTGGCCTTCAGCAGATCGAGCAAGAGACCAGGCGGGAGTATTTCTGCTTGATCTGCTCCGCGAGGGCTCGAACGGATGCTTGCGACGACATGTCCGCAATCAGCAGATCAACCTGCGAAGATGCGGATTCCTGCCGGATCTTCTCCAGCGCCGCTTTGCCTTTTTCTACGCTCCGGCAGACCATGACCACGCGCGCGCCCATCTGGGCCAGGCCGAGCGCCGTCTCTTTCCCAATCCCGCTGTTCGCGCCCGTTACGATACATATCTTCCCGCTCATACTCGCCGGTGACATTCACGTGTGGCCTTTCGAACGTATTGGTTGACCAATTTTTCGCATGGAGGCAGCTAAAGTGACGGCCCGAAAGTCCGCGCGCATGTTACAAGACGATTCGCCGGGGATTATTGTTCCACAGTTGCCGGTGCCAGTTTGGTTGCCCACCACTCTCCGGAGAGCGTAGCGTTGGTCGCTGGCAATGATCGGCAACCGGGGCTTCGCTTCCGGGTGCTTCTCTCCGGAGTAGTACCGACGTACGTGCGATCTAGGACAGATGCCTCTCGACCGCAACAGATGGGAGCGATAACATGCCAATTGGAAGCCCCTTCGCAACACGTTCGGATGCGGGCATTCATCGCGAAGATGCGCCTCGTCTTATACACAGATGAACCGATCGTAGGTGAGGCGCTGGAGTGTATCTGCGTTCGAGCCGGCGATATCCAGCTTGAGAAAAACATCGAAGCAGCCGAGGAACTTGTGAGGGCAGTCCAGGACACGAACCCGGACGTGCTGCTACTGAGCCTCACGCCGGGGTTTCGTCTCGGAATCCTGGAGCAACTCCATCAAACCGTGCCTGACTGCCGAACCGTATTATGGGTTCGCTCGTATTGCTTCGAGTTTGCCCATCAGGCAATCGAGCTTGGCGTTCGAGGCATTCTGAAGCGGAATTGTTCCTCGGAGCTGCTGGTGAAATGTCTGCGGAAAGTGCATCAAGGCGAGGCTTGGTTCGACCGTGAAATCACAGCGAGTCATCTTCATTGCCTTCGGGTGTCGTTGACACCACGGCAGGCGCAACTAGCGCAGATGATCGTTGAAGGACACCGAAACAGGGAAATCGCGGAAAGTCTCTCGATTACAGAGGGAGCCGTGAAGGTCTACCTCTCACACTTGTTTGAGAAACTGGGCATCCGGGATCGAGCAGATCTAGCCAAACTAGTGACCAGGAACGGAGCCGAGTCGAACGAGGTATTGCATTCGCTTTATGTCGGGGCATCTGAACGGCAGATCCCGACTTGAGCCTATCCTCAGGTCTTCCAGTCCAGCGCTAGCGGATCGTCCATCTTAGCGGTCTCGATGAATCCGTGGCGCGCTGCCACAGCCATCAATTCGGCATTGCTTCGAACCGCAAGGCGCCGCATCAGCTCATATTTGTGAAACTCGACGGTTCGGGCGGACACATCGATGATGGCCGCGATTTCCTTCAATGACCGGCCTTCCGCCAAAAGGCGAAGAACCTGCTGCTGGCGCGGGGTCAGGATGCCGATCTTCTGATTCCCGCCGGTGTCGGCCCGCGTTCCGAGCGCCAGAGAAACGATTCCCGGCCCCCCACCCGCAACCGCGCGGATCGCGGCCGTGAGTTGCTCCGGAGTATCGTCCTTGAGGATATAGGCCGAAGCGCCTGCTTCCAAGCTATGGTGCGCCTCCCATGCATCGCGCCGATCAGTCAGCAGAACAATCTTCGCGTCCGGCCACGCTCGCTTGATTTGACGAATCGTGTCTTCGCCGTCGAGGAATCGCGGAAGGACATCCGTGACAATCACGTCCGGTCGTGACTCCACAGCGCGCGAGATCAATGCGGAGCCATCCCGCAGAGCGTCGAGGATTCGGAAATCCTCTGCCAGCAGCTTCACCAGGCCGGCGAGGCAAATTTGCTGCGAATCTCCAAGCAAGAGCGTAATCTGTGCACACGTGTCCCGCATGAACCCGCAAAGGACACGTGCAAACACTCTGCCGAAACGGACCGTTTGTAAGTAACTGATTCCTGGATTAGGTCCGTTTCAGCAGCTGCGGGATCCGACTCAGCCTAAGGATTTACGCCCGCAAGATTCACCGGCGGAGGGTTGGCGGCGAGCTGATCCGCCGTGAGCGTCGTCATGGCGTAGAATCGCCAGTCATCCTGGACGTACTTGAGCTTTCCATTACCAACGCCGGGATTATATGAGAGATTCCCGGGCCATCCTCCAGTGAGAGCTGGATAATAATCGGCGCCCGAACCGGCGATATATTGTGCAATCGAGCGATCGTCGGGGAGGCTCGGATCGCCGACGATCAGGCGCGCCTGCAGGAGAACCAGGATGCCGCCGACGTCGTTCGGGTTGATACTGGCCCGATCCTGCGGCCAGAAGTGGAAGCAATATCCCCCTCCAGCGGTAACGGAGATAGTTCCGTCGGGTTCAGTCCGGACGTCGCCTGGCATGCTTACGTCGCCGGCGAAGTCGTCTAGATAGTCCGCGCCCGTCGGCTGGCTGGTATTTTGGAGCAGCAGCCACGCTCCGGTGCTTTGTTGAAGGAAAAAAAGCTGGACGTCGCGGATATTGACGCGCGTATTGGTCGCGGGATTGCCCTGGACCGGAACAAAAACCACGCCCCAAGCCGTGATGGCCTGCCAGCCCATGGGGTTATTGCCCATGGTCAGGACGGGACCCTGCGCCCAGTCGTAGCTGGGTGGCACGCCTTGAGGCATAGCTTCGTTCATTCCCACCATGTCATTCGCGATTTCAGTCCACAGGCTGGTGGGCGGTGGTGTGGTAGATGTGGCGAGGGTTTGGAAGCTGTTGTTGGCGGAAGTGGCTAAACTTCGTGTGCCCTCGGACTGCACTTCGTAGTCGTATAGGCTTCCGGGCGACAAATTGTTCAGCGTGACGGAGTGTTGCGTAGTCAGGGTCGAACTGGTCGCGGTCTCTCCATAGCTAGTGGAAAGGCCGTAGTTCACGATGGAATTCGACGCGACATTGGTGTTCCAGGTAATGGTTGCGCTAGTGGAAGTTGGGGTGGCCTGCACGCTTGAAATGACCACTCGATGTTGGCACCAAAGAGCGGGCGTCCCGAGTAACAGGCTGAGAATTGCTTTCTTCAAGAACTGGTCTCCTCGTTTGGGAGAGCTTTGAACCAGTCTTGGACGACGTGCAGTCCAACCCCAGGAATACACTTCCGACCAGGAACACAGCTATCCCGTTTAAGGCGGTGGTGAGATTTGCCGGTTTTGGCGTACCACCGCGATGCATGAGCGTACCATGGGTCTATCCGGACCGTAAGGACCAGGACGTTCTACAACCATAGGAATACCCTCGTAGGAATAAAGGGATGGCTACTGAACGACGGCCAATACTGCACTTTCGTTGGTTCCGTTGTAAGAAGCTGTGACTGCCACATCCCAAGAGAAGGACCAGAAAAAGAACGGGCGAGTGAAGACCGTAAAGGTACCGCTGGTTGAGCCGGCCGGAATTGTGATGCTAGCTGGGACCGACGCGATGACGGGGGCGCTACTCGACAAGGTGACCTCGGCGCCTCCCGTCGGAGCCGGTCCACTGAGGGTCACGGTCCCAGTTGAGTGGGCGCCAGCGGTCACGGAAGACGGGTTCAGCGACAGGGAGGATAGCTCCAGCGCGGGCGCGACGGTGAGAGTCGAGGTCTTGCCGGTGCCGTTGTAAGTGGCGGTGATGGACGCGTTGGTCGAAGAAGTCACCGGCTTGGTGGTGACCGTAAACGTCGCGGTTGAGCTTCCGGCGGCGACGGAGACGTTGGCCGGAACGGTTGCCGACGAGCTGTTGCTCGAGAGTGCGACCGTGATGCCCCCGGAGGGAGCGGGGCCGGTCAAAGTCACAGTGGCCGTTGACGGAGTGCCGCCGGTCACCGTCGTTGGATTGAGCGTGAGCGAAGAGAGGGCCGCGGCCGGATTCAGGGTGAGCGAAGCAGTCTCGCTGATACCGTTGAAGCTGGCCGTAATCGTGGCTTTCGTGGATGCGCTGACAGCGGTTGTTGTCACAGGGAATGTCGCAGTGGAACTTCCCGCGCTGACGACCACGTTGGCCGGAACGGTTGCCGACGAGCTGTTGCTCGATAGCGCGACCGTGATGCCACCGGAGGGAGCGGGGCCGGTCAAAGTCACAGTGGCCGTTGACGGAGTGCCGCCGGTCACCGCGATCGGATTCAATGAAACCGACGATAGTGCCACGGCGGGATTAATGGTGAGCGCCGCGGTTTGCGTCGCGCCCGCATAGTTGGCCGTGATGGTATCCGTAGTCGAGGAGGTGACGGCGGTGGTTGCTACCGGGAAGGTAGCCGTCAAGCTGCCGGCCGACACAGTAACGGTTCCAGGCACACTTGCCGACGTACTATTGCTCGCAAGCCCGACAACAACGCCCCCGGAAGGCGCCGGGCCGCTCAGTGTCACGGTGCCGGTGGAGGAGGTCCCACCGCTTACTGTAGCCGGGTTCAATGAGAGCGAGGCCAACGTGACTCCGGATCCGGCGTTGAGATAGAGTGTGACGCTCGAATTAGCCGTCATGGAGACGCTATCCTGCATTTGACCTCCATAGGTAGGACAGGTGGCTTGCGAACAGGCGCCGGTGATCGGAATCGTCGCGGCATTGACCGCAGTCAGCACCACGCTCACGCCGGGCGAGTAGATTCCGGTGACGCCGGATGCGTTGTAGCTGACGCGGGCCTGGAGCAGCGGCGTCATTTCGCTCATCTTGAGAGTGGTTACCGGCAGCGTGAACAGGGCGTTGTACTTCGCCATGGCGGCGCCCATCAAATCGCTGAACAGCGAATGGGTTCCATCGTAGGCGACGACGTCGCAGATATGAAACCCGAGCGGGAAGAGCGAATCGGTGAGCAGGTTCAGCAAGAGCACGTTGTCGCTTTCGCTGTCCACAATCTGGCTATAGCTCTGATTCTCGGTGAACGTGGGAGTGGTGCCCAAGGGTCCGTAATAGGCGTTGTACTCGTCCGGCCAGGAACCATAAGCGCCGGGCGTGGGGCTGTCGACATCGTCGAAGAGATTGGTGTACAGGCGCGGAACCTCGTAGATGGACGGATTGGTCGCATCGACATATCCAGAGTTCGGGCTGGGTGCGGTTGCCAGGGTGAGCACCGGGTAAATCACGCTCTGAATGCCCTCTTCGACCGCCGCTTCGAGGAAATTCGCGTTGGATAAACCGCCGTTGTACGGAGTCACAATGCCAGTGGTGTCAACCGTGATGCCGAGCGTCGCCGCCACGACAAGGTTCTGCTGGATTTCGTAGAGAGACTGCGCGAGCGTTGCGGGAACGCAGGCGCCAGCCGATGTCGTCGTGTAGCAGTCCAGGTTGGAATGAGTATAGGTATGGCTGACAAAGCCGAATTGGGAAGCGAGTGCGGTGACCGCGGTCAGCAGAGGGTCGCCGGGCGGAGAGTATTCACTCGTCGTGCCGATGCCCACGTAGGCAAATGTGTCGAAGTAACTTTGGAATGCCGCGGTCTGATGGAGTGAGGAATACCAGTTGGTCATCGCCTCGAGATCGGTTGCCGTGGTTCGAACGGTGGGGCAGGTGTCGGCATTGGGACACTGCGGCAGAGTAGGTGCATAGAGCCGATCACCGACCAGCAGGAGGTCAATCTGCGTGCTGAGGTAGATTTTTCGCGAACCCAGAAAGACGCCGTTGGTGACCCAGTTGATGATGCCGTAATTGAAGGCCAGCGAGTGCAGCAGAGTGGGGTAATTGTCGAAGGTGAGCGCGAGCGTCTCCTCGCCGGCGGTGGTGGTGTGCAGGGCCGCGATCGTGAAGCTGCCCGCCGTGAGCAGCGGCGTGGTGGTTTCTCCCGTTGCCGCGGTCGTCGTGGCCATGTAAGCCCAGATGCCGCTGGCCGTGTTGCCGGCCACGGGGATCGGGTTGGCGCTGTTCAGGTACGGGAAAACGGACGCGCCTGTGGGTGTCAAGGACGCCTGGATCTCGTTAGCGGGCGTGTAGGTCGCGCCGGAATCCATGGCTACCAGTCCCCATCTTGCTTCCGGCCAGGTGAAATAGCTGACCATCCGGACGTTGAATTGAACGGCGTAGGTGTCGAGCTTAGACCAGTCGGAAGTGGAGAGCAGACTCGTGGAGGTATTGCCGCTCGAAACTCCGAAGGTGTTGTTGGTGAGAATGATGCCTTGATAATTGCCTTGGCCCGAGGGATTGGAGAGCGCCAGGCCATTCAATCGATTGCCAGAAGCATCGGGCGTGATGCTGCTGAGCACAACCGTGTCGTAGGGGACGCCGATCTCCGCCAGAAACGAAGTGATGGCCTGGTAACCGATCTCCGTAGTTTCCCCATCCACCACGAGAAGCTTCATGGCAAGAGGGGGCGGCGTGAGCGGGGGGCGCGCGTTGGTGACCGCCGCTGGTGTGGTGATCGCAGCCAGTGGTGTGGATGTGAATGCTTGCATCATTACAGGCGGCGATTCGGGAATGCTCGAATTGGGTTTCGCGAGCTCGGGCATCGCGACAAAAAGCAGGACCACGGATAAACAGGTAAGACTTCGCATGGGGACCTCGTAAAGGAAGAAAATGATCGATTGGGAACTGAGTTACGCCGCCGAGCGAGCCGAAGGGAGGCTTGCGATCCCGCCGTCCGCTCGCTCCAGGCAGGCTTGGAGTTCGCGAGCCAGCGTATGGACGTGCGGCTCTTCGAGCATCGTGAGGTGATCTCCGGGCACAACGTGGATCTCCAGACCGTCCGATGCCAGCGCGCTCCAAGCCAACCGGCGGTCTTCGTAAGAACGGTGCGGTCCATCGCTCGAGAGAAATTGCGTGACGTGTCCGGCGTAGGGCTTAGGCGAGTGCGCTCGGATGGCCTTGATGTTGGCTTCGCCAACGCGCCGGGCCGCGCGGGCTACGGACGCCGACGGCCGTAAGCCCATCGCCCATCCAAGCCGCACGAAGCCGTTGCCAAACCAGCGGGCCAGATATTTCAGGCGAGCCGCGCCCGGGAGCATTAGAAACTCGCCGAGGTGGCAATCCAAATATTCCGCGAGCTGGGAGCGGGCGTGGAGATAACGCAGCGGTCCGGGGAGGAACGAATCGATCAAGCCCAGAAAACGCACTTCCTCGCCCGCGGCGGTCAGCCGTTGGGCGATCTCATAAGCCAGGACGCCTCCGATGCAGACTCCGCCCAGATAGTAGGGGCCGTGGGGCTGTTTTTCCCGAATCTTCTGCAAGTAGGCGGATGCGATGGCGTCGACATTGTCGAGCGGCTGTTCTTTTCCGTCCAATCCAGGCGGTTGGAGGCCGTAGATGGCTCGATCTCCTCGAAGAAGAGAGGCGAGCTTGTGGATGCTGACCAGATTGGCCCCCAGGGAGTGAATGCAAAAAAATGGCGGCGCGACAGCCGCGGCGGCCGGAGCATGCAATTCCACCAGAGGCGCCCACGCGCCGGCATACGTGTGATCCGCGAGCTTGCGAGCAAGCCGGGCAATGGTGGGCGCTTCAAACAACGCGGCCACGGGAATATTTTGGCCCGTCTGCTTTTCAATCTCCGCGATCAGCCGCGCGGCCAAAAGCGAGTGGCCGCCCAGGTCGAAGAAGTTGTCGTTCACCCCGATGTGATCCACGCGCAGCAGCGCCTGCCAGATCCGGACCAGCGTGCGTTCCAATTGGGTTTGCGGAGCGCGATAAGCGCCATTCATATCCGGCCGATGGGATGGCGGCGGGAGCGCTGCGCGATCCACCTTGCCGTTGGTGTTCAGCGGAATCGAATCCAGGATCACGAACGCCGAGGGAACCATGTGGGACGGGAGCTTCTGGCGGACCCATTGGCGCAGCAAATCCGGAGCGCTAGGGAGCGCTTGGCGCAGCGTGAGGTAGGCGACCAAGCGCCGGTCTCCGGGTGAATCCTCGCGAGCCATCAGGAATAGCTGCCGCACCTCGGGGTGCGAAATTATGGCGCCGCGAACCTCGGCGAGCTCGATGCGATGGCCGCGGATTTTGATTTGATCGTCGAGGCGGCCGATGAATTCGAAGTCGCCGTCCGCTTTCAAACGGGCCAGGTCGCCGGTGCGATAGAGCAGGGCGCCAGGCTTGTTCGCGAATGGGTCTGGAAGGAACTTTTGCGCGGTGAGTTCCGGCCTGTTCCAGTAGCCTTTGGCGACACCATCGCCTCCGATGTAGATTTCGCCGGGAAGCCCGATCGGTACCGGGCGCATCAGGCTGTCGAGCAGGTACATGCGGGCGTTGCTAATGGGCTTGCCAATGGGAACCGTGATGGCGTCATCGGGAATGGAGACGATTTCGTGGTAGGTAGTCGCAACACATCCTTCGGCGGGCCCGTAGCTATTGATCAGGACGCCGGGCGCGACGTGGCGGAGGAGGTTGCGGAGTGGACCCGCTTCGGCGGCTTCTCCGCCGAACATCACTTTGCGAACTCCTTTGAGCACGTGCGGGGCGTCGCGGCCAATTTGATGGACGTAGGCGGTGTTCAGGATGAGAATCGAGACGCGTTCGGCGCGCAGAAAATCCATCAGCTCCGCGGGCCCCAGCAGCACCTCGCGGCGCATTCCGACCAGAGCAGCGCCGTTGGTTAATGCGAGCCAGATTTCGAATATGGCGGCGTCGAAGGAAGGGCTAGCGACCTGCGCGATGCGGTCGGCCGGCGTTGCCTCCACCTGGTTGGAATTTCGAACCATACGGACCACGGCGCGGTGCGGAATGCAGGCGGCCTTCGGCTGTCCGGTTGAGCCGGAGGTGTAAACCATCACGGCGATCGACTCAGACGTAGACAGGTTGGCGACGGGCTCGGTGGCGCAACCTGCCACCGGCGAATCGGGTGCGTCGACGGTGATCAGCGGCGCCGATGCAGGTGGTTTTGTCCGAACAGAGCGCTCGGTCAAGACGCATCGCATGTCGGTGTCATCCGCGATGAACTTTATTCTTTCGGCCGGATAGGCGGGATCGATGGGGACGTACACGCCGCCGGCCTTGAGCACGCCGAGCATAGCTACGATCATCGCGGCCGAACGATCCATGAAGATTCCGATGCGGTCCTCAGGGCGGATTCCTTCGCGGCGCAGGAGTTGGGCGATCTGATTCGACCGCTCGTCGAGCTGATGATAGGTCAGGCGCTCGGCGCCGAAGGCAAGCGCTTCGGCGTCCGGGTGCAGTGTGGCTTGTTCGGTGAACAGTTCGTGCAGGGTCTTGCGAGGGTAATCCGCACTGCTGCCCGAGTAAGCGCCGAGAACCAAGGCGCGTTCCTCAGCGGGCATCATGTCATAGGAATGTAGGCGCGCTTCGGGCGCCTCCGCGATGGCTTCGAGGAGGCGGATGTACTGGCGGGCCATCCGCTCCACGGTGGCTGGTTCGAACAAACTTTCGCAATAGACGAGGGTGGCGATTCCGCCGCCGGTCGCCAGCGCCAAATCGTAACAGCAGGATTTAGGACTGCCTGCTCCCCAGATAAAAAACACGTTGCAGAACGGCGGCAGCGGATGGACAACGGGGGAGCCATTCCGGAGCAACTGCGGGAAGGTGGTTTCCGGCGGGCATTCGATCAGAAGTACGGATTCGCTATCCGTGCCCACGAGCACCTGCTGAGTATTTGCATAGCGGCTCAGCAGAATTGCGTAGGCGGCCAGATATAGCGATTCGAGAGGCGCACCATGCTCGCGCGCCACGGCGCGCAACGCGCCGGCCAGCGCGGGCGGAATCTGCACGGACACGCGTGCGTATTCGTAGAGACCGCCGGCTATGCGCGGGTGATCCCAGGGCAGGTCCAAGAAGGATTCCGTTGGGTTGTTCATACGTTAACTCCCCGCTGCGACAGCTCGAGTGCTGTGGGTTTTCGACCCCAGGACCTTACGAACGGTCTCGGCAAAGGGCACCACGGCGTTGGACTGATCGTAGGGCGTTACAGCATGCGACAGTTCGATCCACTCGTTCTGTGAAATGGGCATGCGGAGCGCCCAACGGGGCGCGGAAACGAAGTCGGGTTCCCAGACAAAACTCTGTTCGCCGAGTTGCATCCGGACGGGGTGAAAGCCGAATTCTCGCGCCACATCCTGAATTACGGCCCAGCAATCGCTCGCCGTGCCGGCCGAAGACAGCCGATCTTCAAACGTCTGGACGGCGAGTTGCGCTTTCATCTCGCGCTGAAACGCCGTTCGCGTCAGCACCCGGCGGGCGGCTTTGAACTCCACGTAACCTAAGCGCTGAACCGCGAACAACGCGCAACAGGCAAAGGCGGCGATGGCGAGCGGTTTCCAAAGCCCTGGGGCGATCGTTACGCCGAACGCGAAGATGCCTGCGAGCGCAGTGGCGATGTACAAGCTCAGAACCGCGCCGCGATGCGAAAGGCCGCGCGCCATCAGGCGGTGATGGATGTGCGAGCGGTCGGCCGAAAAGATCGGCTGGGCGCGCAAAAAACGCCGCAGGATGGCAATGCTGGTGTCCGTTAACGGAACGGCGAGCACAATCAGCGGCGCCGCCATCTCGAAAACGCCGGTGGCCTGGTTGCTCCAGAGGACGCTGTAACAGCCGAGCAAGAGGCCGATCAGAAGGCTACCGGTGTCACCCAGGAAGATCGAAGCCGGATTGAAGTTATACGGTAGAAATCCGAGCAAGGCTCCCAGCAAGATCGCGGCGGAGATGGTCAACGGCGTGGCTTCACGGAGGAGCGACGCGGCCAGAATGGCGAGCGCGGCAAGGCTCGCGATACCCGCGGCCAAACCGTCAAGTCCGTCGATCAAATTCAAGGCGTTCATGCACAATACGAGCCAGAGAATGGTGAGCAGCGCTCCGGCGCCGGGCGCCAGCGCGAGTCCGCCGGCGCCGCAAATGCGAATACCCGCCGCCACAACGAGAATGCTGGCCAGGATTTCGATCGCGAGTTTGTGCCAGGGCTGCAGCCCGAGTACGTCGTCCAGAATTCCAACCCCGAATACGAGAATGGCTGCTGGCGCAAGAGCTCCCAGGGTGGGGCGAAGATCTGCGCGAAGGAGCGCCGCCGCGGAACCGCTCAGCAACAGCGCGAGAAAGATGGCGACGCCGCCGATGCGCGCGACAGGCTCATGGTGAATCTTCCGTCGATGATCGGGTAAGTCGACCAGTTGCCATCGCAAGGCGGCCGCGCGAACCAGGGGGGTCAGGATCATCGACAAAGCGAAAGTGAACGCAAACGGTAAGAGAGTCGCGAACAGCATACTTCAATCCCTCCGTTCAGTCTGGGACGGGACGTCTCAGGCGTGATGGTGAAATGTGTGCCGAAGAAAGGCGCGGGAAGGCGACCTTGCTACAACCAACTCCGTGTGCCCGCCACGGAAATGCCAAATGGCGTGTTCATATAGGTCTTCGAGCTCATCGACGACGTGATCCCAGGAGAACAAATCCTCCACTCGGTGCCGGGCCTTCTTACCGAGCTCGTGGCCTTCCTTTTCGTGCGCTAAGCTCCAGCCGAGCTCGCGCTCGAGATCGTCAACATCCTTGTTGTGAAACAGAACGCCGGCGTCTCCGATGACCTCTTTATTTTCGGGAATGTCGCTCGCCAGGCACGGCAGTCCGTAGCTCATGGCTTCCAAAAGGCCGATGGAACATCCTTCCAGTTCGGACGGCTGAACGAAAAGAGCCGCGTTGGAGAAGAGTTCTTCCAGCAGCCTTCCCCGGACGTGTCCCGCAAAGGTGATTCTTGGATTGCCATCGGCGAGATCCAGGAGTTCGCGCTGGTAGGCTCCCGGCGCAGGGGGCTCGCCGGCCAACACGAGCGCGAGGCCGGGAGACAGGCGCCGAAATGCCTTGATCAGGTAATGCGCGCCCTTTTCGGGAACCAGGCGGGCGGCAAACAGGATGTACCGGTGAGCAGCGACACCCAAATCCGAAATCAGTTGGGGGCCTGTCAGCTCTTTTACGTTGGCGGCAGTCGGGATATACTCGCAGTGTTTTCCATAGTGCTCCTGCAGGTATTCGCATTGCGTATGGGAGACGGCAGTGATCGCATCGGCGCAGGCCACGGATACCGTTTCCATGGTTTTCAACACCCTGCGTGCCAACCCTCCCCAGCGCGTACGCATCCATTCGATGCCGTGCATCTGAAGTACGCAGGGCACGCGTTTCAGGCGCAGGATGGCGGCCGTGGCGCCCGCGGCAACGCTGTGCAGGTGAATGATGTCGGGCGATCCGGACATCAGCTCCATGCAGGCGCCCACCAGCGCGCCGGTGCTTTTCTCGGCCCAATAGGGCTTCACGCGGGGCAGCCAAACGAGGCGCATGCCTTCCCATTCTTTCGGGCAGGCATCGTCGCCGCGGCTGGAGTAAACGGTGACTGCATGGCCCCGCGCAACAAGCCTGCGGCCGACTTCGCGCGTGTAGGTTTCAATTCCGCCGCCGCGAAACAGATCCTTGGTCACTAGAAAATGAATGTTCATACGATTGACGCAGCCTTTCCTGAAATGCAGACTGGCAGGTTTTTCTTCTTAGGGATGACTCGCGCGGGGGCTCCCGGCGGACCTGGTGCACCCCGGACAATCTATGCCACGGTGGGCGTGAGGTCGAAGGATTTCGGCGAACGATCCTGCGAGCGAATCAAATGTGTGTAGATGGCAATCAGCGATTCTGTTCGCGCTGTTTGGGAGAACGTGGTTTCAACCAGCGCGCGAGCGTGGTGACCCATCCGGCGGCGCGCTTCGGGGTCGAGCCAGAGTTTGCGTAGGGACGCGCGAAGCTGTGCGGGAGCCCGGCAGTCTACGAGAGAGCCGGTTACACCATCCACCACCAGCTCAGGAATGCCGCCGATCCGTGTCGCCACCACAGGTTTGCCGTAAGCAAAAGCCTCGAGCACGCTCATCGGCGCATTCTCGTACCATTCAGACGGGACGACGATGAACGCGGCGTTGCGATAAAGATCGCGAAGGCGCGCGGTGTCGCAATAACCTTCCAATGTGATCGAGCCTGGAGCATCGGCGGCAAGTTTGCCCACCACCTGCTGCATGGGCCCGGCGCCCGCGATCTTCAGCGGAATACCGGTGCCGGCGATGGCATCGAGAAGTGTCGACAGTCCTTTCTCCTGCGAGAGGCGTCCGGCATAGAGTACGTACTGCCCCTCGTAAGCCGGCATGTAGACATCTGGATCGACAGCATTCGGATGGTACATCACGCGATTGACATCGACGCCCGATCGCATCAGGAGCATTTCGAGGAACCGGCTGGGGCACAAGAAGCTGGAGATTGCGCCATAGCGATCGGCGAAGCGCGCGAAATAGGCTTCCAGGGTGCTGATGGCCGACGTGGCGAGGCTGTTCTTGTGGCAGCGGCGGAACGCGCAGCGGTAAAAGCCGCCGTCGATGCAAGCATTGCAGGGCTTTCCGTCGCGCAACATCAGATACGAGGGACAGACCAGCTTGTAGTCGTGAACCGTCAGCACAGCGGGAATTCGCCGGGCCCGCAGCACGGGCAGAATCGACGTGGTCAGCCGTCCGTAGATGTTGTGACAGTGCACGATGTCGGGCTTGGACTTATCGAGCAGCGCGGCAAAATCCGCGGCCGTGCGTTTGCAGTCGATCACTTCCCAGGCCGCCTGAGCCAAACGGAACGGATTCTTCGCGTGGACATCGACGCCGCGCGTAAAATGCGCATGCTCCCCGGGCGCGTTGTCCGGATCCGCGGCGGAGAAGGTCTCCACTTCGATTCCGGCTTCGGTTAGCGCCCGAATGTCGTTAAACATTACGCGTTCGGAGCCGCCGCGCAGATAGAAATAGTTGTTTGCGATGAGGACTTTCATTGTGATTTCTCGAACCGGGCGTAATGGCGCGATCACTCGCTGCAAGAAACAAAATCAACAGCGCCATGAAAGGAAAATTGTCAAGGTTGTTTTCGCTGAAAGAATAAATGGCGATGATCAGCGCGACATAACGGAGCGCCGGGGGCGCGGTTTTGATGATCAGGGCCCAGATGGTAAGGAACAAGATCAGGCCTACCGCGCCTTGCTCGAACAGCACCCTCAGATATTCGTTGTGAGGGAAGTTGGGCAGCAAGAGCGGCGAGGAGCCAATGCCGAAGCCAAAAATCTGCTGCGCGGGCATCCCGTGGGCATAAGTGATGAGGGTGTGACGCCAGTGCGCGAGCCTCCACACGCCGGAAGTCACGCCGGGGCCGAGCAGCCGTTCCTTCTGGTAATAGGGGATCTCTCCCCCTTGTAATATGTTCTGAAATTGATCACGCATGAGAAGGATCTGTTTCACCAGGCGCGTCTGGGGCAGCACATCGGCCCCATCGAGGACGGCGAAAGCCGCGATTGCCGATCCCGCGGCCAGGCCCCCGGTCAATACAAGGAACCGCAATGCTGGTGAGAATTGGCGACGCAGATGCACGGCCAGACCGATTGCGTACGCGATTACCGCGCCGCTGGTGCCGGAGAAGATCAGCACCGCGATCACGATGGCATGCACAGCGAACTGGACCACGAGCGGATCACGTACTTCGTCGATCAAGAACAACAACAGAAATGGAATGAGCGCCAGGTTGTTGGGATTCGCGAACAATCCATCTCTCCGCGTCGCATCCAAGGCATCCGGGCGGCCAATCGCAACCGAAATCGAAAGAACAATGAAAATCGGGAGGCCGAGCAGCCAGCGAACCTTCGATCGGGACGCAGGCGGCAGCCGGAGCAGGCGCGAGATCGCCATCACGGCACAGATGGATTCGTGTTTGAAAACTGCGGAGCTGGTTTGCGTGGGATCGCCAGTCAGTGCTTGCACTACCGGAATCAGCATCGCAGCCACGGCGGCTACCACCACCCCGTCCACTCTCACCCACAGGCGCTCCAACGCGGCCCAGAACAGGACGGCCACAATCAGACCTCCCCCGATGACGTTCGCTTCGCGGTGTCCGTGGAGGGCACTGGAGACGAACAGGAGCCAGTAAGCCACGAATGCGAACGCAATCCACCGCCAGAGGGTCTCGCTCGCGGGGCTCTGTAACCAGGACGGAGCGCAGGGAATTGTCGTGCTTCGCGCCATACGGATTAGAAACTCCCGGTGATTAGCGCGCGCTTCCACGTGTTTCGCAGGAGCCGTGCCCCACCGGCACACTGAATGATCGCTGAAATCAGGATTGCCACCGCAGCGCCGCGCAACCCTTGTGAGGGAACCAGCACCATGCTGGCTACGGCTGTGGCACCGGCGGCGATGGCGAAAAGCGGCAACTGCGGAATAAAGCATTTGACCGCGGTCACGGCGCAGCCGAACATCGTTCCCAGATACAGGAAACCCGATGCGGCCATCAGAAACAAAAATATGTCTTGCTGCGACGCGTACTCGGGACGATAGATAATCGCCAGCAACCGGGGCCCGAAAAGCAGCGCTACAAGAAAACCCGCTGCGCCAATGGCGAGACACGCGAGTGACAGCGCGAACAGCAGACGTCGAAAGTCGGCTAGCCTGGCAGCCTCGAAATATTTCGCCATACGAGGCGCCGCGCCTTGACCGAGAGCGCTGGTCATGACGCTACCCGCGGCGAGCAGGTTCGTCAATGATGAGAAGATTCCCAACTCGCGAATACCGAGGTTGTGCTCGATGAGATACCGGGGCAGGTTCAGGTTGAGCGAGACCAGCATCAGGACCGCACCTAGCGGAAGGCCCGCCAAAGCAAGCGTCCTGAGACGGCCGTGAATCTCTCCCCGCAGGAAATCACTCACGTAGTGGACGCACTCGACGACGGCGCCGGCTAGCCCCAGATTCAGAAGTCCAAGGCTGCGCGGTACGTCGAACGCAGCCAGAGTCACCAATGAGGACACGAGCAGGCCGACCGCACCCCACAACAGCGAGCCCGTCAGCCAGACTCCGGCCGCCAGCGCACTTAACGAAAGCGTTCCACGCAACATCATCGAAATTGCGATCCCAGCCATACGCTCCTCGCGTTGGAGCAAGCCGTAGAAGATATCGCTCATGTACTCGATCGCCTTTGCCGCGCCTATGAGAATCACCGCAGCGACTACGGACTTCGAGTAATGCGCGGCGATCGCGATTCCGCCAATGAGGACCAGCGACGTCACCGAGCATGCGAATCGGAGGGCGAGAAAATCGAGAAAGCGATAATGGCGCCGGCCGTCGGTGATCTGAATCGACCGTAGACTCAAGGAGCTGAACATCAGAACCGGCAACGCGATGGCCAGCCCGAGCGTATAGCTTCCCACCATTTCGGCGCTGCCGATCTTGGCCAGCGCCACGACCAACGTCCATTGGCTCAACCCCTGCCAAAAGTTTCCGAGCAACATCCAAGCGACGTTGGCGCGTAGCCGCTCATCGGAGACCGGGCTGACGCATTCCAGCGGTGCGGGTTCTACCGTTGTCGATCGCGACATAACGCGGCCTATGGCAGGATGTTGAAAAAGGCGGGCTGGGGCTTGCGGGTCGCGGCAGGACCGTTGATCCGCTGATTAATGATCCAGCGCAGTGCGCCCCACTTGTTGCGCTTGATCGGCTCGGAGGCGTTTCCGATCATCCAGCAGTTTTTCGTGCAATTGCGGCAACGGTCGCGCACCATCCCGGCCTGCGATCCGCTCCAGATTTCGTCCCAGCTCTGGCGGGTGATGTTGCCGAAACTGACCGGCGAATCCATGCCGTTGCACGGCAGCACTTCACCGTACGGATCGATGAAGCAGGCGTCTTCACCCATGCTGCACGGGAGCAAGCGAGGTTTGCCGGAAACATATTCGATCAGGCCGTGGTTGAAATAGGCCCGGAACCAATCCTTCGGGCGAGAGCTTTGCAACAGTTCGCCGATGAGCGCTTCCAGAGCACCGGTCATCGCGCCGGGCCGCTGGATCCGGTTGTCGGCCTTGTGAAAGTAAAACGAATTGTGGACCGCGGCGGTGGCAAACTCCAGCTTCATCATCTTGGAAAGGTGATACAGCGGGATCAGGCTTTCGGCATTGCGATCCGACAGGGTAATGCCGAAGCCGATGTCTTTGAGCCCGGCGTGCGAAAGCTCGGTCAAGGTGCGGATGGCGTGCTCGAAACCGTCTTTGACGCCGCGAAGCTCGTCGTTCGCCCTGGGTAGCCCTTCGACACTAACGCGCACGCCGATCCAGGGGTGCTGCCGGGCGATCCTCACGATTCGCTCCGTAAGGTAGCCGTTGGTGCTGATCACTACCCGGCGGCTCTTTTTGCGAAGAACGGCGAGGATCTCAGACAGGTCGTTCCGCAGGAAGGGCTCGCCACCCGTGACATTCGCCACGGCAATCAGCGGCAGCT
Source organism: Bryobacteraceae bacterium (assembly GCA_030039005.1). The sequence continues at coordinate 20,899 of JASHQT010000081.1, forward strand.
TCTCGAGGTCCTCGGCTCGAACCTCTTGCGCCGGTTCCGTCGGATACTGCCAAATGTTGCACATGTGGCAGCGGAAATTGCACCGGTAGGTGGTGATGATGCTGACGAATTTGGGTGGCTTTCGCATGGACTAAGACTCCTTGGAAGCGCCGCCGGGCAGGCTGACGCTTGCGGCCGCGTAATGGTAGCTGCCGTAGTATTTGTAGGGTGAGGCGCCCGCGTTCCAGTCGTTCAGAACCACGCCCAGCACTCGGGTTCGATCGTCCGCGAGACGACGAAATGCGGCCTGCGCCGCGGCACGGCTGGTTTTGCCGGCTCTGGCGATCAACACCACCGCGTCGGCGATCCGGCCCAATACGCGCGCATCGGGCATCGACAGCATCGGCGGCGTGTCGATCAGAATCATGTCGAAGCGCTCGCGGTAATGGCTGAGAAGCGCTGGGATCGACTTCGAAAACAGAAGGTCGGCGCCGGCCTCTACGGCGGGGCCCGCAGTCAGCACGTACAGGTTCGGCGAAACCGCGCGAATGACCGGATCGACCATCTTCTCGTAGGGAACGTTTTGTCTGAGCAGTTTGGTAAGTCCGATGGAATTGGACAGCCCAAAGACCTGATGCATGCGAGGACTGCGTATGTCGCCGTCGATGAGCAGAACTTTGCGGTCCATCTTGGCCAAGGTCGCGGCCAGGTTCACCGCGGCCGTCGTTTTTCCTTCGCCCGAGTTAGCACTGGTGATGACCAGAACCTTCTGGTCCTTGGCCTCACTGAAAATGATGGAGGCGAGCACCGCGCGAAAACTGTCGGCGACGGCCAGCGCGTTTTCACTCGAGTCGCTTCTGGAGTTCGAAGGGCCGATCCATCGTGTTCCCGGCTTGTCGCTGTTTGGAACTAATGTCACAACGCGCGGCGACCGCAGCGCTTCTTGAGCGCGCGGGATCACCCCGAGTTCGGGTATGCCCAGCAGCGATCCGGCCTCCCCGGGCTCCTGCAGTTGGACATTCGTTCTAGCTCGCAGGACAATCGCGGCCAATCCGAATGTCGAGCCGAATAGCAAACCCGCTGCGCTGCCCAAAGGAAAATTGGGTTTGTAAGGATGCCGCGGAGGGATGGCCGGATCTACCACGCGCACGTTCGACGCCTTGATGGCCGCGGCGATGGCGGATTCTTTGACCCGCTGCAACATGGCTTCGTAAATCTCCCGGTTGGTGTCCACTTCGCGCCTGAGGACGTCGTATTGAATTGACTTCTGCGAATCGCTGGTGACCCGGGCGGTTTGAGACGTATAAGCCGCTTCGAGCAACTGTTCCCTTCGCTCGGCCTCGCTCAATTCGTTGGCGATGCGAGTCACGATTGCGGCTCGCTTATTAGCGATCGCATTCTCCAGGGCATCACTTTCGGCGTGCAGCTTTTTCGCCAGGCTGTAGTCGGGCGTAAATATAACTTCCATCTCCGCTTCCTTGCGGCGCAATTCCGTAAGGTTGGCATCCAGCGCGCGTAAGCTGCTGTCGTTGAGAACCTCGGGGAGCGTATCGGGCGTGGCGGCGCGCGCGACTTCGAAGCGCGACTGTTTCTCCACCCGATCGGCCTGCGCTTTGGAGAGTTCAGCCTGCAACTGCCGCAGCTTTTCTTCCGACACGGTTTGTTTGTCGGCGGTATAGATCAGGCTCTGCTTACGGGCGTAAGCCTCCAGCGCGTTTTCTGAGGTCTCCAGCTTGCCGCGCAGGTCGGAAAGCTGGCCGGCCAGCCAATCCGACGTCTGCCGGTTCATCTGCCCGCGCATGCGGCTGTTCTGTTCCATATACTCCCCAGTTAATGCGTTCGCGAAACGTGCGGCGAGTTCGGGGCGAGGCGCATCGAAGGTCACTTCGATGATTCGCGTCTGACCCGCCATACTGACCTTCAGGTTCTTGGCGGCGATTTCGGTAAGCGTCTGGGGACCGTCCGCCGGGCTTGGGCTTCCCAGTATGCCTGCAATCGCATGCTGCGCCGGCTCGAGATCCGCAGTACTGGAGATTTCCGCCCTCTTGAGCGCGCTATCGATCAAGGTGTTGCTCTGCAGAATCTTGATTTGGGTTTGAATGTCGGTGAGTGCGTCGGTGGAGGAAGAATCCGCCACCGGGCCGGCGAGCTTCATGTCCACGAACTCGTGATTCAGGTCCTGGACCTCCAGGGTGGTGCGTGCTCGATACGCCGGCGACTGCGTGACCAGGATCGCCAGAGCGATGGCGAGTCCACCGGCGGCGCAGGCGGCGAACAGCGTCTTAGATCGCCACAGCAGGCCCCAGTAATCGAGCGCACTGCCGGCCTGAGGTTGAACTGGCTGTGGCTGAACTGAGTATTCCGGGCCATATACGGTTGCGAGCGGAACCGCCGGCAGGTTGTTCGTGTCCGAGGTTCGAATGAGAGTGTTGTCGTTCATGGTGGTACCCTTCGTTAACGCCAGATTGCGAATCCGGTTCCAGCCTGGACCGCGGCTTCCAATGCGCGCAGTGAGGCGCTCTTGGCGACGTTGTTGGGAATGAACAGGATGTCGTTAGCCTGAAGCGCGACGTCTTTGTCGCGGCCGTCCAAGATTCTTTGCACGTTGACGGCGATCTCGGTCCGCTCGGCGCCGGGCGCGGACTGCCTTAAGATGCGTGCGTGTTGCGGGCCCGCGGCGTGATCCAGTCCTTCGGCCAGGGAGACAGCCTGAAGAACGGTGATGTGTTCTTTCTCATTCAAGGGGAAACCTCCGGAACGCTTAACGCACCCCACTACGTACACCAGATCCGCTTTGGGAACTGTGATGACGTCGTTTTGCAGAACGTCAATGTTGCTGTCGGGGCTTTTGGCCTCCATAACGTCACGAACGTTCAATTCGCCAATGAAGAATTGGCCAGTCGGATCAGCGGCCGCGTTCGCGAGCGGCAGAGGCCCTTCGGAAGCCAGGCGCGTGATCTTGATGCGATTGCTCGCGTCGGGATTCAATCCGCCGGCCATCGATAAGACTTCGAATAGAGTCTTGCGGCCTGTGATTTGATAAACTCCGGGATTCTTCACTGCGCCGAGCACCGATACCGGGTGATTCCTGAAATCCGCAATGGATATGGTGACCTCGGGATTCTTCATCAGCTTCGAAAGTTGGAGAGCAACTGCCTTTTCCAACTGCTCCATTGTCAGACCAGCAGCGCGGATTCGTCCGGCCAGGGGCAGATGGATGTAGCCTTGCTCATCGATGCGCACCGGGCCGAGGGTCCGCGGGTCGAACTCGAGTAAATCCGTCACGCGTACGTTAACGGAGTCGTGCGGCCCGAGAACGTAGGCTCGTTCCGCAGCGACGGTTTGCCCCGTCGATCTGGCGAATGGCAGCAGCGCGAAGACAAGAACGTAGATGAAAAGTTTCATGACTCCTCCAACGGATTCCTAAGCAGCGCGACTGGCTGACCTAACCGGCTGCACGCTTTCCGAATCCACTTCCGCCGAGACCGCCCGCTGCAACAGCGGAATCGAAACCACAAGGCGACAATTCGGTTTGCTCTCGATCAACGTCCCGGTCAGACCGCGCAAGGGACCACACCCGATCGACACCTCCTGGCCGATGGCGATCGCCAGGTGCGGCGATACGTTGCGGCCGGACTGGATGATGGTCTCGACGCTTTCGAGTTCGGAGTGCGCGATCGGCGCTGGAACGCGTCCGATGCTTACGATCGATCCGACGGCGGGAATCGTCAGTACCGGCAGACGATTGGAAATGTCAAAGCGGCAGAAAACGAGCCCCGGCCACAACGGAAGCAGCACCGGCTGCATGCGTCTCCCGGAGCGATGGAAGCTTCGATATAAGGGCAGGTAACTCTCGAAGCCGCGCCCCTCCAGAGCTTGGGCCACGATCGTTTCGTGGTGATGCTTGACCGTCAAGGCGTACCAGGGATGCGGCGATGGGGCTGGAAGGCGCATATTTTCCTTTCGCGCGAGAACTCGACCAGGCTCCGGGAGCCTGTCATGAAAATCGCGGCGTGCTACCGCCATCTCGCGATGCAACGGGCGATTTCCCCGAGCCGAGCAGAATTCGCGCTAGCCGATGTTTCTAAGGATTGGCTAGGGAATTTATCTGATCGGTTCTCTTTCTAGCTCGATCGTAAGGCCGCGGTTGAGCTCATTCAAGCTGTGTAAAGCCCCGGTTATCTTGAGTGATGCGGCGACTACTAACCGGAGTTAGCATTTGCGTTGCTAGCTCCGGCGAAGTCTCCGGTTTGGGGAAAGCGTCTCAGCCGTTGGCAAATCTCTTGGAAGTATAAATGGGACACGGAACCCGTTCTTCAACGCAGAAAGCACAGTTTCATGTGCGGCCGGCAAGCACGGCGCCTTGCTCCTCCGCGTTCGTGCGAGCTTCGAGCAGCCGGTCCAGCTCCTCGCGTTCCAGTGTCTCCTTGCGTATCAGCGCTTCCGAGATTCTGGCCAGCGGATCGCGATTCTTCAGCAAAATGCCCATCACGCGCGCGTACGTATCGTCCACAATGCGCTTCGATTCGCGATCGATGGTTTCGGCCGTGTGCTCGCTATAGTTGCGCTCCTCGATTTCGAACGGCGATTTCAGGAACGGCGACGCCGCCGGTCGCCCGTACGTCATCTTCCCGAGTGGATCGCTCATTCCATAGCGCGTGACCATCTGCCGCGCGAGTGCCGAGGCGCGCTCCAGATCATCCGCCGCGCCCGTAGATACCACGCCGCCATAGTGAATCTCCTCGGCGGCACGTCCGCCCATCAGCACCGCAATCTGGTCCTCGAGTTCCGGTTCCGTCATCAGAAAGCGTTCCTGCGTGGGCAACTGCAGCGTATACCCAAGAGCGCCGATTGATCGCGGGATAATCGACACCCGGTGCAACGGGTCGGCGTGTTCCACAGACAGGGCTATCAGTGCATGGCCGGCCTCATGCACGGCCACTCGCTCCTTATCCTGGGCGGTCATCACGCGGCTCTTTTTCTCCAAACCGAGGGTCACGCGGTCGGCGGCTTGCTCCAAATCACGTAGTTCCACGCAATCGGCGCCGCGGCGGACGGCCAACAGCGCGGCCTCATTGACGATATTGGCCAGATCGGCGCCCACCATCCCCGGAGTTCGGGCTGCGATGGTCTCCAGATTGACATCCGGGCCCACGCGGATTTTTCGCGCATGCACTTTGAGGATTTCGACGCGGTCTTTCAAATCAGGCCGATCGACGAGCACTTGCCGGTCGAAGCGGCCTGCGCGCAGCAAAGCCGCATCCAGCACTTCGGGCGTATTGGTAGCAGCCATTATGATTACGCCATCGGAACTATCGAAGCCATCCATCTCCGCCAGCAGTTGATTGAGAGTCTGCTCGCGCTCTTCGTTGCTGAAGCCGATGCCGCGCCCTGAGGTGCGCGACTTTCCGATCGCATCCAGTTCATCAATGAATACGATGCACGGGGCCTTTTGCTTAGCTTGTTCGAACAGGTCGCGGACGCGCGACGCACCAACTCCAACGAAAATCTCCACGAACTCGGAGCCCGACATGGAGAAGAACGAAACGCCGGCTTGACCTGCCACCGCTTTTGCCAACAACGTTTTTCCGGTTCCTGGCGGGCCGACAAGTAGGACACCCTTGGGAATGCGCCCGCCCAGCTTCTGATACTTGGCGGGCTGGCGCAGAAAGTCGACAATCTCTTCCAGCTCCACTTTGGCCTCGTCCACCCCGGCTACGTCGGCGAACGTAACGGGTACGCGCGTAGACTGGTCGTAGATCTTGGCTTGGTTTTTACCAAAGGTCAACGGGCCGCGCCCCTGCGCCATACGGCGCATCCCCACTCCGTAAATCAGCGCAATGAAGGCGAAGGGAAGCAGCCAGGCCAGCGCGCCCCAAATCCAGGATGGCGTATCGATATGGCCCCCGAATTTCACATGTTGAGTGTCTAATTCCTTCAGGATCAGTGATTCATCGACGCCGGGCAGGCGCGTGGCTTTGATGGTCCGTTCGGAGGCCGAAAGGGGGTGGCTGGCATCGTTTTTCCGAATTCCGATCAGTTCGCGTTCAGTGATCTCGACGTCGCTCAGTTTACCCGCGCGAAGCTCGGCCAGGAACTCGCTGTAAGACATAGGCTTGGCCGCCTGGACCGAGAACAATCGGAATGTGAAGTGAAGAATCAGCAGGACCAACAGCAGGTTGATCAGGGGGAACAGCCAGCGGCTCTGTGGTTGCCGATCCATCAGCCTCTTATGTTGCATCCGGGCCGCCACGCGATCGCGGGAAAGTGGTTACGTAGGTGCACTTTCAGGATTGGACATTCCGGTTATGGCAGAAAATTCGCCCGTACAGACCACGCTTCAGCGCCTGATCGAGGCCGAACAGCAGGCCCAGGAGATTCTTAGAGCCGCTCAGGCGAAAGCGGAAGAGACGGTGGTGCAAGCCCGTGAACAAGCGCGGCAGAGCGTGGAGGCCGTGCGCACGTCGGGCCAAGGTCTGTTGCGCGCGAATTTGGCCGAGGTGGAATTACGGGGCGCAGCCGAGATGAAGCGCCGACTGGAGCAGGCTGAAGCGAAAGCGCGAGCCTTCAGTCTTCGCGCGGAGACGAATTTCTCACGTGCGGTGGATATGGTTGTGAACGCGATCCTCAGCGGGGAGGAATTTTGAGCCTCTTCACGTTCGCGGCGGTCCAGGGCAATCTGCGCGCCAGGCTCGCGCGGCTGATTGATCAGGATACGTGGTCGCGGTTGCTGGAGGCCCAAACCACCGCCGGAGAGGATTCGCAGACTCTGCGCGGCCGGATGGCGGCTGCCTCGCGCGCGCTCGGCCGCTATCTACCGCGCTCGTCGCGCGAGCTTCTCGCCTGGTACAACCGAAGATTCGAAATCGAGAACCTGAAAACCGTGCTGCGAATCGTTCACTACCGGCTGGATCCGAAGCTGGCCGCAACATCGCTCATTAGCTTGGACTCCAGAAGACGATGGGAAACTCTAATGGAGGCGGGATCGGCCGGCGCCGTGATCGATCAGCTTCGCGATTCAATCTATGTGCGCCCCCTCGCCAACGCGATGGAGCGCTATCAGCAGGAGCACCGCCTTTTCCATCTGGAGATCGCGCTCGATTTGTTCTATTTCCAAAGGCTCGTCCAGCTTATCGAATCGCAGCGCGGCAAGGATGCAGCGGGCGCGCGGCGATTCCTGGGTCGCTCTATCGAGATTCAGAATCTCCTTTGGGCGTATCGTTACCGCATCTACGGCCGCATGACTCCCGAGGAGATCATCAACTACACACTGCACCGGGCATTTCACGCGGGGCTCAACATGGTGCGTCGCATCGCGCTCGGTTCTCCGCTGGCGTTAGAGGCTGGGCGGTTGGGCCTCGTAATTCCATCCGGGCTCTCCGAGATTGAGGCGTTGACGCGGGTTGAGATTTTGGGCGCGCGCGAGCTGTACCGGCGCGCAACCCAGGCGATCCACCGCCCGATGTTCGATCTGGGAGGCGTTCTCGCTTATCTTTGGCTGCTCGAATCCGAGGTTCAGGATCTCGCGATGCTGGCCGAGGGCAAGGCGATGGGGCTGAGTGGGCGCGAGATCGCGCAACGAATGGTGCGTGCCGCATGAGCTTTCTTGCGCCAGAACCGATGGTGGAGACGAACCTGTTCGTTCTCGAACCGGACGTGGAAGCCGTGACCCTGGCTCTCGCGCGGATGGAGGTGCTGCAGGTGGAAGACAGCGTACCGGAGGGTTGGGCGCCTTCCGGCGAGTGGGCCGAATTCGCGGCCCGCTACGGCCGCCTCACCGAGCGCCTGAGCGAAATGATGCAAGCGCTGCGATTGAAGCCGGTTGAGGAATCGCTGCCCGATCTGGCGCTCCAGCCGTCCGAAGCGTTGCGGCCCAGCACAGACTGGCGCGAGATCGAGGCGCAAACCGCGCTGCTCGAAAGCACCGTGCACGCCTGGCAGCAACGGCTGCAGGAGACCGCCGGCGAGATGGACAAGATCAAGACCGCCTCGGCATACGTCGAGATTCTTGCTCCGCTCGATGTCCCGATCGAGGATCTGCGCAAACTACAAAATCAAACCGTGATGGTGGGAATCATGCCTGCCGAAAATGTTCCTCGAGTCGCGGAGGCATTATTTCAGATTCCGTTTCTTCTGATTCCGCTCGAAACGCATAAAGGCCGTACTTTGCTACTCACGGCCTGCTCGGCCGACAATGGCGCGATTCTCGATCGCGCGCTCAAAAGCGCGTTTTTTGAGCCGAGCGCGCTGCCCGCCGAAGCGCTCGGGAAGCCACCCGAGGCGCTCGCCGCATTGCGCGGCAAGCTGCGAGATTTGGAAAAACGCCTCGAAGAACTGGAGCGGCAACGAGCGGAGCTGGCTTGCGAGCTCGCGAGCGATCTCACAGCATGTTTTCGGCGAGCAACCACAGGCGGCAAGATTGCCGAGGCCATTCGGCGTTTTCCGCGCCACGGCGACGTATTTTTGATTTCCGGCTGGGTTCCGGCCAGTGACGTCGATGTGGTGAAGAAAAAAGTCGAAGCCGCCGCCGGGCATCCCGTCGCGATGGAGGTCCTGAAGGCCGATCCCAACCGGCAAAGCGTCCCGAGCCTGGTGCGGACACCGCGCTGGCTTGCGCCTTTCGAGGAGTTGGTCACCACTTTCGGTCTGGCGTCTTATAACGAGCTCGACCCCACCCTGATCGTCACCGTCAGCTTTCTGGTCATGTACGGCATGATGTTCGGCGATCTGGGCCATGGACTGATGCTCTTCGGGATCGGCCTGTGGCTCAAGCATCGGCGCCTCGATTTCGGAGTCCTGGTCGCGGCCGCGGGAGCGAGCGGAATGTTCTTTGGCCTGCTCTACGGTTCAGCGTTCGGCCAGCCGCTTTTGGGAGCGCGCTGGCTTCGACCCCTCGAAGGAATCTGGACCATCCTGATCACGGCGGTGGCGGCCGGTGCGGTGCTGATCAACATCGGCTTCGTCATGAACCTGGTCAATGCCTGGAGGGCGCGCGATTGGCCGCGCTTTTTCCTGGAGAAGAATGGAGTGGCGGGCATCGCCCTGTATTGGACGCTGCTCGGCGGCGGCCTAGGCGCCGGATTCGGCCTCTTGCCGAAATCCGTGCTGCTCGCGATTCCCATGCTCTGCGCTGTGCTGTGGCTGCACGAGCCACTGGCCGCCTGGATCTGGCATCACGCATCCCCCCGGCTCGGCGAGGCCCTGGTCACCGGATTTTTCGAGCTATTTGAAGCCGTCACCGGATACGCGAGCAACAGCCTTTCGTTCATTCGACTGGGCGCCTTCGCCGTGGCGCACGAAGGGCTTTCGACGCTGGTCGTCAGCTATTCCACGGGACGCTGGGGATGGCTGGTGCTGCTCGTGGGAACTTTTCTCGTAGTCGGATTCGAGGGCGTGATCGTCGGCATTCAGGCCTTGCGCCTGGAATACTACGAATTCTTTGGACGGTTTTTTCAAGGCAGAGGGCAGCCGTTTCTGCCGCTATCGCTTGACACAGGAGGAAGACATGCGAATGTGGGTGTTCGGGCTTGAAGGATTAAACGTATTGTTCGCGGCGCTAGTGCTTCTGTTCCTGGCCCAGCCGCTCCATGCTCAGGAGGCCGCGGCCGCGGTCGCGACGGCCGGCCAAAACCGCTATCTGGGAGCCGCGATTGCGACGGGCCTGGCCGCGATCGGATCGGGGGTTGCCGTTGGGATCGCAGGAGCCGCGGCCATCGGCGCGATCGCCGAGAAGCCGGATCTCCTAGGCCGCACACTGATCTTCGTGGGACTCGCGGAAGGCATCGTGATTTACGGCCTGATCGTTTCGTTCATTATTCTGAGGGGCTAATGCCAGGGCAGAAGATTGTCGTCATCGGCGGTGAGGACGCCGTGTTCGGCCTCGGCCTGATCGGTTTGCAGGGCCGCGCGGTATCCAACGTCGATCAAGCGCGCCAAGCCATTCGAGAGGCGACAGCCGATCCGGACTTGGGTCTCATCCTGCTGACTGAGAATCTGACAGAAGCTCGGCCGGATTCAGTGGAAGAAGCCGGAGCCCTAATCGTCGAGATTCCGGCCGCTGGGCATTCCCGGCCGTCGATCGCCTTAGAAACACGCATCGAGCAGGCCCTGGGAGTTCGATTCGAGGACTGATGACCGCTATCTTGGGAGATCCCGAAGCGTTGATTGCCGAAGTTGGCCGTCGCGCGCATCAGAAGGCGGTCGAGATCGCTGAAGACGCGCGCCGCCGCTCGGCTGCGATTGTGGAGGGCGCAAAACAAGAGAGTGAAACCGTGCGGCGTCAGGCCGCTGAAGATGCTGAGCGCCAAGCGGCCGCGTCCTTGCGACGACATTTCGCGCGGGCCGAACTGGAGGCACAACGGCGTTTCATCGAACTGCGGGAGGAGCCGATCGAGCGCGCCTGGCATGCCGCCGAGGAGCGGCTGCGCGATCTGGCGAAGCAGCCGGATTATCTGGAGTTTCTCCAGCGCATGGCGGTCCGCGCATCGGGGGAGCTGCACGCGAGCGAGGTGGTACTCAACGGCGATTGCACGGTTCACAGCCTGCTCACAGACGCAGTGCTGGATGGGTGGTCCAAAGAAGCGGGCGTGAAGTTTCGACGTGCGCCGGCGCCGTCGGATGCGTGGGGCGGCTTGGTTGCGACCAATGGCCGCATGCGCATGGACTTGAGCTTCGGGACACGCCTGGCCTTGGCACGTGCGCGCCTACGCGAACGCGTCTTCAACATCCTGAATGAGGAGCCGTCATGACGGAAGCGGGAAAGCTCACTTCCATCAGTGGCCCGGTGGTGAAGGCGCGGGTGACTGGCGAGCTCAGCGTGCTGGAGCAGGTGCACGTGGGGAACGCTCGTCTGACGGGCGAAGTGATCGCTCTCCAACACGACGTCGCGACCATCCAGGTGTACGAGGACACCAACGGCCTGCGGCCTGGCGAGCCGCTGTTCGGCTCCGGTTCGCCGCTGTCCGTTCTCCTCGGTCCGGGGCTGCTCGCCAACACCTACGATGGCCTGCAGCGCCCGCTCGCCACCTTGCGGGACGAACACGGAATTTATCTCACGCGCGGCTCGGAAGCTAAAGCGCTGCCCGCGAAGAAGTGGACATTCACTCCGCAAGCCAAGGCCGGCGAGGTCGTGCGCGGCGGTGAGATCGTTGGAACCGTTCCGGAGACTGCGCTAATCCAGCACCGCATTCTGGTGCCGCCGCATTTGGAAGGAAAGATAGCCGACGTCGCGCCCGAAGGCGAGTACGCGGTCGAGGATCGCATCGCAACCATCGAGACCTCGGGCGGTTTGCGGCCCATCGCACTAGCCCAGCGCTGGCCCATTCGATCCGAGCGGCCAGTCACGGAACGGCTGGAGCCATCGCGCCCCCTCGTCACCGGGCAACGCGTCATCGACACCTTCGCTCCCATAGCAAAGGGCGGAACAGCGGCCATGCCGGGGCCGTTTGGGGCGGGCAAAACCATCCTGCAACACGCACTGGCCAAATGGTGCGACGCGGACGTCATCGTGTATGTCGGCTGCGGCGAGCGCGGCAACGAGATGGCCGAGGTGCTGGACGAATTTCCGCGCCTCGTCGATCCGAAGAGCGGCCGGCCGCTCATGGAGCGCACCGTCCTGATCGCGAACACATCGAATATGCCGGTGGCGGCGCGCGAAGCGAGCATTTACTGCGCCACCACCATCGCCGAGTATTATCGCGATCAAGGTTATGACGTAGCCCTGATGGCGGATTCCACCAGCCGATGGGCGGAAGCGCTGCGCGAAATCGCGGGGCGTTTGGAAGAAATGCCTGCCGAGGAAGGATTCCCCGCTTATCTGCCTAGCCGGATCGCGGCGTTCTATGAACGAGCCGGCCGCGTGCGAACGCTCGGCGGAAAGGAGGGGTCGGTCAGCATGGTGGGAGCCATCAGCCCTCCCGGTGGCGATTTTACCGAGCCGGTCACACAACACACGCAACGCTACACACGCGCGTTTTGGGCGCTCGATCGCGCGCTCGCTAATGCGCGGCATTATCCGGCGATCAATTGGCAGACCAGTTACAGCCTGTATTCGGACGATGTCGCCGCCTGGTGGGCGAGCCGGACTGCTGCGGACTGGCAGGCGCTGCGCGGAACCGCGTCGCAAATCCTGGAGCGGGCCGAGCGGCTGGAACAACTGGTGCGTCTGGTGGGCGCCCAGGCGCTGCCGGAGGGACAGCGCTGGAATCTGGAAGCAGCGCGCCTCTTAAAGGAAGGTTTCCTGCAGCAAAGCGCGCTTCATCCGATTGACGCCTATTGCGTTCCGGCCAAGCAGATGGCGATGCTGCGGCTCTTCGTCGAGCTGTATCAGGCGGGCCAGCAGGCGATCGAATCAGGAGCAACGCTCGCACGCGTGCTCCAGCTCCTCAATGTTCACCGTCTCATACGGGTCAAGGAGGCTGTGCCCAACGATCAGGTAGATCAGATCGCGACGCTACTGGCGGAACTGAAAGCAAGCCTCGCAGCGCTCGCACCCGCCGGGCTTGCAAGCGGAGGGAGCAGGTGATGCGCGAATATCTCGGTGCGGATCGAATTGAAGGCCCCCTGGTGATGGCCGAAGGCTACGGCGCGGCCGCCTATGGCGAGCTGGTGGAAGTGCACGGCGGTGACGGTGTGCGATTGGGCCAGGTACTGAACACCGGGGAGAATCAGGTGATCGCCGAACTGTGGAGCGACGCGGCAGGTCTCGATCCGCACGAAGTGCTCTTACGCTTTCAGGGCGAGACTTTTCACACGCCGGTATCGCGCGAGATGTTGGGCCGTGTCTTCGACGGCTTGGGGCGGCCGCGCGACGGGCTGCCTCCGCCGATGGCCGAGCGCCGCGTGGATATTCACGGCGCGCCTCTGAATCCTACGGCGCGGGCAAATCCGCGGCATTACATCGAGACGGGGATTTCCGCGATTGACGGGATGAACACCATCGTACGCGGTCAAAAGCTGCCCATATTCTCCGGCGCGGGTCTTCCGCACAACGAACTGGCGGCCCAAATCGCGTTGCAGGCGCGCATTTCCGAGCAGGCCGAGTCCTTCGCGGTGGTGTTCGTGGCGTTGGGCGTATCGCACGACGTCGCCGACTACTTCCAGCAGCGTTTCGAAGAATCGGGGCTGCTGGCGCGAACCGCGGTTTTCTTGAACCTGGCCGATGAATCGCCGCTCGAACGCATGGTGACCCCGCGAATCGCGCTCAGCTTGGCCGAGTATCTGGCGTTCGAACTTGGATTTCACGTGCTGGTCCTGATGACCGACATCACGAATTACGCCGAGGCTTTGCGCGAGATCTCGTCGCGCCGCAATGAGGTGCCCGGGCGAAAAGCTTATCCCGGTTATCTCTATTCGGATCTCGCGGAAATTTTTGAGCGCTGCGGGCGCGTGTCGGGGCGCCCCGGATCCGTCACACAGATTCCGATTCTCACCATGCCTAGCGACGATATCACGCATCCGGTGCCGGATCTGACGGGCTACATCACCGAAGGCCAGATCGTCTTGAGCCGCGCGCTGCATCGAGAGGGTATCTATCCGCCGATTGATGTGCTGCCTTCGCTCTCACGCCTGATGAAGAACGGAATCGGCGAAGGGCACACGCGTGCCGATCACCCCAGTTGGGCCGCGCAGCTCTATGCCTCCTACGCAAGAGTGCAGGAGATCCGGGCGATTTCTGTAGTCATTGGCGAGACGGCGCTCACGCCCGTCGACCGGGCTTATCTCGAATTCGGCCGGGCCTTTGAGAATCGGTTTCTCGCGCAGGGGGCGCATCAGGCGAGGTCGATCCAGGAAACGCTGGAAACCGGCTGGGAGATCCTTTCGCTGCTGCCCGCGAGCGAGCTGACGCGGATCAGCGAAGAGAATCTGGAGCTGCATTATTCGGGAAAACTGGACGGAGTTCACAATGATTGAGACCGATCAACTCCCTCCCACGCGCGCCGTGCTGCTCGATTTACGCCGCGAGCTGGAGCAAGCCGTGCAAGGGCACGCCATCCTGGAGCGCAAGCGCGAAACGCTGCTGCGCGAATTGTGGAACCTGTTCGGCGAGGTGAAGCACACCGAACGCGAAGTGCGGGAGCGCTTCGCCCGCGCGTATCAAGTGCAGAGAGAAGCGCGCCTCGCGATGGGTATGGGTGAAATGCGCTTTGCGGCGCTCGCGCCGGCGGCCCAAACCGAATATGCCGTGGAGGCGCGCAGCGTGATGGGCGTGGCCTTGCCGCTGGTCACTATGCGAGTAGAGCCGCTGCCGTTTCCCTACAGTCCAGCGGGCATCCGCGCCGTCTTCGACGAACTGCGGAACCGATGGATCGATGTGGGCCAGATCCTGGGATCCTGGACCGAGATCAGCGGCTCGGTCTGGCGAGTGGCGGCGGAACTGGAGCGGACGCAGCGCCGCGTCAACGCGCTCGAGAGCCTGCTCATCCCGAAATACCGCGCCGCCATCCAGCGGATTCAGGTGATGCTGGACGAGCAGGAGCGCGAGGGTTTCTTGAGAACGAAGCGCGTCAAAGAACAACACGGCACCCGCGGAGGTCAAATGTGATGGAACCGCTATTTCGCGAGCTCCTGATTGCTGTCGACGGATCGGAGCCATCGCTACAGGCCGTGCAGATGGCTTTGCGGATCGCGGCCCTCTGTCCGCAATGCAAGATCACCGCATTATATGTAATCGACAAGCTGGTCTTGAATGAGCTGGTCCGCTTCAGCGCGCGAAGCCGCGCCGAAGTGCAAGCCGAGCTGGAGGCGCAGGGCCGCAAATATCTCGACTTGGCATCGAAGGAGGCCCAGCGGCAAGGGGTTCAGATCGCATGCCAGACGCAAGAGGGCGATCCATTCGAGCAAATCGTCGCAGCGGCCGATCGTCTGCACGCGGACCTAATCGCGATGGGCCACACCGGGCGGCGCGGCACCTCGCGCGTGCTCATTGGGTCAGTGACGCAACGCGTCCTGGACTATGCTCGGTGTCCTGTTTTGGTGATGAAGTAAGCGCAGTGGGGCTCCGGATGAGCCCGGCGCGGACCACAAATCGGTTGGGTGCCGATCCGACATAGTAGAACGGGTAACAGGTGATAAGCGTCAGAGTGTCGCGGCCCGTGGGCTTCAGCACGCTCACATCGCCGGGGGCCACGATCCTGGCCGATTCCACACGATAGCGGTACTCTCCGTCCAGGGTCTGGAGTTGAATGACATCGTTCACGCGAACATCGCGTAGCGGCCGGAAAAACGTGTCTCGATGACCGGCCAACGCGACGTTACCGCGCTCTGGGGGCAGAGCGGTTCCCGGCACGTGTCCGACGGCGCGGCGCAGAGTGCCGGCGTCCACTCCTTCTTGCACCATCGCGATGAGTCCCAACTGAGGAATCTCCAAACGCCCGAGGATGCCGGATCTTGGCCGCGGCGTTGGCGCAGACTTAAGAACGGGCGCTAGAAGATTGTGACCGAACGTGCGCTCTGCATTGGCCTGCCAGAGCGCCGTGCTGGTGTTGTACCAGATAAAAATATCGACGAGAGCCAGACCCGCGATGAGAAACCACCATTCGAACCATCGCAACCGGCCGGACTCGTCGTCGAGCCGCCTGATCTTTCTTTGCGCCGGCCTCGCAGGCCGGCTCCACACGGTGTGGACCTTCATGGTCCCCCCTCCTCCGGAGGGCCTGGCACCCCAACTCTCACCGGCCCTCCGGAGTGCGCCACAAGCGCCTTGTACAGTCTACGAGGCGCGGACCGTGCGCATCACCGCGAACGCAATCAGCGATAAGACGCCGGCCAATCCGATGAGCGGATAAGGGCTGGCGGTCTTGGGAAGCAGCGGCAAAGGCGTGGGCTCAAGCTTCGGTGCGAGCGGCGCCTGGGCGATTTCCACCGGCGCGGGTGCCGGTGCCTCGGCTACAGGCGGCGGTTCTACTTTTTCGATCGGCGCTGTCGCTAATTCGGCGGGTTTCTGCGCTTCGACGGCAGGAACCTCCGTTTTGGCAACCGCGGCAATCTCAGCCGCTTTCACCTTGGGATAGGCGAATTCCTGTCCGAAGTTATCGCCCGGATAGAACCAGGCTCGCAGCGCATGGGGCGTACCGGGAGCCGTCTCCCAGAACGTAAACACCGTACCTGCGGTTGGTTTCAAACGATAATTCGGGATCGCCAAGATCGTAGTGAGGACTTGGTTTTCCTCCGCATTGAAGATCTGCACGATGTGGCGGTCCGATGGCGAATCCACTAACTTGACTACATATGTTCCGGGCGGGAGCACGGTGCCCGGTACCTCAATCGGTTGGTTCACCGTCAGAGTAGTTCGCTTGTTCCATTGATCTGCCCGCGCCCGGGGCGCAAATGCAATTGCGAGCAGTCCAATGGATGCTAGCGCGAGAATTAAGCGCTTCATAGTCTTCCTCCTTCCAGCGGTCTGCCCTCTCGCTTTGGGCAGGTTTCCAGCAGTTCAACGGCAGATCATGCGCCAATCCATGCTCTTGCTTGGCTTGCCATCGCGTTCGGTGGAACGCGTGGCATAGGACCAAGGGGTACGGGCAAATACTGAGTGAAGACGCGCAATTGGCTGCGTTGCAATGCGCTATTCACTACCGTCTCTCGTGCACCTGCAGTGGTAGATGAACTGCTTACTTTCATGGCGAAGATGCTCCTGCAATGAACGTGATCGAAACACTCCAGCAAACCAACCGTTTGCGGCAACCAAGCGTTCCTTTGGTGGTCGATCTGGACGGCACGTTGGTGAAGACGGACTTACTGATGGAGTCCCTACTGGCGCTAATCAGACAAAAGCCCTGGTATTTGTTGCTGCTGCCGCTTTGGTGTCTGCGGGGCAAGGCGCAGTTGAAGCGCGAAGTGGCGCGGCGGGTCGAGTTGGACGTGGCAACTTTGCCTTATCGGGAGGAACTGCGGGCTTACTTGAAGCTGGAACACGATCGGGGCCGTACGGTAGTGCTTGCGACCGGCGCCGACGAGCTTCTCGCACGCGCAGTGGCCGATCATGTCGGAATATTTGACCGCGTATTCGCAAGCGACGGGAGAATCAATCTCACCGGCGCCGCGAAGAGCGATCTCCTGGTCCATGAATTCGGCACGCAGCAGTTTGACTACGCCGGCAACGGCCATTGTGACGTTGCCGTCTGGCGCACAGCGCGAAGCGCGATTCGGGTGCAGCCACGCCAGAATCGCTTGGCCGGTTACTGGAGGCCATTGCGGATGCAGCACTGGCTGAAGAACGTTTTGGTGTTCGTGCCGCTGCTGGCAGCACATCGCTTCGACGAAATCGGATTGGTGGCAAAGTTACTCCCGGCATTCGTGGTGTTCGGGCTGTTGGCGTCGTCCGGATATGTGATCAACGATTTGCTGGACCTCGCGGCGGATCGTCATCATCCATCGAAGCGTCTCCGTCCGTTTGCTTCCGGCGATCTCCCGCTCGGCTTTGGATTGTTTCTGATTCCGGCGCTTCTAGCCGCAGGCTTATGGATGGCAAAGATGATCTCGTGGCCGTTCCTCGAAGTGGCGGCAGGCTACTACGCCCTGTCCCTGGCTTATTCCATTCGATTCAAGCGCGTGGCACTGCTGGACGTGATCCTTCTGGCCGGGCTCTATTCCATGCGCATCCTGGCCGGTGCGGCTGCCGTGGCGATCTGGCCATCGCATTGGCTGCTTGCGTTCTCCACGTTTTTCTTCTTCAGCCTCGCGCTGCTGAAGCGCTACAGCGAACTGGTGATCATGCGCCGCGTGGACGGCGATCACGCCACCGCGCGAGCCTACGAGCTGGACGATAGCGAGCTGATTGCCGCGATGGGTGTGGCGAGCGGATTCCTGGCGGTGCTGGTGCTGGCGCTCTACATCAACAGCGACAAGGCGCAGGCCCTCTATGGCCGCTACCAGTTGATCTGGTTCCTGTGCCCGATGCTGCTGTACTGGATCGGGCGCGTCTGGCTGGTCGCTCATCGCGGCCAGATGCCCGATGACCCGCTGGTGTTCGCGCTGCAGGATCGTACCAATCGGATTCTGATCCTGGTGATGTCCCTGTTGGTGGTGCTCGCACTATGAAGACATATCTGTCCGTCCTGTGTCTGTTGGTCAGTGCGCAAGCCGCCGAAAGTCCCAAAACAATCGTCGATCTGCAGCCGTTTCGGCAGTCGGCTTCGATCGAAATCTGTTCGTCGTCGGGCAAGAGAGGCACTGCGGCCCTCATCAATCTCAATCCGGCGATCAACGCATGGTATCTGCTAAAGGTCGCCTGGGCGGGCCTACCTGAGGCTTCCTATCATTTGGAGAACGCAAGTCCTCGAACCAGAAAACTCACCCTCGAAAAGGAACATCCTTCGGGCTTGATAATCGTGGAAAGCAAGGATCGGTACTCCTGCGATTTGTTCGGATCGGCAGCCGTGCTGGAAAACGCTAGAGCTTCTGCGCGCATTTACGAGCCGCTGTGTGACGGCCGGATTTATCTACGCAACCCGGCCACCGGACATCGCACGAATCTGGAAGCGGCGACGGAATTTCTCCGCGACCACGTTTGGGGCGCCGAAAAGATCATTTCACTCGGTCACATCCTCCTGGGAGACGCCCATCGCGAAACCGGCGAAGTCGCGACGGGCGGCGGTCCACAGGCATCCAAGCCAGGGGAATCGCCACTGCCCGCGTCGATCAATTCCGCGTATGCCGGTGAAACGCTGACTTCGAACAATCTCGGAATAGACTTGGACAGTCCGCAACGGAACGGTCTATCGCCGGGGGCGTGGTACCCGGCGGCCGGAAATCCGGGAGTGTACCTCAGTATTCTTCGGCCGAATCTCATCAGCCCCACGATTCTTGCAAGCCACGAGGATCGCGTGAACAATCTGGACAGCGTGGAAGCATCCTCGCTGTGCTATTTGGCGGCGTTCGATCTTGATCGATTCGACCTCAGCTACGCGCTCGGTACCGAACATCCAGAAGTACGATGGTCCGAGCATATAGTTCCGCGGATGCGAGACCCCGCGTTGCCCGGTCCGGATGGAATCGGGAACATAGCTCCACTGGTCTCCACCGGCTTGATCGCACCACAGCATGCGCCTTTGACGGTCGCAACCTTCACCGGCGGTTTCAAGCGCGAACACGGCGCGTTCAAATACGGCGAACTCGCCTTGAAGAACCACGGCAGCCATTACGGCTTCATCGAAAACGGTGTTGTGTTCAGCACGCTGCAGCCTGGACTGTCGACGATTTTCGTGCTCGACGACGGCTCGGTCGGAATGAAGACCTGGACAGAAGAGGACCGCAGGCTTGTGCCCCGGATCAAACATGCGCGGCAGAACGGCGTGCCGGTCGTCGAATTCGATCCGGCGTCTCAATCCACCGTGCCCGGTCCTTTGGTGAAGACCTGGGGCCCCGGCAACTGGTCCGGGACCGAAGAGATGAAGCTGCGCAGCTTGCGTTCGGGCGCCGCTATTCAGCGCAGCGGGAACAAGCGGTTCCTGATCTACGCGGTGTTTTCCTCGGCCACGCCATCGGCGATGGCGCGTGTTTTTCAAGCCTATCGCTGCGACTATGCCATGCTGCTGGACATGAACGCTCTCGAACACACGTACATGGCTCTGTACCGGCGCGCCGGCGCGCAGATGTTCGTTGATCATCTCATCAAGGGCATGGCCGAGCTGGATAAATCGAGTTCCCAAGAGATCATTCCGCGATTCCTCGGCTATGCCGACAACCGCGATTTCTTCTATGTCATGCGAAAGGATAAACCATGAAAGTCCGGCGATGGTGGATGTGGGGAGCGGCGCTAGTTGGATGCGCGTTGGTGTTCGCCGGAAGCCCGGCGCTTCAGGAACAGAACGAGATCCTGTTCCGGCAGTTGCAGCAGGTTCACGGATTGTCGGATGCGCAAATGGCCGCGATCCGGAAACTTTTCGCC
The DNA here is from genome assembly GCA_030039005.1 of Bryobacteraceae bacterium. The sequence goes on from JASHQT010000081.1 coordinate 40,766, forward strand.
GGCTCCGGCATTATGGGACAGGGCAACCCCGCCGTCACGCGGCACCCGGTGACGCCTGAAGAGGCGCAGGCAAAACTGAAGCGGCGCGGAATCGATTACGCCAACCCGGGGTTCGAGAAGATTTGCGGCGCTAAATACATGGCGCCGCTCTACGATCCCAAGACGCAGAAACCGGAGGACGCCAAGGTCTGCATCGACCAATTCGAATTTCCAGACATCCCCACCGTGTATCCGGTGGTGTGGGTGAAGGCGCGTGAAGCGGCCGAAGTCTGCGAGATCGAAGGCAAGCGTTTGTGCGACGCGCACGAGTGGGAAGGCGCCTGCGCGGGCGACCTGGAGCCTCCCGATTATCGCTGGGATTTGGCCCAGGGGCTTCCACCAAACGCCGCCATTGAACGGATGCGCGCGGCCCACAACCGCGCCGACGAACCGACCAAGAGCTGGAGCTACGGTCCGGAATACGAGAAAGGCATCTGCGCTACGTCCAGCACGAAAACTCCCGGTTGCAACGGCGGAAGCTGGACAGGCTGCGGATCGAACACGTTTCCGGCGGGCGATTTTCCCGGCTGTCACAGCCCACTGTTCGTTTACGACCTGAACGGCAATGCGGCCGAGCACATGAATCTTCCGCTCAACGAGAGCCAGATGTCGAGCTTGGGAAGCAAGGAATTAGGCTATACGGAGATGAAAGGGAGTTGGTTCATCTTCGACACTTATCGCGCACACGAGGATTGGTGCCGCTGGCGCGCGCCGTTTTGGCACGGCAGTCGGGTGATGGACCAGCACAGTCACGCCAATTATCACCTGAGCTTCCGCTGTTGCAAAACTCTGCGATAGTCTATCCGATGCCGAGCGCCAAGTTCGCCCGAATGATCCCTTCGTCGCTCAACACATGAGCGAAGGAAGGATCGAGCAGAATGTCAGTCACTGGCCGAAGGTCACCCTCGATTGCCGCCAGACGTGCCACTAATCGAATGCCGTGACTGTAGTCGGCGTAATTGGCTCCATGCACCGTGCTCAGCGGCTGGATTGGGTCGCCGATCGCACGATGCCATCCATAAATCGCGATCTGTCCCGGCCGCGCGATCAGGCGATTCGTCATCACCACGTCTTTCTTATGTCCGGAAGCGAGTGCGCCGAACGGGAACCCGCGCGCCCGCGATTGCTGCTCGATCATCGAATTGTGCATTTGATAGTACTCGGTGGATGTCATCCGCGGACCCGCCGGCAGAGGCTGGGGCGTAAAGCGGCATTCCGCCTGAGCATAAATCGCGTCTACCATTTTGCGCGTTGGTATCAGAAAACCGAAGCGGCCCGCTACGGCGACCGCCGTGTGGAGGTTCATCGGAATCCGTAGAAAATCACTGTCCTGTCCGATCGCCAGGTAATCCGGCATCACGAAGATCGTTACCGCCAGCGGCTTCCCGCCCCGGGGCCGGTGTTCCAGCTTCACGGGAACCAGCTTTCTGAGGAAGTCCGGCAGGTTGCCCTGGAGCAATTGCTCGAGGATTCCCGCTTCACGCGCATGCCGATCCGCATTGAAGATGGAATCCGCGAATCGCGCTCCGCCGGAGGCGCCGGCCGGCGCTGGGGGAATACGGGCCGTCAATTCTCCTGTTGCCGCACTTAACGCCCCGGCGCTCAGAAGGCCACCAGAGAGCGTCGAAATCGCTAGTTTAATGCCATGTCGGCGCGTATGTTTGGACGATTTTTTCATCTCGCTCACCCCCATAGTTCGCAAAAAGCTTGCCCCAATCGGTTGCGAGCGCGCGCTTCACGCGGGCACGGCCGACGAAGTTGTACCAGTAAACGTCGTGATAAAGGATGGAGGCGACGTACGACCACGGTGCGATGACCGTGCGAAGCAGAAAATGTTCCAGCGGCTTGAGCGGCCCCCAATAGATCATCTTTTGGCCGTGGCTGGCCAAGGTATCGCCCAGCCGAAAGTGGAAATCGACGTTCGAAATGTCCTCGCCCACCACCTCGATGTCCCGCGCGTCGCCGCAACCCAAGCCCCGCTCATGCGCTAGACGGATGAATTTGATGGAGAGCGGATCGAACCCCATCATCTTGGCTGCTACCGCGTCGATGGCCACCATGTCGCCACTGGCGAGAATGTAATTCTTGACGTGCGGGATCATGCAGCGCGGCCCAGGGCCGTCGCCCGCAAAGGTTCCATCCATCACGGCGAAAAGACCGGGATGAATTTCTTTCTGGATCGCCAATAAATCGACCAAAGTCTCGTGAATCACACTGTGCGTCCAATGGCGCTTCTCGAAGAGCAGGCCTCCGAAGGCGTTTTTCATCGCACCGGTTATTTGTGTGAAGACGTGTGTCTTCATCGTGGGCAAATGAATCACGTTGGATCCGATGAGCCGCTTGGGGATGCGAATGCCTTCTGGATAGACCTTATCCAGAACCAGCATCCTGGCCTGAGGCGTGTAGCGCACCCATTCTTCGCCCGGGTCGTACAGGTGTACATTGCGTAACCCATATTTTTCGAGCACCGGTTTGTGCTTATTTGCGATCTCGCCGCGCCGCGCGCTCACCACGACCGTGCGGTTGTGACAACCATAAATCCGCTCCCGGGAATAGCCATCCTCCAGAAGCGTCGCAATGACGCCGTCGATCTGCCAGGGTGTGGTGGAGCAAGCCGGGTAGAAGTAGTGCCAGCTGATATTGATTTTGAGCGCGGTGTCCCGATCCGGCGGCAGGAAATCGCGATAATTAGCCAAGCGCATCAGCCGCCCGTAATCGCGGATCACAGTACCGGGGGTCGTTTTGAGTACCGCCACGCGGGATGGTCCCATACTTGTAGGACGGGCAATTGGAATGCCGCTCAGTAGGACCATGATCGCGATGCTCTGTGCGTGTTTTCACGCGACTGCCGCGCAGAACCCGCAGGAGATCCTCGAACAGGCCACGGCCAAAATGCAGGCCGATTGGGTGGCCGCACCTGATTTTGCGTTCGTCCAGCGGGATGTGACGACGGCCAAAGGCGTTACCACATCCAAAACTCACCAGGTGTTCCTGATTGAGGGGTCGGATTACTATATGCCGATCGCGATCGGCGACCAATCGCTGTCAGAAAATCAACAACGGGAGCAACTTCAGCGGCTCCGGCAGGAAGTGGAGCGCCGAAAGCGCGAGACATCCGAACAGGCCGCCAAGCGATCGGAGCAGTACCTTAGGATTCGCGACCAGAACGGCGTTCTGCTGCGCGAATTCACGCAGGCGTTCGACTTCACTACTGCTGGAGAAGAGACCGTCAACGGCCATCTTACGTACGTATTCGCCGCCCGCCCTCGCGCGGGCTACCGCCCGCCCAATCGTACGGCGAAGATTCTTACCGGCATGAAGGGCAGGCTGTGGGTCGATAAAGAAACCTACCACTGGGTGAAAGCCGACGCTGAAGCGATCAAGCCGGTATCGGTATTCGGGATCTTCGCACGGGTTATGCCGGGCACAAGGATGGAGCTGGAAATGGCTCCTGTAACCGATTCGGTATGGCTTGTGAGCCGCCTCGTCCTTGACCTCAAGCTTTCGGTGTTTTGGCACAAGTCCAGCAGAACCACGGAAACAACTTTCCGCGAGTACCGGCCGGCTGCGGATGCGCTACGTCAAGCCATTGCCGCACCCGACTGAAAAATTAGCAAAAGGACCTCACTCATACCCGGCGGGAGTTCCAACCAAGGACGCATTCGCGTGGAAAATCCCGATTCGGCTTGCCCATTTTCCGAGGTTACGGATTATGGCCGAAGCAGCGATTCGACCAGCGGGCTGCAGAAGCCACATGCCTTCGGGCTATCGAATCATCCGTTCCGTCCGGCGCAAGATATCCGTGTCTTGCGAACCTACCTGCGCCCGGAAACCTGGTGGCCGCAACGAGCAAATGGATTCAGCACATGCAGAAAGCCCTTACGCAAAATGAATCTCCGACTGGGCTGTCTGGTAGTGGGCAGGAAGCGCCGGTCAGGGCAGTTGGAACACCCATACCGCCGGAGCACGGTCGAGGTTTTGAATTTCCGGCACCAGGGGCGCGAAGCCCGTCGCCTGCGCGCCGCCGTTGCCCACGCCGATAGCGACGTACTGCTTGCCGTTCACACTGTAAGAAATTGGGGCGTCGCTCGGCACATCGCTCAGTCGCGTTTCCCATAGCAGTTTGCCGGTCTGATCGTCATAGGCGCGAAAGAACCGGTCGATCGAGCCATTGAAGATCACACCGCCGGCCGTATCCAGCGCACCGCTGGACACCGGCGCGCGATGGCGCTCGGTCCACACCACCTCGCGAGTCAGCATGTTGACGGCTTCTACGCGGCCGTACTTGCCGTCCGAATCTGGTCGAGGGCGAACGGCCGGACGAACGCCTGTGGATAATAAGGTCCGGCTGCCATCGGTGACCGGAATCAGATCCATGCACGCCTCAACGAGCGGTACGTACAGAATCTTCGTGTTGGGATTGTACGAACCCGGAAGCCAGCTCTTGGCGCCGTCGGCATGTGGGCAGACGAGGTGAGTTTGCCCGTCGCCCGGGAGCGTTTGGGGATTGATGGTCTTCTTGCCGGTAACAGGATCGATAGAGGAAACGATATTTTGGAGGCCGAGATCTTTTGACCAAATCCACTTTCCCGTCTCTGCGTCGAGAATGTCGTAGGTCGCTTGCTTGCCCGAGGTCATGATCACCGGCCGAACCACGCCGTTCACCGGCATGCGCACGACCTGGCGTTCAAATACCCAGTCGAGATCCCACTGATCGTTCGGCAGGTGCTGGTAATACCAGACAAGTTTGCCAGTGTCAGGATTGATGGCCAGGGTACAGTCCGTATATAAGCCATCGGTGTTGGCCCCCGGCCTCACCGGCTTTGCCAGCAAGGCCGTATCATAGGTTTGAGCAACGCCAAAGAAGGCGAGGTTGAGCGCGGAGTCGTAGCTTCCGGCGATCCAGACCGAGCCGCCATTGCGCTCCTCGGCCGTGTGATCGTTCCAAGTATCGCCACCGGGCTGGCCGGGCTGTGCGATGCTGTTGAATCGCCAGGCGAGCTTACCGGTTTCGGAGTCGAGCGCGACGATGTAGTTCTTCCCGCCGACGTGGCCGCCGGTTCCGATCATCACCTTGCCTCTGGCGACCAACGGCCCGCCCGTCAGGGTGAAGCCCGTTTCCTCAGTGAGCGGCTGGTCCCAGATCACCCTGCCGGTCTTCACATCGAGTGCCACCACATGCACGTCGGAAGTCCCCATATAAACTTTGTTCCCGTAAATCGAGATCATGCGCTTATTGCCGGCCCTCACACCCGGAGGCAAGATTCGCGCGTATTGCCAGAGCAGGTCGCCGGTGGCGGCATCCAGCGCTTCCAGTTTGTCGCCTGGACTATGCAGGAACATCACGCCGTCATGAACTAGGGGCGTGGCCTCATTGGAGCCAGGGGAAAGCGTCCACGTCCACGCGACGCGCAGATTGTTCACATTCGATTTCGTAATCTGCTTCAGCGGGCTGAACCCCTGATCATCGAAGCCTCGGCGCCACGTGAGCCACTCGCCTGGGGGCGGGTTCTGCAACAACGCGTCGGTGACAGGCGTGATTGTATCGAGAGGGTTCGCCTTCTTCGGCGCCGGAGGCAGTTTCACACCGGGCGATAAGCCGCCGCCCAGGCGGGCGCCGCGTTCTCCTGGCGGAGCAGGGATCATCACGGAAGTAAGCGTGGCGGCGTCCGATGCGAACTCTTTCCGCCCCGTCGCGTAGCCATTCTGCTGGAGCACATAGGCGAGGATTTGCGCGTACTCGGCGCCGCCGAGGCTTCCCGGGTTTCCCGGTGGCATCTTCGTGCTCACGTAAGTAAACACATCGGCAGCGGGTTTCCCCGCGTATTTGCCAAGGAAAGCCGCGCCGCGGAGCGCAGGAGCGGTGCCGTCATCGACGCTCGCGCCGTGGCAGTTGGAGCAGTTTCGCTCGTATGCCGTCTTACCTGCCACCGCTTGTGCGGATGTGAATAGCGCCTCGCCCGGGGGAACCGCGCCCGGCCCCGGGGCCTGAGCACACAGCGACTCGAACGTCAGCAGGGCGGAGACTGCCCCGCACAAACTCACAAAGTGGGCAACTCGCCACCTGCTTCCAGGTTTTGTCAATCTCATGGTAGGAAGATACCTCCCGGCCGACCGGCACCTGAAAATTGTACTACTGAATCCTCGCGACGCTGACCATAACCCAGATCGTGACTTCCCACTAGCAACCCTGCGGGCACGGTGAACTGGCCTGAGGGACCAATTGCCTTGGATTGAAACTGTTCCATTTCAAATACTGGAAGTACTATACCGGGAAGGACCAGCTGATTGTGACCACGACAACCTCCTGCAACGTCTACTCGGTATCGAGATTCTTCTCCGATTGGTCCTCGGAGTAGTGGTGTACTCCTTGAGAGACGCGTATCTCAAGATGTCTGATGCGCGTCTCCTTTTTGGAAGTGGCGGAGTGCCGAAGGCTGCGAGGCTACAACCCCCCAGAACATTGACACACTTGGCAAAAGAGCACACTCCCTGAAGACCAAAGCGTGCGACTAATCTCATGTTTGAGCACGTGTTTCAGCGGGCCAGCTTGATCGTAACTCGCGCAATGAAGCAAGTGATATACTTGCTGTCGCAAAACGCGGACCCACGGCGCTTCTATGAAACACAGCACAAATCGGATTCTCACGACGCATGCCGGTCGTCTGGATGGTCCGCCTGAGTATCGCCAAATGATGATGGCCATGATGTCAGGCCAGAAAGTCGATCTCGAAGCCGCGCGGCCGACGATTCGCAACGGCATTGTCGACGTGCTTCGAAAACAGGGCGAAGCCGGCATCGACATCGTCAGCGATGGCGAACTCGGCAAAATTGGATTCGGCAGTGTCAATTATTACGGGCTCCGTCTCAGCGGGCTGAGCAACCGGAAACTGAAACCCGGTGAACCGGCGTACATGACGATGCAGACCGGCGAGCGGTTGGAATTCTCGGAGTTTTACAAGGAGCTTCCGTTCATGGCTTCCGGGACGGAGCGCACGATCTGCTCCGGACCGATTCAATATATCGGCCAGGAGGAAGTGCGCAAGGATTTGGAATTGTTTCGCGGCGCGCTGGCCGAATCGGGTGTCAAGCCCGAGGAGACATTCATGTGTGTTCTGGCGCCGGGCTGGCTGGAGCACTTCTTCCTGAACGAATATTACGCGACTGACGAAGATTACATTTTCGCGCTCGCCGAAGCGATGAAGCACGAGTACAAGGCCATCGTGGATGCGGGTTTCATTCTTCAAATCGACGATCCGGCGTTGCCCGATACGTACGACATGATTGTTCCGAACCCCAGCATCGAAGACTATCGTAAGTTTGCCTCGGTGCGCGTGGACGCGCTGAACCAGGCGCTGCGCGGTCTTCCCGAAGATCGCGTGCGCTATCACATTTGCTGGGGCAGTTGGCATGGCCCGCATACTCACGATCTGCCGCTGCGCCACGTGGTGGATCTGATGCTTCGGATCACGGCGGGCGCATACTCGCTCGAGGCCGCCAATGCCCGCCACGAGCACGAGTGGAAGATTTGGCAGGATGTGAAGCTGCCGGAAGGCAAGATCCTGATTCCGGGCGTGGTGACGCACCACACCAATGTCGTGGAGCATCCCGAGCTGGTGGCCGATCGCATCGTTCGTTACGCCGATCTGGTGGGCCGCGAGAATGTCATCGCGGGGACCGATTGCGGGATGGGCTTTCGCGTTCATCCGCAGATTGCGTGGGCTAAGCTCAAAGTACTCGCCGAAGGAGCTCGCTTGGCGAGCCAACAATTGTGGAGCAGCACAAGCGCCCGGGCCTAGTAGTCACGGCCGAGCGTCCAGCGCCGCACCGGCTTGCCTGGAACGTGCTCCGGCCGCTTGCCTTCACGGCCGGTCTCTCCGGGCTCACGTTTCTTCCGCAGGTACGCCAAACGTCGCGACTTCTGTCCGCGTTCCTGATTGCCGCGGCAGTCCTGCTCGCCTGGGATGCTTTCCTATTTTTCTGGGCGCGGCGCACCGGACGGACGCTCTCCTTTGAACTCCTCTTCAAAAAGCAGCACGGCATTCAGGCGTGCGCGCAGGCTGCCGTGTTGCTGTATTGGGGTTGGTATTGGCCGCAGGTCTATGCTTCGGCCTACCTGATTCTCGCCCAGCTTCTCTTTGCGTATGCGTTCGATATGCTGCTCGGCTGGTCGCGGCGAAATGCGTACACGCTGGGATTCGCTCAGTTCCCCATTGTGTTCAGCATCAATCTTTTCCTCTGGTTCAAGCCGGACTGGTTCTATCTCCAATTCCTGATGGTGGCGCTGGGCCTCGCCGCTAAGGAGCTAATCCGCTGGAACAAAGACGGCCGCAAGGTACACATTTTCAACCCATCGTCCTTTCCACTGGCTCTGTTCTCGCTCCTTCTGCTGGCCAAAGGCGCCAGCGACATCACGTGGGGCCAGCAGATTTCCACTACCCAGTTCTATCCCCCGCACATGTACCTGTTCCTGTTTCTGATTGGATTGCCCGCCCAATTGTTCTTCGGCGTGACTTCGATGACCATGTCCGCCGTTGTCACGACTTACCTGTTCGGCCTCGCCTATCACGCCGTGACGGGCGTCTATTTCTTCTACGACTCGTACATCCCGATCGCCGTTTTCCTGGGAATGCATCTGCTGTTTAACGATCCTTCCACGTCGCCGCGAACGGAGCTGGGACGAATCATTTTTGGCGCGCTCTACGGTTTGAGTACGGTGCTGTTCTACTGGCTGCTCGGTATCCGGGGCATGCCGACGTTCTACGACAAGCTGCTTCCGGTGCCGCTGTTGAACCTATCGGTCCAAGGGATCGATTGGTTGGTTCGCTCGAAGTGGCTGCGTGCGTTCGATCCGGCGGTCTTGGGCAGGCGGTTGCGAGGGCCCGCGCGTAATCTGGCGTATATGTCGATTTGGGGCGTCATCTTCGCCGGAATGAGCGCCGCGCAAGGCGTGGGTGACAACCACCCCGGACAATGGCTGCC
>JASHQT010000604.1 GCA_030039005.1 Bryobacteraceae bacterium
TGCCCGATGCGGTTTGCATATAAGGCTCGGCCGATTCCGCCTTTATTTGAACGCTAAAATACATCCCAGTCAGCGCGACAATCCAGACGATGGCCGTATGTGACGCTGTTGCAGCCGCGGCAAGCAGGATGGCCTGTCCCATCGTGCCCCGTACCGCGACGATAAAGGCAGCCATCATCGTTTTGGAATGGCCCGGCTCAAGTCCGTGCAAAGCACCCAAAATTAAAGCACTAAAGATCAACATCCAGGCGTTCGTGCCGTGCTGAACAAGTGCCGTTAGATCCGTCATTGAGGCCTCGACGCCGTTGGGAGCACTCCTAGCGATTTAGTCGTCCCTGGCACGGTCACTTCTTGTTTGAACAGCGCCCTGGCTTGTGCAATGCTCAGCGGTAGGTCCCCTCCAGGTAGCAGCCCATCATGCATCAGGCCTTCGGCGAGTTGGGCAATCAGCGGCAGCCGCAGGTTCAGGCGACGCAATAGATCCTTCTCCCGGAAGGCCTCGGTAGGCGTCCCATTGAACTGAATGCTGCCGTGCTCCATCAGCACCACGCGATTGGCCAACAACGGCACGACATCAACATCGTGCGTGGCAAAGACCAACGTGATCCCTAGATCGTGGTTGAGCTTGGCGAGCAGCTCCACCAGTTTGGCGCTCGTGTTGGGATCTAGGGCACTGGTTGGCTCATCGAGCACGAGGATCTGCGGCTTCATCGATAGGACACTGGCGAGCGCGATACGCTTCTTCTCACCGCCGCTCAGATTGAATGGAGTCTTGTCGATAGCATCGCGCATATCGACCACGTCCAGGGCCCACCTGACGGCCGCCTCCAGTTGTTCCTCGGGCACCTTCATGTTGGCGAGCCCATAAGCGACCTCGCGGTATACCGTGGCGTTGAACAACTGGTCGTCCGAGTCCTGAAACACCATACCGACCTTACGCCGCACAGCGCGAAGGTTTTCACGCACTACCGGCAATCCATCCACCACAACTTGGCCGCTATCGGGCTGCAACAAGCCATTCAACATTTGGAACAGCGTAGATTTGCCCGCGCCATTTGGTCCCATCACAGCAACACGCTCGCCGGCGGCAATCGACAGGCTCAGACGATCCAGTGCCTTCTGGTGGGTGCCCGGGTAGGCGAAGCTGATGTCACTGATCTCGATGAGATTCATCTCGCGCCGTTCACCGCCAACGCGCGTTGGCAATGGCAAGCAACAGCAGTGCCGCTGCGCTAGCGCCTCCGATCAACTTGTCGCGCGAAGGAATCGGCCGAGTAAAGAACCGTATTCCCGCACCGTCCTCGCTATAGCCGCGCGAGAGCATCGCTTGGTAGATACGCGTGCTGCGGTCCAGTGACTTAACGAGTATGCTGCTGGCTATGCCGCCCGTATCGACGACACGATGCGACCAGGACCCTGAGTCCCCCATGCGGCTGAGTTGGGCGCATCGCATGGTGTGGGCCGTATCTTGCAAGATGAAAACATAGCGGTACATCAGGTCTGCAATATCGACCATCACGCTTGGAATCCTGCAGAGGCGCAGAGTTTCCAATATCTCGATCATGGGCGTACTGAATGCTAAGAGAGTGGCAAGCGTCACTGCCGCCATGATGCGCACGAAGAGCAGCAATCCTTGCACGGCGCCCTCTTGCCAAGCCGTCAAAGTGAAAAACTTGAGGGGAATTACGAAGAGTGGGTGGTTACCCTGCGTGAACAGCACGCTGAGAAACACGACCCACGCAATGCCCAGTGGGATCAGCAGTCGCCCTACCAGGCTGCGGAGGCTGAAATGTAAACTGACGAAGAGCCCGACCGCGAAGATCCATAAACCCAATGCCAACCGCCAGTTAGTCAGCATAGCGGCCACCACCACGGAGGCCAGCAGCACCCCAGTTTTGATGCGGCCGTCGATATGGTGCAGCGGGCTGTCGCCTTCAGCGGTATAAGGCGATAGTTTCATGTCTCAGGCGTCTTTTTTCGTACTGGGTTGCGGTTTGGAGCCAAACAGCCTGAGCCAGTTATAACCCACGATGATACCCGCAAAGAAGTTGGCCACCGAGAAAGCGCTGAGCTCGGAATCGCCCGGCAACTCAACAAAGGGGTGATGCTCGCCCTTCACTTTGGTAGCAGTGGCAAGGTTGTTCACAACGTCGTCGGTGCCGATGCCCGTCAACTTGTGGTGCGACATGTAGGTGGCGGAAGCGAAGATGGCCAGTTCCATGGCGATCATGATCGCCAGCATCATCTTGGTAAAACCATCAAAGAAACGCGGGTTGGTCCCTTCGGAACCCAGAGATCCTGCGTGAGTGCTCATCGTGCTCATCGGTCAGGCCTCCTTGTTTAGAAGTACTTGGGGTGCTTCTTTCTTCACAAGCACCTGGGGCAACAAATCAGGACGCCGATTCAGCATCGCCAGCAGCACTGCCGAGGTGAACAGCGCCTCGCCAACCGCCAGCGGCAACTGCGTCGGCCCATAGCCCATAAAGAAAATCATCCATTGCTTTAATAGAGGCACCTGGCCGTGCAGGCTCAAAGCCAACTCGAAGGCGGCGATCAGATAGGTCATCAAATCACCCACAAACCCGGCTACGCCAGCCGCGAGCCACACCGGACAATTGGCTGCGCGGAGAGTTTTCCATAACGCCCACCCAGACAATCCGCCGCAAATGCCCATGGAGAATGTGTTCGCGCCGATGGTGGTGATGCCGCCATGGCCGAAGAAAACAGCCTGGAAAAACAACACGATGGCGGAAACCACCGCTGTGGCTAATGGACCGATAAGGATCGCCGCCAATGCCGTGCCGCAGGGATGCGAACAGGATCCGGTGACTGGCACGGGTAAGTGCATGGCCGAGATCACGAACACCGCAACACCCACCATAGCCAAAAACGGCTTGTAGGAGAGATTTTCATGGATACGCCGTTTGATTTCGTAGATGCCGGGAACTACGAACGCGGCGGTGGCCGCATACCAACCCGCACATGCCGTTGCCGACAGGATGCCGTCTTCGATATGCATTCTTTCTCTCTCCTTATCACTAATATCGGCGTGGCGAGGCAGCCAAACGTTATCCTCTTCGCTCCGAGAAGAGATTCAACCCTTCGCCCGCAGCAGCCTTCCGGAAAGGGTACATGCTATATCGTTTAAGCTCCTTGGGAAGACGCAGCAACTCCCCCGCATTCATCGATGAGACGGCCCATTCGACCAGGTCGCGGTATTGGTTAAATTCGGTGAGACCACCCAACCATTGGGTACCGCGTTCATCTGAGATCGACACGACATTGGGAACATCACAGGGCCCCAAGCATCCGCTTATCGTCAGCTGAATCTGCTTTAATAGGCCGCGGGCCCGCCATTCCTTCTTTAGCCAGTCGACCGGAACGGCGGGCTTGCCCCGTTCCGTGTTTCCGCAACAGCAACCAACGCAAACTGCAACATGCCCGAGCACGAGGCGCTTGGTGGTCAGCGGAAATTCATTCATGTATTAGGTGTCCTAGCAGGTCCAACAATTCCTCGGGTGGCGTATCCTCGCAGGTGCGTCTGGGAGTTCAGGAAGTAAGAATACCCACTGAATCTTAGCATGCGGTAGCCATTGAGCCAAGATCTCCTTGCGGCGGAATGCAGACCGTATCTTATTGATTACACAACGTCACAGACCACTCGATCCCGTGGTCACTGACCTGATAGTGACACATAAGTAGCGGTATCGATCAAGCGGCTGGTGCCAGCTTCGGACGGCCTCGTCCTGCGCTTGCGGATATTCCATAAGTTCTCGACAAGCCATGGAGTCCGCCTTGGGGGAAAAGCCGAGGTCATGGTTCAGTAAGCAACAAGTGACCCACCACACCAAACGTTACTTCAAATAAGCCCGGAGAGCGCTGACGAGATCGTCCGCTGCACGAGTTTGCTCGTCCGAGACCGCTCCATTTATGGGCAGGACATGATATCGGATGTGGCCCTCGATCACTTCCGCCATCAGGGCGTCCATGGCCCCACGACATGCAGAAATGTTGTGCAGAATCTCCGAGCAATCCGCATCGTCTTGGTCCAAAGATCTTTCAATCGCCGCTACTTGACCCGTGAGCCTACGGACGCGATTCAGCAGCTTCTTTTTTTCCTCGATGCTATGAGCCATATAAGCAATTTCTCACAGAAAGAGTTCCTGCGGTCCGTCGCCACTTGGGCTGGCGGTGAACTTCTGAAAATCACTATCGCGCTGGAACCGGACCACAATTAATTGTTGACAACTCCACAACAGACACCGTATATTGATTCTGCTGTCGATCTTCCTGAGGGAAGTCAAAAGGGAACCTGGTGAAAATCCTGGGCTGCCCCGCAGCGGTGAGCAGGAACGAAAACCACATTCTTCGCACTGGCCGAACCCCAATCCGGCTGGGAAGCGGTGGCGATTAGGCAGGCTTTGATGCCTGTGCTTGCGAGTCCGAAGACCTGTCGACAGCCGGCGCGATAGCGCTGAATACCACGAGCCTCGAGGGAAAAGGCTGGTGCCCGTCGCGGCCGACTCCTTTCCTTTCTAGTGGGGCGGAAAGGCGTTAGGATGGCCACACCAGCTACCGCGCAGATCACGGAACTTTTCCCAGGAATTCACGCCGAAACACCCGGCACCAGCATGCGCGTCAGGAAGCGCAACGGCTCGCTCGAAGCGGTTTCGGTGGACAAAATTATCCGCGCGGTCGAGCGCAGTTCAGTGGGGCTGTCCAGCGTCGATCCAATGCGGGTTGCGATCAAGACGATCGGCGGATTGTACGACGGGTCAACCACGAAAGAATTGGACTCGCTCTCCATTCAAACCGCGGCGTCTCTGATCGCGGAAGAACCCGAATACTCTCGCCTGGCCGCGCGCCTGCTCAATCGCTACATCGAGAAGGAAGTCCAAAACCAGAACATCTTTTCGTTCTCGCAGTCGATTGAGGCGGGCCATAAAGCCGGGTTGATCTCGGAAGAAACCGCGGCCTTCGTGCGTGGGAACTCGCGCAAACTGAACAGTGCGATCGACGATTCCTATTCCGATCGCTTCGAGTTCTTCGGCATCCGAACCGTGTACGACCGGTATTTGTTGAAACATCCCGAGTCGCGCGCGGTGATTGAGACGCCGCAGTATTTTTTTCTGCGCGTCGTCTGCGGGTTGTCGCAGTTGGCAGCTGAAGCTACGGGATTTTATCCCCTTCTCGCCGCGCTCGAATATCTTCCCAGCTCGCCCACGCTTTTCAACTCCGGCACCACACATTCGCAGATGTCCTCTTGCTTCCTGCTCGATTCGCCTGAGGACCATCTGGAGTCCATCTATGATCGTTACAAGGACGTGGCCATGCTTTCGAAATTTTCCGGCGGTATTGGGCTGGCCTATCATCGCGTCCGATCTCGAGGTTCTTTGATCCGGGCCACCAACGGACTTTCGAACGGCATCGTGCCGTGGTTGAAGACGCTCGATTCTTCCGTGTCGGCGGTCAATCAAGGCGGCAAGCGCAAGGGCGCCTGCTGCGTGTACCTGGAACCCTGGCACGCCGACGTTGAGGAGTTTCTCGAACTGCGCGACAACACGGGCGACGAAGCACGGCGCACGTACAACCTGAACCTGGCGCATTGGATTCCGGATCTTTTCATGGAGCGGGTGGAGAAGGATGAGGTCTGGTCGCTATTCGATCCGGCCAAAGTGCCGCACCTTCCGGACCTGTACGGCAATGAGTTCCGGCGCGCTTACATCGAGGCGGAAGAAGCGGGTTTGTTTTCCAAGCGGATCCAGGCGCGCGAGTTGTACTCGCGCATGATGCGGATGCTGGCCGAAACCGGCAACGGATGGATGACTTTCAAGGACGCCTGTAATCTGAAGTCGAACCAGACCGGGCTGCCGCAAAA
>JASHQT010000605.1 GCA_030039005.1 Bryobacteraceae bacterium
TTCAGCCGAGGAGACCGTTCGCTTCGACAAGATGGGAGCTAACGCAATCGAAATGCGCGTTCACGCGCGGAGCCGAGGCCTTTTGGTAGTCAGTGAGACATTTTATCCCGGTTGGTACGCGTCTGTTAACGGTGCACCACAAGAGATCTACGAGGTCGACGGTGATCTCCGGGCCGTTGAGATTCCCTCGGGCGATAGCCGGGTCAACATGACCTACGCGCCAAAATCGGTCTATGCGGGGGCCGCTGGCAGTCTCCTCGCGCTTATCTTGACGCTTTGCGTATGGTTGCGAGAACGTCGATCTCAAAAACCGCCCCCGACGGAGGCGGGCGTGCGAGGAGCGCTCACGTTGACGGGATCAAACAGCTAGAGGAGCCCGGCAAGAGCTGTAACGTTCTCGCAGCCGGCAGTAGCGATCCGCGATCGGATGGGTGATTCCGCCGGTCGAACGGCGGGTGGTGCCGTTTGCACTGGCCCTCCCATTCGCGTCATAATGCGCGTGAGCGCTCTTCCGCACCATGGTTGGCAAAAAAGTACTTCACTACCACCTGATCGAGAAGATTGGCGCCGGCGGAATGGGCGAAATCTACAAGGGCCAGGACCCTCGCCTCAATCGCCTGGTAGCGGTAAAGATTTTGTCCCCGGGCCTGTCCACCGACCCGGAACGCAAGCGCCGTTTCTTTCAGGAGGCCCAGGCCGCCTCCGCTCTCAATCACCCCAATATCATTACTCTGTACGACATCGTCTCGGATGGCGACGCGCAGTGCATCGTAATGGAATACATCGCGGGCAAGACGCTGCGGGATTTGATCCCTTCCGGAGGACTGCCGCCGGCGCAAGCAGTGCAATACGCCGTCCAGATCGCCAGCGCGCTCGCCACCGCGCATGCCTCGGGTCTGATTCATCGCGATCTGAAGCCCTCCAACATCATGGTCACCGACTCAGGCCTGATCAAGGTGCTGGACTTCGGCCTGGCCAAATGGGTGGATACGGGGCTCTCCAGCCAGAGCGGCGAGCAGAGCACGATGGAGACCGCGCTGACACGCGAAGGCTCCATCATTGGGACCGTCAGCTATATGTCGCCGGAGCAGGCCGAGGGCAAGCGCGTCGACGGCCGGTCCGACATCTTTTCCTTCGGTTCGGTGCTGTATGAAATGCTGACGGGCAAACGCGCCTTCGAAGGCCGCTCCGGCATCTCGACGCTTTCGTCGATCCTGCGCGACGAGGTGCGGCCGATGGCCGAGGCGGCGCCCGCCGTGCCGCCGCTGCTGGAGCAGATTGTGCTGCGCTGCCTGCCGAAAGAGCCGGCGGCGCGCTGGCAGTCGATGAAAGAAATCGAAGCCGCGCTGCTGACTCTCCAGCGGCAAATGGATCCAGAAGGCCGGTTCGCCCCGCCGATCCCCTCGGGCCCGGTGCCGCCCGTGTCGCCTTTGCAAACTGTGCCGAAGGAGGCAGCCGCGGCCCTGCCGGTAGCTGCGCTCTCAGATTCCGATACTTCGATCGAATCACAAGC
Source organism: Bryobacteraceae bacterium (assembly GCA_030039005.1). The sequence goes on from JASHQT010000605.1 coordinate 1,514, forward strand.
GCCCGCAGTTGCGCCGCCACGCAACGGCCAGGCTTCACCCCAAATACAATCTCCGCCGCCGCGCGTTCCCCAGGCCCCCACGCCGCCAACCGTGACCCCGCTTCCGCGCAAACCGGCCGCGGAAACACGAAGCGTCGCCGGATTTCCCAAGATGCTGGTGGTGGCGGCGGGTTTGCTGGCCGCCGTGATGGTGGCGGGCGCGGCGATCGGCGGCTGGTATTGGTGGAATCGTCATCCGAGCGCGCGCGCTCAACAGGTGGCCAACGCGACGCCGCCACCGGTAGCCGCTCCGGCTCCGCCCGTGGAAGATAAGAAATCGCCCTTGGGCGGTTCGACGACCGATTCGGCGGCCGCGGCGCCTCCCGCCGAAGCCACTCCGCCCCCGGCCGAGCCCGAGCAGGAGTCAAAGCCTGCAAAGAAGCGGAAGCCGAAGGCGAAGGTGGAAGCGCAGCCCGTGGTTCCACCGATTCCTGCCCCCCCGTCGCCCACGCCGGTGGCTCCTCCGCCCGTGGCCACTCCAGCTCCTGCGCCGCCCAAGCCGGCTCCCAAGCCAGTGATTCAAACGACACCGGTGAGCGTCGCCGACGCGCTGCCTTTCGTGATGAATCTGGCCCAGGATGTACCCTCGGACGCTACCGAAGGCCAAGCCGTGCGGTTCACCGTGACGCAGCCTTTGCAGGTGGACGGCAAGACCGTAGTCGCCAAGGGCGCCACGGTCACAGGAACCGTGGTGGGAGAATCCGGGAAGAAGTTCCTCGGCATTGGAGGGAAGAAGCTGACCTTCCGCCTAACCCAGGTTCAGGCCGTGGACGGACGCAAGCTCGCGGTGCGCGCCATGGCAGGCAAGAACGGCGAGGCACCGGCCAGCCGGTCTTTCGAAACCGGCAAGAGTTCGAAAGTCAAAGGATACGCCGCGCTGCAGGGGACGATGTACATCGGCTACATCGATGGCGATCAGATGGTCGCGGTTCGCAAATAGGCGCGACTCCCCGAGCGACACGTTCATCCAACGAAGCGATGACTCCTCCTCTGAGTAACGACGCTCTCGATGTTCTCTTTCGCAAGGCGCGAACGCACAACGTATGGTTGGATCAGCCGGTGAGCGATGAGCTGCTGCGCCAGCTTTACGGGCTGATGAAATACGGTCCCACCAGCGCTAACTGCTGCCCGGCGCGGATCTTGTTCCTCAGAACGCGCGAAGCCAAGGAGCGGCTGCGGCCGGCGCTGAGCCCGGGGAACGTGGAGAAGACGATGCTGGCGCCGGTGACCGCCATCGTGGGCTACGACCTTAGATTCTTCGAGCAGGCCACGAAACTATTTCCGCATAATCCAGCGGCGATCGGCAATATGGGCAATAATCCCATGCGCGCCGAGGTCACGGCCTTTCGCAATGGAACACTCGAAGGCGCGTACATGATCCTGGCGGCGCGGGCGGTGGGGTTAGATTGCGGACCCATGTCGGGCTTCGATAATGCAAAAGTGGATGCCGAGTTTTTCTCCTCAACCTCCGGAAATCCGCCAGAATTTATCGAGGTAAAATCGAATCTTTTGTGCAATCTCGGGTACGGAGATCATTCCCGGTTGTTCCCGCGGAATCCCCGCCTGGAGTTTGACGAAGCCTGCGCTCTGCTCTGATCCGGCCGGGCCAATTCTTTGGCGGGAGCCGAATGGCGGCGTGTCGTTTGGATCGCCGGCGGGCGCGCCCGCATCCACCCACTCCACCAGCGTCCGGATGTCGGCTGCGGTGAGGCCGCGGTTCACGAGATGGCCAAACCGGCTGTCGGCAAACTGCGGCGGCATATTCTTAGCGAGCACTGCTTGCTTGATCGCATGGGCCCAAGGCTCGGTGCTTTCGTAGGTCAGAAACGAAACCGGGCCGATTTCGCCCGGCCGATGGCAGCTTTGACAGTTCTCCCGCAGGATGGGGAGAACGTCTTTGTAGAACGTGACGTCGACATACGGCGCCGCGAGGGCGGCCATACCCAAGGACAAAACCGCGGCCAGAGATCGCAGCATCATCGCTCTGCCTCCCTTGCAGTGGTTAAGGCTGCACGTAGATCGCCACGATGCGGAGGGGCTGTGCGATATTACGTTGGCGTCTCGCGCCACGCAGAATGGCCTGGCTGCGCGACCTGACCCAGCACCGCGGGCGACTTACCGCACCTGGCTCTTTTCACCCTCGGCGAGGGCAAGCTCCGTGATCCGCAGCCCGAGTTTGGTGATACGCGATGGGAACAGGTCCTTCAACCGTTCTTCATGCGGCGGAACCACGTGCGTAATATCGCCGCCCACGCTTTTGACCATGGCCTCCGTAGTCATCACCAGGTTGAACTGGCTGCCGGTGGCGAGGCCTACGGGAATGTATTCGGGGTCCGCCGGATCGTGTCCGCGCAGGTTTTCCTGCGCGTAAGCGAGGTCGCCGCAGAACACCCAACTGCGTTCGGGATTCGCGGCCAGATCATTGCGCACGGTGACGTACATCGAACCCCAGGTGTGGGTGTCGAAGGCGGGGTGGAGGTCGATGCCAGGGAGCACATTTTCGCGATCGCCATCCAGGCAAACCAGGCGCCCCTGCCGCGCCAGGTCCACGGCGCGCATGATATCAGCCGGGTCGATGCCCAGCATCAGCCAGCGGAAGCGGCGTTCGAGCGACATAGTCCAGACCCACTTGGAGAGCTCGCGCTCCTGGATATAAAACCTGGCGTTCGGAAAATCTTCGATGTTGCCCATGTGATCGAAGTGGCAATGGGTGATGAAGATGTCGTTGATGTCTTCTGGCCGGATGGCGATCTCGCCCAGCACTTCGCGCGGCGGATGCCAGCCGCGCACGCCGTACAGATTGGCCAGCACCTCACCGTGCGCCTTGTGGTTGTAGCCGACGTCCACCATCGCAAGCTTTCCTTGGCCCTTGATCACGATGTAGCAATACGGCAGCTTGCGGAATCCCGTATTGTGCATGCCGTAGATCAAGCCGCTCTCGTGGTAATTGGGGACCGCGGCGAATTCCATCACCCACAACGAATAGGCATTCATTGGGGACCCACCGTGCCTGACCCGCAGCAGGCGCGGCCGTAACAGATTTTTTCAAATCCCGGCAGAGAGTCGGCAGCGCGTTCGAGTTCGGCATAGCCGGCGCGCAAAGGGGGCAGGATGCGATCGACGTCCAGGCCTCGATTCGCTTCGTGGAGCGCTGCTCCGATCGCCGAAGCGGCTCGCGTCAGATGATCGTAGTGGCGCATAGCGCGTTCGGTGGGACGGGCGCGGGGCACGGCGTCGCTCGCGTCGCGAAACAACTCTCGCGCGGCGAGCAGCGCGGGATGATCGGGCGCCGCTTCGCTCGATCCGGCTGCGGCAAGCACCAACATTCCCGCCAATTGCGAGACCACTTGCTTGAGGTCTTCGAAACATCTCTGATTTTCGACAATGTAAGTTGCGGTCGCGTCATCTACCATGAGCAAACCAGCCTATCGCAAAACGAAAGGATTCGGGGCGTTGCCTGAGATATCGATCCACACGCTTTTGGTTTGCAGATATTCGCGAATGGCGTCCAAGCCGCTTTCGCGCCCGATGCCCGATCGCTTGTAGCCGCCAAACGGCGACATATAGCTGACCGCTCGATACGTGTTGATCCACACGGTGCCGGCCTCCAGGCGCTCGGACATGGTGAGCGCGCGCCGCATGCTCTGCGTCCACACGCCCGCCGCCAGGCCGTACACCGTATTGTTGGCGATGCGAATGGCATCTTCTTCGTCGTCGAACGGAATGATGGAAAGGACGGGCCCGAACACTTCTTCGTTGGCGATGCGCATTTCGGGAGTGACGTTCGTGAAAATGGTGGGCTCGACGAACCATCCCTCTCCGCATTCTTCGCGTGTGGCCGGCGCGCCGCCCAGCCGGCACACCGCGCCTTCTTCCTTGGCGATACGGATGTAATCGAGCACCTTCTGATATTGCGGCTGCGTAGTGATGGGGCCGACCTGGGTGGAAGCGTCGAGCGGGTTGCCCATGCGCGCGGTTTTCGCCAGCGCCAGCAAACGCTCGACGAATTCCGCGTGGATCGGCCGATGAATCAGCGCGCGCGATCCGGCGATGCAGGTTTGGCCGGTAGCGGCGAAAATTCCCGAGACTACGCCTTTCACCGCTTGGTCGATGTCGGCGTCGTCGAAAACGATGTTGGCGGATTTGCCGCCCAGTTCGAGCGTCACGTGCTTGATCCCGCGCGCGGCCAGGCCATACACGTGCTCGCCCGTTTTATCGCCGCCGGTGAACGCGACCTTCGCGACGTTGGGATGCGTGATCAGCGGCTCGCCCACTTCATTGCCGAAACCCGTGACGATGTTCACTACTCCAGGCGGGAATCCGGCCTTCTCGAACAGCTCGCCAAAGGCGAACGCGGACACCGAGGAAAATTCCGACGGTTTCCACACAAATGTATTGCCCGCCGCGAGCCCCGGCGCCAGTTTCCAGGCAGCCAGCAGCAGCGGCGAGTTCCACGGCGTGATGGCGGCGATCACGCCCAATGGCTCCTCGCGCGTAAAGTTGAACACGCCCGGTTTGTCGATCGGGATCACGCGGCCTTCGATCTTGTCCGCCAAGCCGCCGAAATAGTAAAACCACTGCGGAATATAGTTGAGCTGCGCGCGCATCTCGGCGATGAGCTTGCCGTTGTCGGTAGATTCGATTTCGGCGATGCGGCCGGCTTCCGCGGCCACCAATTCGCCGAATTTGTGCAGCAGCGCGCCGCGCGCCGTGGCCGTCATTTTGCGCCATTCGCCGTAAAAGGCGCATTTCGCCGCCGCGATCGCCTGGTCCACGTCGGATTTCGAGCCGCGCGGGACCAGCGCCCACGGTTTGGCCGTGAACGGATTCACGGATTCGAACCATTCGCCTGAAGCGGGATCCACCCATTTCCCGCCGATCAACATCTGATGCTTCTTCACCCTGCCAGTCCTCCACTGAGTACGCCCATATCTGATTGCCCTTCCAGGTTGTCCACTATTTCTTCGATCGCGCGCCAGTTCGCACAGGCCGCTCGAAAGCGCTCGCGAATCTGCTCGGGCGTGGCGGGGATCACGTCCGCCAGCTTTCTACTAGCCGTCTTTCCATTGCGCAACAGCACGATCACTTCCGCCCCTTGCGCGCTGGGATAAACGGCCGTCAGCTCCCGATCGATTTCGAGTGTCGTAACGCCTGCCAGTCGATTTATCTCCGGATCGTCGAGCACGCGGTAATTGGCTTCTTCGATCGCGCCGCGCGCCAAAGCAGCGGCCACGCAATACTGGATGCTCATCTTGGCTTGTAAGATTCGGTCGAATGGTCCCGAGTAATCGCAGCCGGGATATTCCACCGCTGCTTCGGGCGCTCTCACAACGATAGATTCGACCTCGCCCGAGCGAAAACCATCCTGCATCGCGATCGCGTAGGCTGCTTGCGTCGCGGTCTGCGCGTAATTGCACGCCGGCGCGGGTTTGTAATACACCGACAGGATTTCGAATTCGCCGGAGAAGGGCGCGACTCGCGCGACGCAATCCGATTTGTTCAACCCCGCGAAAAGTCCCGCGTGGCCATCCAGCGCGCTCTCCGACGCGCGCGCACCGGCCGATGCCAATTCCACCGCCGTCACCGCGTTGCGCGCCGCGAAACCCGGGTGAAAGAACATCTCGTCACCGCCGCCATACGGCCATTCGTTCAGCCCGCCGGTCGCGTTAGCCGCAAATCCGAGCGCGCTCACCATCGCGTCTTCATCGAGCGCGAGCAGACGGCCGCCTGCTACCGCGCCTGCGAGTGGTCCGGTGATTCCGGTCGGACGAAACTTCCGCACGATCTCGCGATCCATGATCGCGCAGCCCACCGCGGCGCCAATTTCATAGCCGCAAACCGCGGACAAGATGAAATCGCGACCGGCGGCCTTGCGTTGCGCGGCAAGCGCGAGCAGCGTGGAAAAAATCACGACGCCCAAATGGCTCACCGCGCCCGCGTGCATGTCCTCGCGAACGAGACCGTGCCCTAGCGTCGCGTTGGCGAATGCGGCTTCGTCTGGCGACGAACGCACGTCTGTTCCGATCACAGTCGCAGGGCCCGCCGCGCCACCGGCGATGCGGATCGCCTGGCAACCCCACGGCAGCTCGCGCGCTTCAAATGCGCACGAGAGGAAATCGAGCAACCCCGTCTTGACCTTGTCGACAACCTCGGGCGGCAATTCCTCGAATGTAAGCGTGCGCGCGGCGCGGACCATCCGGCGCGACAAGCTGAGTTGGAGCACCAACGTTTACGATACCCGATTACGATAAACTCCAGTGGTGAGCGATATCGGCGTCAGTCCCGCACAGGCTCAGCAAACGAAAACCTCAGCACGAACGTGGGCCATGTGGGTGCCTTCGGTCGCGATGATGCTCTCGAGCCTGCTTTCCTATATCGACCGCCAGACGCTCGCGGTGCTATCGCCGACCATCCTGCGCGATACCCACATGAGCGACGGCGCCTATGCCAACGCCATGGCGGTGTTTTCGATTCTCTACATGATCGGCAATCCGATCTTCGGCTCCATTATCGACTTTGTCGGGCTGCGAAGAGGCATGCTGATGGCGGTGTCACTGCGCGCCGTCGCCAGCAGCGCCCACGCCTGGATGACCGGCTTCTGGGGATTCGCGATCGCGCGCGGCGTGCTTGGTTTCGGTGAAGGGTCGGCTTTCCCCGCGGCATTGAAGGCCGCGGCCGAGTCACTGCCGCCGGACCGGCAGTCACGCGGAACGGCCATCGGATACAGCGGCGCGTCGCTGGGCGCCATCATTACCCCGCTGATTGTCGTGCCGATCGCGCTACGCTTCGGCTGGCGGTCGGCATTCATCGTCACCGGATTGCTGGGCGCCTGCTGGCTTGCGATGTGGGCCATTGTCGGACGCCCGCCGTATCTGGCCGAACATCGGCGAGCGCGTATGAGCGTTGCATGGCCCAACTTCCTGGAGCGGCGGCTGTGGATCGTGGTCGCGAGTTTCGGCCTCGGCGCCGTTGCACTCGGCCTGGTCTCCTACATGAGCCCGCTCTATTTGAGCCGCGCATTCCATCTCTCGCAGGCGAAACTTGGCGCGGTGATCTGGATCCCGCTGGTCGGCTGGGAGGCCGGCTACTACTTCTGGGGCTGGATCGCCGACAAATTCGTCACACGCGGCAACCGCCCCACGAAGCTGTTTTTCCTGCTCGCGGCGCTCGCGCTGCCCACCGCACTGGTCACTAAGATCGATTCCTGGCCCATCGTGCTCGCGCTGTTTTTCTGGGCCACGTTCGTCGCCGATGGATTCGTCGTACTCTCTCTCCGCGTCGGCTCGCACTTGTACCCGCGCGACCAGACCGCGATGGTCGGCGGTATCGGCTCGGGATCTTGGTCGGCCGTGTTGGCATTAATCCTGCCGGTGTGGGGCCGCTGGTTCGATGCGAACTGGTACGGCGCGGTTTTCGTCTCCGCCAGCCTGTTGCCGATTCTCGGGACGCTGCTCTGGTTTTGGCTGAGCCGCCCGGATGCGCTATGGCGCGAAGCGGCCGCGCGCATCGATTAAGCTCGCGCCCGGGCGAGAATCTCGGCGACAATCGCTGTTTTTGCATCGGCGTAGTCCTGCACCTGCTCCCATTCCTGCTGCGCCAGCGTCAACTTGGTGCGCTGGTATAAATCGCGATCGGCGGCGTTGCCACGCAGCCAGTCGCGAAACAGAAGCATGCGATCTACCCTGGGGACAGCCTGCCGAGAACACGTGCAGATTCAACTCTGGATCCGTGCCTTTGAACATCCGATGCTCGAACCACTCAGGCTCTCGAATCCGCAAGACGTAGCCGGCGGATTCCAAGTCGGGCAGGTACTCGTGCTCGTCCGCCGAATCGGCCACCTCGATCACGATGTCGATCACAGGCTTGGCCGCGAGGCCGGGAACGGAAGTGGAACCGGCGTGCTCGATCCGCAAGGCGCGGTCAGCCAATGCCGCTCGCACTCTCGTCGCTTCCCGCTCGAACAGCACGGGCTACTGAGGATCGTAATTGGCTAACTGGATGCGAATGGAATCAGCCTAAATTCCCATTTCCTGGAACACTTCCCGCGCCAGGCGGAAGCTGTCCACCGCCGCCGGGACGCCACAATAAATGGCCACCTGCAGGAACACTTCCTGGATGTCGTTCTTGGTGAGCCCGTTGTTGATGGCGCCTTTGACGTGCGCCTTCACTTCATGCGGACGGTTCAACGCCGAAATCATCGCCAGGTTCAGCATGCTGCGCGTCTTGCGATCCAATCCCGGACGGCCCCAGCATTCGCCCCAGCAGTACGTCGTCACCAGTTCCTGCAGCGGCCGGTTGAAATCGTCGGCGGTACTGATCGCCTTGTCCACGTATTCAGCGCCGAGCACTTCGCGTCGAATCTTCAGGCCTTTTTCGAACATCGCTTTTTCCACTTGCTGTCTCCTTTGAGTCTTTGATGAGTGACTCTTGCTACTGGGCCTGAACCGTAACGCCTGCCCAGCCTTCCATAACTTTGATCAATTCAGTCATATCGGCATCCGGTCCGTGAGTCGCGGTTCCGATCGCCAGCATCTGCCGCACCATGGTGCCCACGGGCATGGGGATGCCCATGGCCTCGGCCTCTTCCATGCACAGCCGGATGTCTTTGTTCAGCAGCCCAATGGCGAAACCAAAATCGAATTTCCTGTTTAAAACACAGCGCGGGATTTTGTCTATAGTCGCGGTATTGCGTCCGCTGCCCGCGTTGATGACATCGATCACCTGCTTGGCGTCGAGCCCGGCTTTCACGCCCATCACCACCGCTTCAGAGGAGATCGCCATCGCGGTGGCCGAGAGCAGATTGTTCAGCAGCTTCATGGTCTGGCCTTGTCCGGGCTGTTTGCCGACGTGAAAGATCTTGCCGATCACCTCCATCACGGGCTTCACCGTGGCGAAGGTCTGATCGTCGCAGGAAACCATGACTGCGAGCGTTCCCTTCTCCGCTCCCGCCACGCCGCCACTCACCGGCGCGTCCACCGCCACGATGTTTTTCGTTTTGAGGCCCTCGGCCACGCGCTTGGCGTAGGTGGAACCGGTGGTCGAAACATCGATGAAGATTTTGACCTTGCTGCCCTCGATGACGCCTCCGGGACCCAGCGCCGCCGATTGCACGATGGGCGGCGTGGGCAAACTGGCCAAAACAATTTCGGCCGCGGATGCAACCGCGGCGGGCGAATCCACGCGCTTGGCGCCTAATGCTTCGAGCGGGCGCATCGCCGCATCGCTCTTATCGAAGATGGTAAGAGTGTTCCCTGCTTCCATCAACCGGCGGGCCATCGGGCCGCCCATGCGTCCGACGCCGACGAAGCCGACGTTCTGTTGAGCCATTTGTGCTTTCTCCAAAGCCGCTAGGATAACACGCGAGGGCAGCGGCCGAACAGAAATGCATGCAGGCCTATCGCGACCCGCTTATCTCGATGGTGATACATCCAATCGAACCGCAATCCCATTGAGTTCACGGCTCGGCGCCGGATAATATTTCATCACTAGCGGATCGTGGCCGGGCACGATGTGCTGGGGCGAATCGGCCAACCGGTACAGGGTCTGATAGCCTTCGAGCATTTCCGCGACACTATAGACCACCGGAAACGCGCGGCCATTTTCGAAATTGCTGTAAAGATGCGAGGCGTCCGCGGCCAGCACCATCCAGCCGCGCGCGGTCCACACGCGAACAATTTGCAAGCCCGCCGTGTGGCCGCCCACGCGATGCAGCGTGAGCCCGGGAACCACCTCCGATTCGCCGTCATGAAAAATCGCGCGGCCCGAATAAATCTTGCGCACCATCTCCAAGGCGTTTTCGAGATCGTAGGCTTCGCGCAGGAAATGATGGCACATCGAGCGGCCGGTGGCGTAGGAGACCTCGCGATCCTGCACGTGATAACGCGCGGCGGGGAATCGATCGAGGTTGCCAGCGTGATCGTAGTGCAGGTGCGTGAGGATCACGTCTGTGACCTTGTCCGGGTCAATGTCCAGCAGGCGTAGCGCCTCCGCGGGGCTGCGTAAATGCTCGCGCTTGCGGCGCGCGGCCGCTTCTTCGGAAAACCCCGTGTCGATCACGAACAGACAGTCGCTGCGGCGGACGACCCAGACGAAGTAATCGAGATCCGGGCCGTACTCGTGCGGGTCGGCGAGTATGTAGCTTTGTCCGGGGTGCCGATTCCCCAGGTGACCGTAGCGAATGGCGAAAACTTGGAAGGGTTCCATAGGAGTTCGTGTGAAGACGCCGGACCGACCATTATAATGGGCCGATGCCGAAAGGCATAATGAAAGATGCTTCCGGGTAAGTGCGCGCTCATCACCGGCTCCACGCAGGGCCTGGGCCTGGCCACGGCCAAGCGATTTGCCGCCGCCGGCTGCCACGTCGTGCTGAACGGCTTCGGCGACGCGGCTGAGATTGAGGCGATCCGCGCATCCATTGAGGAGCGGTACGGCGTCCGCGCGCTCTATTGCAATGCGAATCTGGCGCAGCCCGCCGAAATCGAGCACCTGCTGGCGGCGAGCGCTGAAACATTTGGCGCGGTGGATGTACTAGTGAACAATGCCGTGGCGCGGCACGCCGCCCCGATCGACGAGTTCCCGCCCGAAGCCTGGGACTTAGGACTAGCGGTCAATCTCTCCGCCGCGTTCCACACCATCCGGCTGGCCTTGCCCACCATGCGGCGGCGCAATTGGGGACGCATCGTGAATGTATCGTCCATTTACGGCCTGGTTGGGGGCGTCAATCGCGTCAACTATGTGGTGAGCAAGACCGCGCTGATCGGCCTGACGCGCGCCGTCGCGCTGGAAACCCGCGGCTACGACATCACCTGCAACGCGGTCTGCCCCGGCACGATGGAGACGCCTATCCACGCGCAGAGCATCGAACAAATGATGAAGAACGATTCCCTTTCGCGAGCCGAAGCGGAGAAGCGCTACCTCGCGACCCGTCAGCCCGGCGGGCATTTCATCGAGGCCGCCGACGTCGCCGAGATGATCCTGTTTTTGTGCGGCCCGCACAGCCGCGACATCACCGGCGCCGCGTTGCCCATCGAGGGCGGATGGTCGATCAGTTGAGCGCCCAGTTGAACGCCGCGCTCTCTTCGCAACTGGCGCGCTGGACCGCGAACGTCCGTTTCGAGCACCTGCCGGAAGACGTCGTCGCATCCACGAAGTTGCGCATCATGGACGTCATCGGGCTAGCGTTGGCCGGCGCCGAGACAAATTTCGGCCGTTCTGTTCGCGACGCCGCATCAGCGCTCTCGCCGCCCGGTCCATGCACGATTCTCGGATTCGGCGATCGCGTGGGCGTCGCCACCGCGGCGTTCGCCAACGGCGCATTTTCGCAGGCGCTCGAATACGATGACACGCATAACGAATCCATCGTGCACATGAGCAGCCCGGCGGTGGCAGCGGCGCTCGCGATTTCCGAATACACCGAGGTCTCCGGGCGCGATGTGATCACCGCCATCGCCATCGGCAACGAGATTTCCTGCCGCGTCGGCAGCGTGTCGTCGGGCGAGTTGCACAAGCGCGGTTTCCATCCCACGGGACTGTTCGCCACGTTCGGCGCCGCGTATCTCGCCGGCAAACTGCTCGGCCTTGACGCTCCGGACTTGGCGCGCGCGGCGGGCATCGCCGGAAGTTTCGCGTCCGGGCTACTGGAATGTTGGGTAGACGGAACGCAAACCAAATTTCTGCATCCGGGATGGTCCGCCCAAAGCGGGATCACGGCGGCGCTGCTGGCACGCTCGGGCGTCACCGGCCCGGCACAGGTTTTCGAGGGACGCTGGGGACTGTTTGCTTCGCACGTGCAAGATGCCGGCGCACATCGCGATTTCGCGCGGGTTACGGATCGTCTGGGCGAGCACTGGGAAAGTCGCAACGCATCCTTCAAACCGTTCCCGGCCGCGCACGTCATTCACCCTTACATCAGCGCCGCACTGCGGCTGCGCGCCAAATACGCAATCGATCCGCGCGCGATCCAACGCGTCGAGTGCCCTGTGACTTCCTTCATCGTCGGCATCGTCTGCGAGCCGACCGCCGAGAAGTTCGCACCGGCTTCGGATTCCCACGGCCGCGTTAGCCTGCAATACAGCGTGGCCGAGGCGCTGTATCACGGCGCGCTGGGCAAATCGGCTTATAGCGCCGAAAGCCGCGCCAACCCCGAGATCCTGGCGCTGGCGCGCCGTGTGGAATATCGCGTCGACTCCGATTATCCCGGCCCCGGCCGCTTTAAAGGCAAGGTCAGAATCACGCTCCGGGATGGACGCGAATTCGCAGAAACGGAGGAATACAACCGCGGATCGGCTGAGAATCCAATGACTTATGAAGAACTACGGACCAAGTTCGATGAAAACGCGAGTAACTTCCTGCCGCAACCTGCAAGGGACCGCCTGGTGGATCAAATCGACCGGCTAGACACAATTCCCAGCGCTAAGTCATTGATTCAATTTATTGCTTGACATGCCTACTCAATTTGTTATCATGTAGGCATGGAGGCGCAGACGATGCAGCTCGCTCTCGCCCAGGAACCCATCCAGTACACCATTCGCGGCGTCCCCCGCGAAGTGGATCACGCTCTGCGGAAAAAAGCGGCGCAATTAAAAGTCAGCCTCAATCAGCTCGTCGTCGACGAACTGACCCGCGCCACCATCGGCCGCACGCGCAAGGCGGACTTCTCAGACCTGGTTGGCCAATGGACTCCCGATCCCGAGTTCGACGAGATCATCGCCTCCCAACGCCAAATCGATTGGGAAAAGTGGAAATAGCGAGTGCGCGTCGCGCTGGACACCAATCGGCTCACCGATCTGTTTCAGGGCGACACCGCGCTGGCCGAGCGGCTCGGCGAGTGCGATGAAGTCTGGCTGCCGTTAATGGTCCTAGCCGAAATCCAGGCGGGATTTTACGGCGGTTCGCAGCAATATCGTAACGAATTTCTATTGCGTAATTTCCTAATCCGCCCGACGGTCGGCGTTCTGCTGCCGGCGCGGGAAACAGCCGACACCTACGCGCGCCTCTTCGTGCAGCTCAAGCGCGCCGGTACACCCATCCCCGATAACGATCTCTGGATCGCCGCGCTCGTGCTGCAACACGACCTGGTTCTGATCACGCGCGACCGGCATTTCGAATCCATCCCGCAGTTGTTGCGGGTGTGATCGATTTGGCGCTCGTCGCGGCGGGTTGTTAACCTAAAAGAAGTGTCGTCGCAAGCCGTAGTACCCCCTGCTCCTTTAGACACCTGGCGGAGCCGTATTGGTCACTGGACGAACACCGAGTCCCTCCTGCACTACGAAGACAAGATTCTGCTGCTGCTCACCTTGATTATCGGCGCGGTGGTGGGACTCGTCGTCGCCGCGTTCATTTACGTCACCGAAGACTTGGGCGCGCGCATGTATCCGGCCGGCAGCCCGGCTTGGCATCTGGTCTTGATCCCCACCGCCGGCGCCTTAGTCACGGGTTATCTGCTCTGGCGCTTTTTCCCCAACGCACGCGGCAGCGGTATTCCGCAAACCAAAGCGGCCATGTTCCTGCGCGATGGCTACATCACCATTCGCACGGTGCTCGGCAAATTCGGCTGCTGCTCGGCGTCGCTGGCGAGCGGCATCGCCCTAGGCCGCGAGGGGCCGTCGGTGCAGGTGGGCGCGGGGATCGCGTCGGTATTGGGCCGGCGCCTCGGACTCAGCCCCGCCCGCATCCGGGAACTGATCCCCGTGGGCGCCGCGGCGGCGCTGGCGGCGGCTTTCAACACGCCCGTAGCCGCTGTTTTATTCACGCTCGAAGAGGTCATGGGAGATCTGCACGCGCCGGTGCTCGGCTCGACCGTGCTGGCCTCGGCTACATCCTGGGTGGCCATGCATCTCGTGCTGGGAGACGAGCCACTGTTCCACGTTCCTTCCTACCAGCTTGTCAGCCCCATCGAATTTCTGAGCTACGCCGTCCTGGGCATCGCCGGCGGCTTTGTTTCCGTGGCGTTCGTGAAGCTGCTGCTCAAAATTCGCCAATACTGCCTGAACATGCCCCGTGCGACCGAATGGTGGCAGCCTACGATAGGCGGACTGGCCGTGGGGCTCATGGGATGGTTCGTCCCTGACGTCCTGGGAGTCGGCTACGGCCACGTAAGCGAAGCGCTCAATGGCCAAATGACGCTGGAGCTGATGGCGATCCTGGTGGTGCTGAAGGTGGTCGCCACCGCCTCGTGCTACGGTACCGGCAACGCGGGTGGTATTTTCGGCCCCGCATTGTTCATGGGTGCCATGCTCGGCGGCAGCGTGGGGACTGTGGCGCACCAGCTCTTGCCCGATTTCACCGGCGGCGTCGGCGCGTACGCGCTGGTGGGCATGGGCGCGCTGTTCGCCGGCATCGTGCGCGTGCCGCTGACGTCGGTGATCATGATTTTCGAGATGACGCGCGACTATTCCATCATCGTGCCGCTCATGATCGCCAACCTGATCAGCTTCTACATCTCCTACCGCCTGCAGGAAGAGCCCATTTACGAAGCCTTGCAGCACCAGGACGGCATCCATTTGCCATCCGGCGTGCGCTACCGCCAGGAGCTGTTGATCGTCCGGGACGCCGCCCAGGCGCCGCTCGAGGTGCTGAAAAGGGCCGATCGCGTGCAGGATGCCGGCCGCCTTCTCGACAACGATCACAACGCCTGGCCGGTGATGGACGGCGGCCGTCTGGCCGGGATGATCACGCTGGCGCAAGTGCGGGAACAAATGGAGGAAGGCCACGGCGGCCGGCCTCTCGGCGAACTGCTCCCCGCCGACATTCCCAATGCCTTGCTGACGTCGGAGAATTTTCCGCATCTCCACATGGACCACCCGCTGGACATGGCGCTGCGCCGCATGGCGCACAGCAAAATCGATGTGCTTCCTGTGGTGGGCCGCGCCGACATCCGCGATTTGAAGGGCGTGGTCTCGATGAAAAGCATCCTCGAGGCCTACGAGGTGGCGGGCGAGAAGGAAGCCCAGCAGGCGGCCGGCGACCAGATTCGCGTCTCCCGCCGGCTGGTGCCGGGAGTGCTGGCGGCGGGGCTCGGCGTGCTGCTGGTGATCGGATTCCTCAACTATTACTACCGCTCGGCGCGGTCCCAACGCGCCGCCGAGTATTACCAAACCGGCAACGCATTTCTGCAACAGGACCGGGACGAAGAAGCCGTGGAACAGTTCCGGGATGCACTGTCCGCCACACCGGGAAATCCGCAATATCGCTTGGCCCTCGGCCTCGCCTTAGCGAAAGCCAATCATGCGGCCGAAGCTTCCGTGTATCTGAATGCGCTGCTGAAGCGCGACCCGGAGAACGCTCTGGCCGGTCTCGGCGAAGCGCGCATCCTCGCCGGCCAAAGCAAACCTGTGGATGCCATTCGCCTTTACCGCCGTGCGATCGACGGATCCTGGCCGGCGGGCGAACAAAGCACGCGCATGCAGGCCCGCTTTGAACTTGTTTCCTTGCTAGCCAAGAGCGGGCAGAGGACACCGGCCATCGCTGAGCTGCTGGCGGCCTTGGGTTCCGCGGCGAATGACGTCGCCGTGAAGCAGAAGATAGGCGATCTGCTGTTGAGCTACGGCGCGCCGCGTGAAGCCGCCGATGCGTTTCGGGACATCACGCGAGCCGACAATCGGAGTGCGCTGGCCTACGCCGGATTGGGTCAGGCGGAGCTGGCTCTGGACAACTACTATGAAGCACGCAATGCCTTTCAAAAAGCGGTTGAGCTGAACCGAGCGGATCAGGCCAGCAAAATGCAGCTCGCGTTGATCGACCGCGTCATGGCGCTCGATCCCAACGCTCGCGGGCTGCGGGCAGCGGCGCGTTACGAGCGCAGCAAGGAGTTGCTGCAGGCCGAGATTATGCGCTTCGATGCCTGCCAGCCTGGAACCCAGGCCACGGAGGCGGCCCAAAAGGCCATCGCCGCGCGCCCGCGCGCGAACCAGTTGGAAGATTCCGCCGACCGCAATCTCGCGCTCGCCGAAGATCTGTGGAAGCAGGGCCAGAAGTCCTGCACCTCAACCGCGCCGGCCGATACCAACGGCCAGGCGGTGGACCGCGTGCTGGCCCGCCTGGCCGCCCAGTGACCCCAAACACCTGAGCTACAATTCGAGCATTCCGGGCAAACAGGAGGCAGGTCTTGCGTCACACCATCACTACTGCATTGGCTATTGCGTTATTGGCTATTGCGTTCACGATTGGAGCGTCGATCGGTTTGGGCCAGACCGCGAAATACGGCTCCAATCCGGCCGTGGGCAAGACGTTCCTGCACGAAAGCGTAAAGCTGTACTACGAAGTCTACGGCGCGGGCGACCCGCTTCTGCTGATCCACGGCAACGGAGAGAGCGTTGCCAGCTTTAGCGCGCAGATCGATTATTTCCGGAGGCATTATCGTGTGATCGCGATGGACAGCCGCGACCAGGGCAAATCATCTGACAGCCCAGGGAAGCTGACCTATGAAAAGATGGCCGACGATCAGGCTGCGCTGTTGGACCATCTCAAATCTCCACCGGCCGACGTGTTGGGTTGGAGCGACGGAGGAATTGAAGCGCTCCTGTTGGATATCCGCCATCCCGGCAAGATTAAAAAGATTGCTTCGATGGCTGCCAATCTGGATCCCAAAGGGGCCTACCCGGAAGTCATCGCGATGGCGAAGTCTCAGCTCGATTCGATCCCGGCGAATATTCGCGCGACCGCCCAAGGCAAGCGAGAATTGAAGGTCGGCCAACTGGTTCTCGACGAGCCGCACATCGATCCAGCCTCTCTCGAAAAAATCACCGCGCCCGCGCTCATTCTAGCCAGCGATCACGATCTGATCATCGACGAACACACCCTCCAGATTTATCACCACATTCCCAACAGCCAACTCTGCATCTTTCCCAACGCGACGCACATGATTCCTTTCGACAATCCGGCCCTTTTCAATGCGACCGTCGATCCGTTCTTCCGTACCCCATTTGTCAAGAGAGATCGGGTGAAGGACTTTCTTAAGTCCTACGAGGCTATGAAGGCTTCGGAACGGTAACGGTCGCCTCACAATAACAATGAAAGCCCCGGCGATTTTTGCGCCGGGGCCCGCAGTTGCGGATTGAGGAGGGGATTAGTTGGCTTGCGCCTGAGTGATGTGCGTGCGGCGGTTCTTCTGCCAGCAATCTTCGTCGTGCTCGGTGCAGACGGGCATTTCCTTACCGTAGCTGATGGTGGCGAGCTGATTGGCCGGCAGGCCCAGGCTGGCCAGATATTCCTTGGTCTGCTTGGCGCGCGCATCGCCCAGCGCCATGTTGTATTCATCCGATCCGCGCTCGTCGGCATAGCCTTCCACCGTGAGCTTGAAATCCGGGTACTGCTTGATAATATCGGCCAGCGTCTGCGCGTCTTTCCTCAGGGACGCCTCAGCGTCCGGCCGCAAGCTGTGCTTGTCGTAATCGAAGTATGCATCCTGAATGCGATTCAGCAGTTCCTGGATCGTCGCACGCGTGGCAGCGTCAGGGTATCGGGGCCGCGGAGTTGTGGCCGCCGGGGTGTATGGCGTGCTCTGTGCACGCGCCGGCGTCGACGGAGCGGCGGACGCGGTCTGCACCGGAGCCGGCGTGGTCGGAGCCTTCGCGGCCACCTTTTTCGCACATCCGGCAAATGTCAAAGTGAGCGCTGTCAGGGCCGCGCCAGCCAGAATTCGAGAAATCATCCAAGCCTCCTAAGCTTTTGTATTTACAGAATAACGACGCGTAACCATGTAAAAGAATCCCGTTGGAACTGTATTTCCGCACATGAGGTTCCCTTAATACAGGCCCCTGAGGCCCCAATACAGGATTGACGTGATTCCTGTATTCCGGTTGCGGTTCTACCTTAGAGAAGATGTGGTTTCGTCCCGCTGAGCTACTGGCGCGCCCTGCCGGTTACACTAAGAAAGGCATGCGGCAGCGTCCAGGAGTGGTTCTTGTAGCCGGATTTGGCGGCCTGCTCCTCATCATGGCGGCGGCCGAAGCGGGCGCCTTGTGGTTCCTCAACAGCCTGCGCCAAAACGACACCACCTTGCAGGCTCGATTCCTGGCACGAAATCGCACCCTGGAGCGGATTCGGTCTGATATTTATCTCTCGGGCACTGTTGTGCGGGACGCCCTCCTCGCGCCGGAACAGGCCTTCGCACAGGCGCAATTGGCTGCCCTCGACGGGCTGCGGCGCGATTCCCAGATCGCGCTCG
>JASHQT010000082.1 GCA_030039005.1 Bryobacteraceae bacterium
CTCAGCTCTGTTTAAAGAAATGCACTACTTTCTTGCCGGCGTCCTCGGTGTAATACACCGTCACTTTGCCGCCTTTTTCCAGACCCTTGCCCGATTCTTTCGCGGCGCGGTCCGTCAGGCGATACGTTTCCTCGGCGCCGTCGGCAGTTGTTACGGTGACGGTCTTGGCGCCTCGATCCACGCTCTTCACCGCCACTTCACTGGCCTTGAGCCCATCCTTGCCGACGTGATCCACTTCCAACGCCGTTTTATCGGCGCCCTTGGCCGTGTAATGCACGATCACTTCGTCGCCTTCCTTCATCCCTTCGAAGGCGTCCTTGCTGCCATGCGCCGCCGCTTCCCCGCCGTGCGCGACTGTCCGGCCGATAAAACGAAAGGTCTGCTCGGTGCCGTCGGCCGTTTTCACCACCACGGTCTTGGCGCCCTTGTCGACGGTTTTCACCGTCGCGTCCACAGCGCCGGCCACGTCGTCGGCGGCAAGCGCGGTGCAGGCCGCAAGCGCGGACGCGAAACTGAGAGTCAACCAATATTTAGTCATCTTATTCTCCTCGTAACTAACTATGATACGACGCACGCCAGAATCAATTGGCTGCGCTCCTCTTGTGCATTCCGCCCCGGTATGAAAGAATTTCTGACGGAGGTCCTCCGGAAGTCTGATGACAAAACCTCTTCTAGCGATCGCGGTCGCCTGCGCGGGCTGCTTTACCTCTGCGCCACCGGCGCTCGCGCACCATTCCGGCGCCGCCGAATTCGACATGAAAAAGAAGGTCGAGCTCACCGGCGTGGTCACCAAAGTCGAATGGACCAATCCGCACGCCCACTTCTACATGGACGTGAAGGACGCAAGCGGCGCCGTTACCAACTGGAACTTCGAGCTCGCTAGCCCCAACGTCCTCAGTCGCAACGGTTGGCATCGAAACTCCGTCAAGCCCGGCGACACCGTGACCGTCTCCGGCAGCCAGGCCAAGGACGCCTCCAACTACGCCGCCGCCTCGGTGGTCACCTTTCCCGACGGCCACAAACTGACGTTCCTAGGCCCGGAAGATCCAGCGAAATGAACCTTCAAAAACTCAGCCTTATACTCGCAGGCGCAGCCTTAATCGCCGCGCCTTCGGTCGTCGCGCAGGAAGCTCCCGCCGCGAAAACCGGCAACATCGGACTCTATCGCAATCAGCAGTTGCCGCCCGATGGCCCCGCGCCCAAGCTCGCCGACGGAACGCCGGATCTCTCGGGCGTGTGGCTCGGCAGCGGCGCGAACGAGGCCGACGTCACCCGCGCTCTGAAGCCCGGCAGCGAGGTCGTCATGCTGCCCTGGGCCGCCGACGTGACCGCGCACCGGCAATCGAAGCAAGATCCCGAAGCCAACTGCCTGCCTGCGGGTATTCCGCGCGGATCGCCGTATCCTTGGCGCATCCTGCAAACGCCCACGCATTACTTCATCCTGTTCGAAGGCAACATCCATAGCTTCCGGCAGATCTTCATGAACGGCAAGCACCCCGAAGATCCCGATCCCACCTGGTACGGCCATTCCATCGGCCATTGGGAAGGCAACACGCTAGTGGTGGATACGGTCGGCTTCAACGACAAATTCTGGTTCGATTACAAGGGCCATCCGCACACCGAGAAGCTTCACACCATCGAGCGCTACACGCGCACCGACTTCGGGCACATGTCGATCGAAGTGACCATCGACGATCCCGGCGCCTACGCCAAGCCATTCACCACGGTCGGCCATGCCACGCTCATGCCTGGGACGGAACTGATGGAGTACATCTGCCAGGAAAATAATCAGGATCTGCCGCTGCTCACTGGCCCGGCGCGCGGCCCCGGCGGGCAATAGGGGCCACTCGACCCCCTTCAATTCTCGCCCGGTTTTTGGACCTTATCGATCACCATCGCATCGATCGGCGCCTTCGTCCCCTTCATCTGTAAACCGAGTTGCTGCTCCATTGCAGCGAACAAATCCGGAGGCGCATCCGGATCGGGAGCTGCCGGTTGGGGATTAGCCGCCGCGGGCCCTGCACCGAAGCCCTGGCTCTGCGAAGGGTCCGGTGTCCACTTCAGGATGAAACTGTAGCGCGTGTCGCCCAGACCCGTCTGGTCGACCACGGGCTGTTCCATAAACTGCGCCTGCATCACGTGCGCGAACTCCTCGATCGTCGCGTTGCGCACCATAAACCCACTCTGCGGCCTCCCGCCAAATCCGGGCACGGGGATCGTGGAATTCTCTTCCTTCTTCAGCTTCGAGCCGCCCTTGGCCACGGTGATCGCGTATGCCGAAAGCTCTTTCTTTTCGTTGTGGAATGCCAGCGCGAAGCGGTCAGCCAGCAGTTTCTGAAGCATGTCTCTCATTTGATCCACGCTGGGCATGCCGGGCGTGTTCGGCTTGCCTTCGACATCGAATTTATCGGTGTCGCCCCAGGCAGGCGCCCCGATGACCTGCTTCGGGTGCACCGAATAGGCGAACTTAATCAGGTCCGCAAGAGTCGTGTTCAGAGTTTTGAACTCGCCGCTTCGGTTCACCGTGATTCCCCAGCCCGGCCGCTTGGGATCGGAGGGCTTGATCGTAGCAACCTCGAACTCCGGCTTGGCTTTCGCGTCCATCATCTTGGGAGGGGGCAGCGGCTCGGGGATGGTCCACGCCGTTGCCGCGGTGGCTTTGACCAGCGTCAGCGGCAGGGGCATTCCCTGGGTCCATGTGCCCGTGATGGTGTTCCCGTCGGCGCTGAGGGTACCCTCGTAAGTACCGTTGATCGCGGGAACTCCGATCTTGAGTCCAGTGCCGCTCTGTTTGACTGACTCAGCCGGGATTGGTTGCCCGCCCTGGTCGATGCTGTACATCACTGCTTGGAGCGTGTCCTTCTCGGTGGTGGAGATCTTCATCACGATTCGCAATTCGCCATTCGGCGCTTGCGGAATCTTGAGGGCTCCCTGCCAGGTTCCAGTCAGAGTTTGAGCAAACGAAGCGCTCACCAACGCTGCCAGCGCGAGGACAAAGACGGCCAGCTTTCTCATATGTAGCCTCCTAGGGCTCAGAATGCAGCCATGTTATCTTTCCACACCGATATTTCGTTTTGACGAAAACTGCTCCAGTTTTGTTCCCGAGCCGGTATGCCCTTCCTACGCAGTCATTTTGGAGTAAAGTGCGGATATGTTCGAGCGCTACACCGAAAAGGCCCGGCGAACCATCTTCTTCGCCCGCTATGAGGCGAGCCAGTTCGGCAGCCCGTATATCGAAACGGAGCACCTGCTGCTCGGACTGTTCCGTGAGGATAAGGAGCTGGCCGGCCAGTTCCTGGGATCCCACGCCAAGCTCGAAGCCATGCGCCGTTCCATCGATCAGCGTGCCCGGAAGGGCGACAAGATCGCGACGTCGGTCGACCTGCCGCTCAGCCATGAATCCAAGCGCGTGCTGGCCTACGGCGCCGAGGAGTCCGAACGCATGAATGACAAGCATATCGGCACGCCGCATCTCCTCCTCGGCCTGCTTCGCGAAGAACAATCCTTCGCCGCGCAACTGCTGCGCGAACAAGGCCTCAGCCTGGAACCGGTGCGGGAGCAGGTACGCAGGTCGGCTCCCCCGCCGGT